>CAZXBE010000121.1:0-6496 GCA_964638565.1 uncultured Chitinophagaceae bacterium
GCATCTGCAATATTACAGCTATTTTGTAATATTATTTATTCGGTTTAATATAAATCAGTTTTTCTTAGCTATCAGGTGCTCCAGAATATAAAAAAGGAGCCAATGAAGCTCCTTTTTTGAACGATTATATCCTATCGCACCTCAATCTTATTGCTGGTAGGTTGCTCTCCAGCAGTGCCTACTTCCTCTTCAGATTGATAATACAAAAATCTTATTTTTCCAACTCTAAAAACTAACTATTTTTTACCACTATGCCCTATTTAATTTGAATATTTTTTCGACTACTGCCTTTGGCGGGATGGGCAAGCTCAGGACGACAGAAAACGACTCTACACAATCAACTCATCATTCTACATTGTGTTTTTGTCTGCAATTTTCAACGCTTCACTAATAATAGCTAATCCTTCATCAATTTGTGGTTTAGTAATACATAATGGCGGTGCAATAAAAATATAGTTCCAACGTACAAAAGTGTACATGCCTAATTCTTTAATTTTTGCAGCTACGTTATTCATCACTTCCATTTGGTTAGGTTTGGCATTGAAGGGAGCCATGGGTTCTTTTGTTTTTCTGTTTTTTACAATTTCTAAACAACCTAATAGTCCTGTATTTCGCCAATCGCCAATGCTAGTATGTTTTTGTTTTAATTTTGCTACTTGCTTATCTATATATTTACCCATTGCTGCTGCGTTTTCAATTAAATTGTCATCTTCATAAATTTTTAATGTTTCTAGTGCGGCGGCGCAACTTACGGGATGTGCAGAGTATGTTAAACCTAATGCTAATACTGTTTCATCAAACTTAGAAGCGATTTTATCACTTACCATTAAGCAGCCAAAAGGTAAATAGCCGCAGGTTAAACCTTTTGCCACGGCAATCATATCTGGAATAACTCCGTGATTTTCGAATCCAAACCATTTTCCTGTACGTCCAAAACCACTCATTACTTCATCTATTATTAATAAAATATTATGGTTGCTACATATGTCTCTTACTGCTTTTAAATAACCCACTGGATATTGTAAACAACCCGATGAACCGCTTTCGCCTTCTAATAAAATAGCAGCAATATTTTCCGGGCCTTCGTATGCAATTATGCGTTCTAAACTGGTAATAGCTTCTTTTAACAGATTTTCTTCTCCATATTCCCAACGATATAAATAAGGTAAATCGAAATGAACAAAATTGGGTGCTTGTTGACTATCTATAGGTAGTTTACGAGGATCGCCACTGGCTGTCATAGCGCCATTCGATGATCCATGATAGGATTGATAGCGCGTTAATATTTTGTGTTTGCATGTATACAAGCGAGCAAGCTTAATTGCATTTTCAATAGAGGTGGCACCACATAATGTGAAGAAAGCTTTATTTAAATCGCCTGGACAAATTGCTGCTAATTTTTTTCCCAATTCGCCACGAACTTTTGTAATGCAGCTTGGGGTAACATATGCTACTTCTTGCATTTGCTTTAAAACCGCTTGTGTTATGCGTTGATTGCCATGTCCAATATTTACATTCATTAATCCCGATGAAAAGTCGATATACCTTTTTCCATCATAGTCATACAGATATATACCTTCTCCTCTTTCTACAGCAATAGGATTTAATCCTTTTTGTTTACTCCAAGAAAATAAAGTGTAATCCAAATTATTTTGAATGATAGTGGGCCTTCCGCCCCCAATAGGGGGGATTTGAGTTTTATGTATTTCTAAATTGGTTGTTTTTTTCATTCGTATATTATTTATCTATTGCTGATTAAAGGAAATATTGTTGCAGTGTGCGACGCAACGAAGATGAGTAAAGCGATAAAGCTGATAGCATAAAATTTTATTATTGGTTATGAGATTGCGAACGCAGTGAACCAATCTGATCTACTTTTAAAAGAAGATTGCTTCTCAGGCCGTTGGCGTGATCGCAATGACGTTTTTATTTAGCATTTAAATAAACTTTAGCTCATCCAATTTATACCGGCTTCGGGATTCCATTTTACCGTTGTTTTTTTCAATTTGGTCCAAAATTCAATAGAACTTTTTCCGGTAATATCACCTACACCAAATTTACTTTCATTCCAACCGCCAAAACTAAACGGCTCACGAGGTACGGGTACGCCCACATTTACGCCAATCATGCCCGCACTGGCTTTTTCTATAATATATTTTGCCATACCTCCATTTTGCGTAAACACGCTTGCTGCATTACCATAAGGGTTTGCATTTTCAATAGCTAATGCTTCATCAACGGTGTTGGTGCGCATAATGCTAATTACGGGTCCAAAAATTTCTTCTTTAGCAACACTCATTTCTGGTTTTACATAATCTATTACAGTTGGGCCAACATACGTTCCATTTTCTTTGCCGGTTACTTTGGTGTTTCGGCCATCTACTAAAATTTTTGCACCTTGTTTTTCTGCTTCGGTAATATATTTTTCAATACGTTCTTTTGACTCTTTATTGATTACAGCGCCTAAATTTTTTCCAGGAATAATTTTTTTTGCTTCTTCGCAAATTTTATGAATGATATGATCAATGTTGCCAACGCCAACCATGGCGCTAGCTGCCATGCAACGTTGTCCAGCACAGCCACTCATACTAGCGACTACATTGGCTGCCGTCATATCTTCTTGAGCATCGGGTAAAACCATTAAATGATTTTTTGCACCACCTAATGCTAAACATCTTTTATAATTGTGTGTTGCACGTTGATAAACAATTTTGGCCACTTTGGTAGAACCTACAAATGAAACGGCTTCAATGTTTGGATGATCGCATATCGCTTCTACAATTTCAACATCCCCGTGTACAATATTAAATACGCCATCAGGCAAACCAGCTTCTTTTAATAATTCAGCTATTTTACCTACACTTAAAGGAACTTTTTCGGATGGTTTTATGATCATACAATTGCCTAATGCTATAGCATTGGGAATGGTCCAATTGGGAACCATGCTGGGAAAATTAAATGGAACGATAGAAGCTACAACACCTAGAGGAACATGCTCTGTTCTACATTCCACGCCTCTACTCACTTCTAAAACCTCTCCAGTAACAAGTTGGGGGAGAGATGTTGCAAACTCTGTAAGTTCAATGCATTTTTCAATCTCTGCAATAGATTCACTAATCGTTTTTCCATTTTCTTCTGTACATAATTCCGCTAATGATTGTAGATGTTCTTCTAATAAATATTTATATCGAAAAAAAACTTGTACTCGTTCCTTAATAGGTGTTTTACTCCATACTGGAAAGGCTGCTTTTGCTGATTTTACAGCATCATCCAAGTCTTTTTTAGTTGACATGGGAACAGTAGATAATAATGTTCCATCTAAAGGAGAAACAACATCTAATTTTTTTGTTGAACTGGAATCAATAAATTTTCCATTGATATAATTCTGAACAGGAGAATATTTCATTGTTATACAATTAAGTGTATGTTCATTTAAACAATAAAAATAAGATGTTAATGGGATATTTATGCTACTAAAGTATATAACGTCAAGTTAGCTTCTAAAAATTTATGTTGATGTATCATTCCTGAATATATTCTATAATACACACTTAGGCTTTATGGTTGAACTATACAAAAGTGTTCAGTAAGCACTATTTACAAAAGAGAACGAAAGCAAAGCGTTTTATTGACATAATACATGTGGGTTTTATGGTGGTTGTAGATTGTGGATTATTTTTTTAACTAATATTATAAATAAACCTTTATCTTGCTGCTCATTAATCTAATATTTTCGTAATTCAATTCCAGAGCTGAGCATATAAGCGTCTTTTATATTACCTAACTAAAACTATATTGCATGAGAAAACCGCAAATGATTTCTTCATCTATTTTTTCTAATCTATGTGCATGCTTACTTACAACTTTTATTGCCTCTTGGAGCTATGCACAAGTAACCATTAAAGGTACTGTTATTGGAAAAGATGGCAATGGAAAACCGAGTATTACAGTAATAGTGCTTAATACTAACTATGGAACTAGTACAGATGCTAATGGCAACTACACATTTACATCCCCACTCAAAGCTGGTAAATATACCATTCAATTTTCAGGAATGGGGTTTAAAACCAGTAAAGAGCCTATTGAAATTACAAATGAAACATCCTACATCGTTAATGCTAAACTTGCAGAAGATGCTTTAGGTTTGGATGAAGTAGTCGTAACCGGAACCTCTGCCGGAACAACTAAAAAGCAATTGGGTAGTTATGTAAGTTCTATCAACGCCAATAAATTAGATAAAGGTGTTTCAGCTAATGCTTTGCAAGCTTTGCAAGGAAAAACTCCTGGAGCACAAATAACACAAAACAGTGGGGATCCGGCTGGCGGTCTTTCTGTACGATTAAGAGGCATAAGTTCTATTAATAGTTCTAGTGAACCCTTATATATTGTAGATGGAATTATTGTGAATAATGCTACTAATAGAGTTACCAATACAAGTTATGATGGAGGTAATACTACAGGAACAATAGGTCAAAATAGATTAGTAGATATTAATCCTGCTGATATTGAAAAAATAGAAGTATTAAATGGGGCAGCTGCAGCAGCTATTTATGGATCAAGAGCTAATGCAGGAGTAATACAAATTTTTACCAAGCGAGGAAAAACAGGAAAACCTACCATCAGTTTTTCAACAGGAGTAATTTTTAGTTCTTTAAGAAAATCAGTTGAGGTAAACCAATCCCCTACAAAGTTTGGTGGACCTACGGATGGAACGGGGGCACAAACACAAGACATTCTTTCGCCCGCTCTAATAAATAAAACCGCAGTAAATCGATATGATTACAACGACTATATTTTTAGAAATGCTGTAGGAACAGATAATAATATTTCAATTAGTGGAGGAACGGATAAAACAAAATATTATGCTTCTGCTTCATATTATAAAAATGAAGGTATTATTAAGAATACAGATTTTCAACGATACAATTTTAGATTAAATTTAGATCAAGTAATTACTCATAACCTTAATTTGAATCTAGGATTAAGTTTTACAAATAGTAAAACCAATGAAAAACCGGATGGTAATTCCTTTTTTTCACCAATGAATTCTATTAATATTATTGGAAATTTTCACGATTTATTTACAAGAGATATCAATGGAAACATTAAAGCAGTAGGAGAAAGAGGCAGAGTAAATCCTGTTTCTATAATTGAAGATATTAAACAAGAACAAGAAACTAATCGTCTTTTAGCCAATGCAGGTTTAAAATATAAACCTATAAAAGGCTTGTCTATCGATTATACAGTTGGTATTGATCAGTATGGGCAACGGGGTAAAACTATTATTCCTCCTTATGCGTATAATGCAAGTCCTGATTATTTTGGTGGAGGGGTTGATTTATTACAAACACAAAATGGATATGCTAGCGTAGCTAACAATAATTTTTTTCAGATTAATAATGATCTTAATGTTACTTACCAAACTAATGTTTCTAATAATATATATTCTACTACTCAGCTTGGTTATACTCTTCAATATGAAAAAAATAATTACAATCTTTTACAGGGAAGAGGTTTAGCTCCTTTTGTGCAAACGGTGAATGCTGTAAGTACCCAATTGCCAGGCTCAGACATTGCTAGTGAAATGGCTATTTCCGGAATTTTTCTTCAACAAAATTTTAAATTTAAAGAACAATTATTTTTAACCGGAGCTGTTCGTATGGATGGTTCTTCTGTGTTTAGCAAAGAAAATAGAAATCAGTTATATGCCAAAGCTAGTGCTAGTTATGTAATGAGTGAGAGTCAATGGTGGAAAAATAATTCTATAAGCAATTGGTTCAATTTCGCTAAAATTAGAATGGCATATGGTGAAAGCGGAAACTTAACAGGTATTGGGGCTTATTCTAGATTTAACTGGTATAGTCCAAATCTATTTGTAGGTAGAACTGGCTTTAATCCAAGCGCTACCTTGCCAAATCCTGATATTAAATCTGAAAGACAAATAGAATTTGAATTAGGTGCTGATTTAGCTTTTTTTGATAATCGATTAGGATTAATGGTAAATCTTTATACAAAAAAAGTAAAAGATTTAATATTTAATAAATTGATTGCTCCTACAACTGGTAATAGCGGATATTTAACTAATATAGGCAGTTTGCAAAATAAAGGGATTGAATTAATGCTAAATGCCGCATTAATTAAAAACAAAGATTTTAGTTTAACCACTACTGTTATTTTTTCTTGCAATAGAAATAAAGTTATATCAACAGATCAGCCACTTGCTTTATATAATACAACTAGTGGAGCTCCGGTGGCTGTAATAGAAGGGCAACCGATTGGAGTATTTTATGGAACTTTTTTTGTAAGAGATAATACAGGTAATCTAGTGAAAAATAATAATGGATTATTATTAACAGAAAGAGGTATTCAAACTTCAAGATCGCCGTTAGAATATACTCCCAAAAGAGATGCTAACGGAATGCCAATATCTACTTTTGATCCCCTACGAAAAATTCTTGGTGACCCTAATCCAGATTATACGGCTACGCTTATTCAT
>CAZXBE010000122.1:0-6464 GCA_964638565.1 uncultured Chitinophagaceae bacterium
AGTGGTAGTAGAAAATATAAATCCAAATAATAGAAAAATAACATTTGATAAACCTTATTCAACAAACTATTTTACGATTACAGCAATAGCAAAAGAGGGTGGGAGTAGAACATCCTTTCCTGTACTGGTGCAACCCATAGATTCTTTTCCTCCATCTATACCAACAGGATTAAATGCTACAATTGATAGTAATGGTGTAGTGACTTTAAAATGGCATCAAAACAATGAAGAAGATTTATTAGGCTATAAAATATTTAGGGCTAACAATAAGCAAGAAGAATTAGCAACACTTACTTCATCCGTACATAAGAAATGTATTTACCGAGATACCATAAGTATTAAAACACTCAATAGTAAAGTATATTATGCTGTAGCATCTGTTGATCAGCGGTACAACCAATCAGCTAACTCAGAAATTATAGAAGTTAAAAAGCCTGATATTATTCCACCATCGGCACCCTTATTTACCGATTACCAAATTAAAAATGATAGTGTAATACTGTATTGGGTAAATAGTAGCGATGAAGATATTGCAAGACACGAGTTGCATAGAAAAGAAATCAGTACTACTGCTACAGATGAATTATTAGAAACTTTTATAGATAAAACCAGCTCTTACATTGATATAACTGCTGATCCGGGCAAGCAATATGAGTATAATCTTATAGCTATAGATGAAAGTGGCCTTAAAACAAATGTAACCAACCCTTTACAGATTAAAATCCCAGATAATATCAATCACTATAAAGTGAAGTCACTCAATACGTATATTAATATAAACAACCATTATATAGAAATTTTTTGGCGAGATGATTTAAAAGAAGTGCGATCCTATAATGTATATAGAGCTGTAAAAGGCAAGCTCATTACACTGTGGAAAGTAGTAACAGCGGGCGAATCTAAACAAGTAATGGATAATAATGTAACAGTAGGGGAAACATATCAATATGCTGTAGTACCTATAATGAAAAGTGGGATAAGAGGAAAAATGGTAACTGCTGAAGTAAAGTATGAATAAGAAATAAATAAAACTAAAAACGTACAGCTATAAATTAGCAACAACTATTTTTTAACCACTAAAACAAATAACATGAAGATGAAAAAATCATTAATGGCATTAGCTACTTCTTTAACCATAACAGCAGCTTGCTCAAAAAAAGACAATCCCATAAAATTATCAAAAGAATTTTTATTAGGAAAATGGAACCTTACATTTAGTAGTTTTAAAAAAACTGTAAATACTACTGTAGAAACAGATACCATTTATAAAAATTTAGCTGGGAATTATTATGATTTTAAAGCTAATGATACAGTGTATAGCCTAATTATGGGTGACTATGATACGGTCTACTATAGTATAGGTAAAAGTCTAACTGGCGAAGATCAAATAAGCTTCACTCATATAGGTGATGCAAAAGCAGATATATTGAATATCATACAAATTAGTAAAAATCAATTTACAATCTATCAAAAAACGTCTAATGCATCGCCAGGTAGCAATGTAACATATGAAATAAAAAATATTTTAAGTCGTTGATAATAAAGTATTAATTATTCAAGCACTTTTATCTCAAATGCAAAATTTACGTATATGAATATTCGACTTTTTTATTCTTGTGTATTTATTTTAGTGTCAGTCATAAGCCATGCACAAAACTATGTACTTGAATATGATGTGAATTTTGCATTTGATAGGCCTCGCTGCTTTTCTAAATATCGCTACCATTGTACCATGTACTATACTACGATGAACGAACCTTTTAATGTAAGAACAGTAGATGCTTTTAGATTTTTTGAACAAACAGGAGAAAGCAATCCCGTTGGGTCAATCAAAATACCAGCAAGTAGTGGCCCAATACGCAAATTATGGATTGAAACAGATAGAGAAGTTAGAGCATTCGGAAGATGGTTTACCGACTGCGGAACTGGGCAAACAATTACTGTATATGAAAATCCAGGGACTTCCATAACAAATGCACAACACTGTTTTGATCTAAGTTCCTCTTTTATAGACTGGGGATGTTTGAGCTTTTGTACAGATGTTACTCAACGTACTTTCAAATGTTATATAGAAAAGCCAACTGTTCAAACAGCTCCCGAAAATACAGATAAGATTATTCCTACAAATGAAAAGGTAATACTACAAGCCACGCCAGGATTTTTTAAGAATATCTATACATGGAAGCGAGTAGTAGGTTATAGAAGAGTTTTTGGATTCGATTTTCCTGTATTTCAAGATTTACCTCCAACACTTCAGAGTAATGATCATATTGAAATTAGTGCTACTGATCTTTATGGAGCAAGTGCTGAAGATTCAATAGGTAAGACGGTGAAAATAGCAACTACCGTAGGTTGTGTTACTACTGATATTATTACATTAAGTATCCGCCTTTCTGCACCTCATATTACCAATGCAATCATTACACCCCCAAAATGCTTTGGAGAGACAAATGGTTCACTAAAAATAAAATTTGATAGACCATTAAAAAGAGGAGAAACATTAAATATTCTTTTAGATGAAGCAAAAGCAGGCCCACAAGCCCCAGCAAGTGATGTTATGCTTGCTGCTGACACTTCATATACTTGGCCAAGAACTTTAGCTTCTGGTAATTATAAAATCACTCTCAATGGAAGTTATCCAAATACTGGTATTAGAACATATACCGATGCAAATAAGCACAAATATTATTTTTCGATCTTAGAACCACCCCAAATTAACCTTACTACTACCAAGCAAAATGAGGTGCGCTGTTTTGGGGGCAATGATGGCACAGTAACAATAACAGCTACCGGTGGAACAGGAAAGTATAAAATAGCGTATAGAAAAAATGCATGGGACACTTTTGCTATAAAGCAATTTAGTTTTCCTGCATCCTGCATAGTAAATGATTTAAGTGCTGGAACCTATACTTTCCGTATAGCCGATGATAACGATTGCTATCCGAAAGATATATCAGGCAATGAGATCATGAAAAATGTAACTATTACGCAACCTACTGAGCCACTGGCCATAGATAATTCAGAAATAACCGATCCACTGGGCTATGGCAGAACAGATGGTAAAATAATAATAAAGATAAAAGGCGGAACCAAAAAAGGCGATGGCAGCTATACCATTACTTGGAAAAAAGAAGATGGTACGGTGCTTAGTTCTGTAAGCAATACTAATTTAGGAGCTACTTATCAAAGCGAGTTACAAAATATTGGCAAAGGAAAATACATTGTTAATATAGCAGATGCTAATTTTAGTGTAGCGGCCAGTGGTGCTACACAAGGTTGCATGTTGCAAGATACCTTTATTGTTCATGAACCACTTCCTATAGTTATCAATATAGCGGAACAAAAATCAATTTCTTGTAATCGTGATGGAGATGGTGAATTGGTAGCACATGTTAGTGGCGGTGTACCTTATATCACTGGTGCTCCATACAAATACAAATGGTATAAAAAAGAAGCTACTGATATTGATTTAAATATAACCGATAGTATTGCTACTGATCTTGTAACAGGAGATTATTATGTAGTTACAGAAGATAGAAATCTGATTAAAAAAACCAGTACAGTATTTACTTTAAAAGAACCAGATAGTTTACACTTACAGTTTAATACACAAGCAAACATTTGTACGGATAAAGGAAATATAACAGCTATGATTAGCGGAGGCACAGCGCCATATCATATTGAATGGACAACCGATGATACTACAGCTATCATTAGTAATGTAGATGAAGGCCACTATGTAGCCTATGTAGTAGATGCCCATGGTTGTAGTGTGCAAAGCAGTACTCGTTTAACTATACCACAAGGCATTAAGATAGATAATGCACTTACACAAAATCCAACTTATTATAATAGTAAAGATGGATCTATACAATTAAGCGTAAGCGGTGGCAATCCTCCATATACCTACAGTTGGAGCAATGGAGCGACTACTAAAGATATTCAAAACCTATTAGCTGGCTCGTATAGTGTAATCATTACTGATGCCAGTGGATGTACACAAACGCAGAGTTACAGCCTGCAAAACCCACCTCGTATTATACAAACTGGTGGTGCCCCCTTGGGTAATGGCATTACTACCAAAACGCTATGCAATGGCCAACAATTAGCAGTAGATGCTACCATAAATGATAACGCAGCAACCTACCGTTGGAATAGCGATAATGGATTTAGTGCCAACACTGCAAAAGTTACGCTAACCAACATTGGTAAATATTGGATAACCGTAACAGATAGCAGAGGGGTAAATGCCAGTGATACCCTTATCATCAAACAAAGCAATGCCAACATCAATGCCAGCTTTGTGGTAAGTACCCAAGCGTTTAGGGGAGAGAAAGTAACCTTCGTCAATATCAGTTACCCTGCACCTGAGCGCATCAGTTGGTTAATACCCAATGATACCAAAATTGAAACGATACAAAACAATCAAAACGTAGCAGAACTTATTTTTAAAGACACAGGCACCTACACCATTAGCATGAAAGCTTTTATAGGAGAGTGCGAGCAGGTAATTACTAAAAAAGTAATGGTAGTAGAAGGAAGTAAACTGGATGATATAGGACAAACACAAAATCCATTTGTAAAAGAATTTAGCATTGCTCCTAATCCTAACAGTGGGCAGTTCAATGTAAAAATAGTATTACAAGAGCAAGCTAAGATTAGACTACGTATGATGAATGTATCCAACAATACCATAATAAATGATAAAGAGTTATCTGGTAGTAGTCAGTATATTATTCCATACACTATTAATGCTGCTGCGGGGATGTATATATTATTATTAGAAACCCCGAAAGGAAACCAAATGCAGAAAATTATAATTAATTAAGCGTTAAGAATTATGAGTTATGAATAAAATCAAATTATAAAGTATTAAGTAAATAGAAACTATTTTATGAAAAATAATTTAACTGTTTTAGTAAAAAATAAATGGATAAGAATTGCATTAACATTCATAATTCTTAATTCATCATTCATAATTAAATGCTCTGCCAATGATTCTTTAGTCAACAACAACTACAAGTCTCGTGCTATAGCAGAAATGGATAAATTAGAAAATAGTAATCGTTTTATAGAAATCTTAACACCGGGTGATTTAAATGAACTGCCCATTGGACTAAAGAGAACCATTAATAATGTTACGTATAAAATAGCCATCAGCAATGCTATCTTTTATAATGATCATGCAGAGTTAACCGCTTTTGCAAAAGTAGACATTCCGCAAGGCACAAATAATAGTTCCAAACAATTATTCTTTGGTGTAAGTGGATTAAAACTCTCCTACAATGGCGGAATAATAGGTGATGCAAAACTGGTATTACTCGGCAATATATCCATACCCATAGGCAAAAGCACCTTAACCCTAAAAGGTGGTTTTGACATAAAAACCGGACAAGCTCAAGACCTCACTTATATTAGTATGGATTGTAATGGCTTTAGAGAAATGGGCCTCAGTGCAGATATTAGTTTTCCTCGAACCATACTGGTACCACTGGATGCGAATGATAATCGAATAGACGGAGATAACAATAAAGTACACACTTCCTTTCAAACGGTAGTATCGGATTGGAATGATATATTAGTGCATATCAGCTTACCCAAATTTGAAATTACTCCTCTAAAAGGCATTGGATTTAATATTCAAGATGCCGTGTTTGATATGAGCGATCTGCGCAACAGCCCAGATATTATTTATCCTTATGGTTACGAAGCAAAATATTTAGATCAGGCAAACCCAAACTCATGGCAAGGTATTTATGTCAAAAATCTTTCTATAATACTGCCCAAACAATTTAGTAATCGCAGTAATCCCAATCAGCGCATTAGTTTTTCTGCAAAAGATATGCTTATCGATGATAATGGCTTAAGTGGTTCCTTTGCAGCAGAGAATATTTTATCTATTGATCAGGGCTCTGCATCGGGATGGCGATTTTCTGTAGATAAATTTCACATTGACCTGGAAGCCAGCAGTCTAAACGGAGCAGGCTTTAGTGGTGGTATTAGTCTGCCTATTGCGAACAAAGAACAAACATTGGGCTATACGGCTTGTATATCTCCTAACAATGAATACTTACTACGTATCAATAGTTTAAATGCTTTAAATTTTGATCTGTGGAAAGCTAAAGCAGAGCTGGATTCTAATTCATACATACAACTCTCTGTAATCAATGATAAGTTTAAACCAGAGGCAAATTTGAACGGAAGATTAGGCATTATAGCTACTAATAAATCTACTACCGATACCAGTAAATCTATTGCCAACTTTAAAGGAGTACAATTTAGAAATCTAAAACTAAAAACGGATGCACCATACCTAAGTGCTGATTATTTTGGATACAATGGAACCCTTGGAATTGCTGGATTCCCTGTTAGTGTAGATAGTATTGTATTAAAAGCTAATACTACACAAGCAACACTCAGCTTTGGATTGAACATGAATTTAATGTCTGGTAGGTTTGGTGGAA
>CAZXBE010000123.1:0-6462 GCA_964638565.1 uncultured Chitinophagaceae bacterium
TTTAAGCAGGTTGTAGATGAGCATAAAGGTGTCAGCCACAGTCATGGTTTTGGTCTCTATGGCGTTGCTCAATATGTAGAAAAACTAAATGGTAAAATAACTGCTGCAAGCACTCTAAATGTAGGTTCTACGTTTAGAGTTAGCTTGCCTTCATTGGTAAATAGTTAACTAAAGTATATAGTATTTATGTTTTACTAATAAGTGTTAGAACGGATATTGCATCTTATTTCACCTTTCGGGGTTTTAGATTTTTGCACTTGATAATTAATATAGGTTTAGTTGTATTTATTCATATAAGCCCCTACCTAAGTATATAGCTGATTTACCCCTTGCTTTTTAATCTCATGACGGGTATGACGAATATGACGGGCAAAAACAAACATTTTTTTTCGCTGGCACCTGCTCACTTAACCTGAAAAAGGTGACGATGGTGACGCAAGTGACGATGAAAACAAAACATTTTTTTTGTTTGATGTTAGTGCCAATTCACTTTTTGAATTAGGGTTAACCACTTAACAATACTTCTAATAATATGAACATAATTAAAAAACTAAAATTACCCAATATCATTTGTTTGGCATTAGTGGTGCGAGCCAAATCCTTTATCAGTATAGTTAGTACCATAGTGCCATTAATACCACTTGCGCCAATCGTAATTATTTATTGAATTGAATATGGTGTAACAATAAAATATACTTCTAAATCAGGTAAGGGTTTCATTCTTCACACTGATTTGAAGAAGAAGGTTATCGTTAGTTTGATGAAAATAGAAATAAACCTTATTTGTGTCGAAATTGTGTCGGAGATATAAAAGCAAAAGGGCTTCAATCTCTTGAAACCCCTTACAGACAAGTGGGCCCACCTGGGCTTGAACCAGGGACCCCCTGATTATGAGTCAGGTGCTCTAACCAACTGAGCTATAGGCCCTGTGATATTTCATCACAATAGAGTGCAAAAGTAAAAAAATACTTTTGCTATAGAAATATTTTCTTTGCAACTATATGAAAGATATACGCAACATTATTTTTGATTTAGGTGGAGTACTACTAAACATAGATTATGATAAAACGTCCCAAGCTTTTAAACGCCTTGGGGTACAAGATTTTGATACATACTACACCCAAACCATTGCCTCTCCTTTATTTGAGGATTTAGAAACAGGCAAAATCACTCAAAATACTTTTTTCGAAGGGATACGCCAGTTAGCAAAAAAAGCCTTAACAAATGAGCAAATTACAATTGCATGGAATGCAATGCTACAGGACTTTCCCATAGAGCACTTTAAATTATTACAATCGTTGCAATTATCACATCAGCTTTTTTTATATAGCAATACCAATAGTATTCATTACGACGCTTTTCAGCAAATATTTAGAAAAGCAACAGGTAACTATTCTTTAGATGATTGTTTCAATAAGGCCTATTATTCACATTTATTAGGATACAGAAAACCCAATCCTGAGGGGTTTCAAATCATCTTAAAAGAAAACAATCTTATCCCCCAACAAACCTTATTTGTAGATGATACCTTGTTAAACACAGAAGCAGCCAATACACTAGGGTTAAGAGTTCTACATACTAAAACAGTACTAAAAGACCTATCAATTATGTAAATAATAATTTATTTGGAGAATATGTTGCGATTAACGTACCTTTGTACCGAATAAACAACAACAAAAGAAGGGGAACGATTTCGTTCCCTTTTCTTTTACTTGCCACATGAATATACAAAGCCTAGAAACAGCTATTGAAGAATTATTAAATGATTTTTTAGTAAACGAGTCTTCCTACTTTCTAGTGGAAGTAATTATAGCACCTGTTCATAACATTAGAATTTTTATAGATGGTGATCAAGGTGTATCAATCGATAAATGTGTAGAATGGAATCGTTCCATATATAAAAAAATAGAGGCCCAAAATTGGTTTAACCCTGGAGATTTTTCTTTGGAAGTATCATCTCCTGGCTTAGATAAGCCTCTAAAAATGCATCGTCAATACATAAAAAATATTAACCGTATGGTAGAAGTGGTGCAAGAAAACAATACAAAAATAATAGGACAGCTAATAACCGTTGACGATAGCGGAATAACCATACAAACACAGGAAGGAAAAGGTAAAAAAATGATTGAAAAAGAAACAACTATTTTATTTAGTAGTATAAAAACAACAACAATTCAAAGTATTTTTTAACCAAACCATGCATAATGCATTATGGCTAGTATTAATCTAATTGAAGCTTTTCAAGAATTTAAAGATGCAGAAAATATTGACAGACCCACTTTAATGAAAGTTGTAGAGGATGTCTTTAAAACATTGCTGCGCAAAAAATATGGTAGTGATGAAAATTTTGATGTAATTGTAAATGCAGAGAAGGGCGACTTGGAAATTATGCGTCGAAGAACCATTGTAGAAGATGGAAATGTACAAGACCCTCTTGCAGAAATACCATATACCGAAGCGGTTAAGATACAGCCAGATTATGAGATTGGTGAAGAGTTGTATGAAGAAATCGATATGCTTGACTTTGGGCGTAGGGCCGTTTTGGCTGCAAAACAAACATTGGCCAGTCGTATTAGTGATTTAAAGAAAAGTATACTATTAAAAAAATACGAAGATCGGATAGGAGAAATTGTAAACACAGAAATACATCAAATTTGGAAAAAAGAAATCTTGTTATTAGATGACGAAGGTAATGAACTTCTTCTGCCTAAAGAGGAACAAATACCCTCTGATTTTTTTAAGAAGGGTGAAACGGTTCGTGCTGTAATACAACGAGTAGAACTAAAAAACAACAAACCTGTTATTATCTTATCTAGAACCTCCTCCACATTTTTGGCCAAATTATTGGAAATAGAAGTACCGGAAATTTTTGATGGATTAATTACCATTCGAAAAATTGTACGCGAACCTGGTGAACGAGCAAAGGTTGCTGTTGAGTCTTTTGATGATCGCATTGATCCAGTAGGCGCTTGTGTTGGAATGAAAGGCGGTCGTATTCACGGCATTGTTAGAGAGCTAAATAATGAAAATATTGATATCATCAATTGGACAAATAATATTCAACTGCTCATTCAACGCTCTTTAACACCAGCCAAAATAAGCTATATAGAATTAGACAGTGATAAAAAACATGCAGAGGTGTTTTTAAAACCTGATCAGGTAAGTTTGGCTATTGGTCGAAGGGGCACAAACATTAAATTAGCCTGTGAATTAACAGGATATGAAATAGATGTATATCGAGACAATGAAGGAGAGGTAGAAGAGTTCGACATAAATCTTGAAGAATTTAATGATGAAATTGATAGTTGGATAATTGAAGAGCTTAAACGCATAGGTTGTGATACGGCTAGAAGTGTACTTAATCTTACAGAAGAGGAATTAGAGCGTAGAACAGATTTAGAAAAAGAAACTATTTCAGATGTAAAGCGTATTTTACAAGAAGAATTTGAAAAATAACTAGTCTGAAAGAGCAGTATATTTTATTTCGATAATAGTGTAAAAAATAATTGTACATCAAACGAGTAACATTTGTCTAATTTAATTATGTCAGCAACAACAACACCGAGGTTAATGGCAGCGGCCAAAGAGTTTAATGTAGGTAAAGATACCTTGGTAGACTTTTTGGTTGAAAAAGGATTCAGCAAAGAAGACCTTAAGCCTTCTGCTAAATTAACGGAAGAAATGTATAGAGCTTTACAAGAAGAATTTCAGCAGGATAAAGCAGCTAAATTAAAAAGTAGCCAAATCGATTTACAAAAAAACAATCCACTAGAAACCGAACGTCGAAAAAAAGAAGAAACGTTAGAGAAAGAAAACAAACACACTTCTCCTTTTGAAGATACACCTTCGTCAAAAAAGCAAAAAGCGATTACCAAATTAGAGGCTCCTATAATAGAAGCGCCAACAGTATTATCTAAAATCGATCTTTCTAATATTGAGACATCTACTCGCCCAAAAAAAAGTACCAAAAAAGAAGGAAAAATAGAAGAAGATAAAAAGAAAGAGATAAAAAAAACAAGCCCAAAAACAATTGAAGAGCTAAAACCAATTATCGAAAAAAAAGATATTATAGTAGAAAAATCTATAGACGAAAAAGCGCAGCCTATTGAAATAAAAGAAGATCCTATTGTTGAAAACATTAAAATAGACAAACTAGAGGGTCCAAAAATTTTAGGTAAAATAGAATTACCCATTGATAATACGCAAAGTAAAAATGAAAGGCGGAAGCGTATACGCATACCTGTTGATAAAAGGACAAATACAGAAAATTCTAATAAAACACAACAACCATTTGAAAGAAAAGATTTTAGACAGCCCAACAACAAAAATAGTTACATAAAAAAGTCCGATAACCCAGACAATAGAAACAAGATTACAAAAAAGGAAGACAAAGAAATAGATCAGAAAAAAATTCAAGAAAAAATTAAAGAAACGCAAGCCAAACTATCTGATGCAAATAGAAGCAGTAAAAGTTTAAAATCTAGATACAAGCGCACAAAACGAGAAGACGCTGCAGATACCGTAGAAGAAGATAAAAGCAATGTGCTTCAAGTAACCGAATTTGTAACGGTTAGTGAGCTAGCTAGCTTAATGGATGCAAGTTTTGCTGATATCATTAGCAAATGTATGAACCTTGGTATCATGGTGTCCATTAACCAACGACTAGACGCAGAAGTTATTGAATTAGTAGCCGGTGAATTTGGTTTTGAAGTTGAATTTTTGGGCGTTGATGATGTAAAAGAAATAGAAGAGGAAGTAGAAGAAGATGCGCCCGAAGACCTTCTGCCTCGGCCTCCAATTGTTACTATCATGGGACATGTGGATCATGGTAAAACATCCTTACTCGACTATATACGTAGCACAACTGTTGTAGCAGGCGAAGCAGGTGGAATAACCCAACACATTGGTGCATATGAAGTTACACTTCCTAATGGAAAAATGATAACCTTTTTAGATACACCTGGTCACGAAGCATTTACAGCCATGAGAGCAAGAGGAGCAAAAGTTACTGACATTGCAGTTATCGTTGTAGCAGCAGACGATGCAATAATGCCCCAAACAAAAGAAGCCATTAGTCATGCACAAGCTGCAGGAGTACCCATGGTATTTGCTATTAATAAAGTAGATAAAGAAGGCGCCAATCCCGAAAAAATTAGAGAACAATTGGCTGGCATGAATTTGTTGGTTGAAGAATGGGGAGGCAAATACCAAAGCCAAGAAATATCCGCCAAAAAAGGATTAAATATAGAAGCGCTATTAGAAAAAATATTATTAGAAGCTGAGTTGCTCGATTTAAAAGCAAATCCAAATCGTGAAGCAACAGGAACTATTATAGAAGCATCCTTAGATAAAGGACGCGGATATGTTGCCACAGTACTGGTTCAAAACGGAACACTATATATTGGCGATACCGTTGCATCTGGACAACACGTAGGAAAAATAAAAGCAATGTTCAATGAACGCAATCAACGTGTTCATGAAGCACCACCATCTACACCAGTACTTATATTAGGATTAAATGGCGCTCCACAAGCAGGAGAAAAATTTAAAGTTTATGCAGATGAAGGAGAAGCAAAAGAAATAGCAACTCGTTGGGGACAAATTATAAGAGAACAGGGCATTAGAGCAAGAAAACACATTACACTAGATGAAATTGGCCGTCGACTGGCATTAGGCAACTTCAAACAACTAAACCTTATTATTAAGGGGGATGTAGACGGATCGGTAGAAGCATTAAGCGATTCTTTACAAAAATTATCTACCGAAGAAATTATTGTGAGTATTGTACACAAAGCCGTTGGTCAAATAACAGAAACAGATGTATTACTAGCCACTGCTTCTGATGCCATTATTGTTGGCTTTAATGTTCGGCCTTCCTTACAGGCAGCCAAATTAGCAGACAATGAAGGGGTACAAATAAATACATACTCTATCATTTACAATGCCATTGCTGAAATTAAAAGCGCCATGGAAGGCATGTTGGAGCCTAAGTTCAAAGAAAAAATAACCGCCAACGTAGAAATAAGAGAAGTATATAAATTTGATAAAGCCACCATTGCTGGGTGCTTTGTTGTTGATGGAAAATTAAGTCGCAACAGCAAAATACGCTTGGTGAGGAACGGTATCGTCTTATTTAGTGGTGAGCTTGGTTCTTTAAAACGCTTTAAAGATGATGCCAAAGATGTACAAGCAAACATGGAGTGTGGTCTTTCCATCAAAAATTATAATGATCTAAAAGTAGGCGATGTAGTTGAAGCTTATGAAGAAGAAGAAGTAAAAAGAACCCTATGAGAATAATATTTAACCCATACCAACCTTAATTTCTTACCCCTAGGTTTTTAAACAATATTTGGTACTTTAATCTGCGTTAGTGTTAATGGGCATACTGTTTGGATTTATATTGATTAATACTAAACCGCTAACAAGATGTATATGTTATCGAATTAAAATTACATAAGGACT
>CAZXBE010000124.1:0-6448 GCA_964638565.1 uncultured Chitinophagaceae bacterium
CTTCTTGCCGTGTTAATTCTTTTTGGCGACCCTTCATACCTCCCGTTTCTATTACAATAGTATGTTTTAGATTGATTGTATATTTGACTGCAAAATCAAGCAGAGTAAAGGTTACACCCATTAATATAGTGGGTTGTTGTTCTTCTTCTAATATTAACAAGGTTTGATAGAGCTCTTCATAATTATGTAAATAAAATCCACTTTGTGCATGTTTGCTTTTATAGATCAACTCTTTTACCATATATACTAATGAAGCATTTTGTCGTTCTAAGTAAGAAGGTAAAAGCCCTATAATGCAATATTGATCAATACTTCCATACACTTGTTCAAAATTGGTAATAAAACTTTTTTCATAAATCGAAAGATCTTTTACATAATGTTTGCTGGTGGTGGTTTGTGTGGTGCCGCTGCTTTCGAAAATGGTTGAGGCCTCCCCTAGCCCCTCCTTTGGAAGGGGATTGGAGTCTGTTATTACTTGATGCGTTTTGAAAAAAGAAATGGGTAAATAGGGTATATCTATTAATGCTTTTACGGTATCGGGTGTTTTATGAATGGCTTTTGCAAATTGTTGATATATAGGATTATGTTGGTATTGATAGGTAAAAAGTTGTAGTGCTGATTGCTCAAATGCATTCCCGGCAACTATTTTTAAAATGCTATCAATAAAAGGAGGATTCACTTATAATTATTTCTATGGATATTTTTTTGAACTTAATTTCTCTTTCCACAACTTTTCGATTTTTTCTACCATTGTAAACGTAGCCGGACAATACTCCACATTTTGTTTATGCACATGAACATAGTCAACCATTTTTATAGTGAGATAGGGGAAGCCAGAACAGTCTCTAGGTCGCACAGCATAGATGCTACACGTATTGTCTTTTAATAAAAATTGACAAGGTTGTTTAACATTCATCCAATCGCCACTTTTATCTTTATACAACCATTTTTGTTTAAAAGCTGCTACACTCATATCTAAATGGTTGGCAATGCGTCGCATATCTTTTTGAGTATAGGTTGGAGTCATAGTTTTACAACAATTAGCACAAGCTAAACAATTTATCTCTTTCCAAACTGTTTTGCCAACACCCTCTACTATTTGGTCTAGTTGTTTTGGATTTCTTTTTTCTAATTTTGTTAAAAAACGACGCATCTTTGGACGTTGATGGCGCATTCGTTGTTTGATAGAACGTAAATTAAATGTCATGATGTCCCAAAAATAAACAGTAAACGGATAACAGCAATGTGATAATTTGTTAATGAAGAAAGTTTCAATCACACAACATGCATAACTCCCATACGTTGGGACTAATTCTAATTTACCATAGCTTATGTGGGAATCTTATATCAACGGCTTTAAAGCATACTTACAGTTAGAAAAATCGTTGGCAAATTTATCTGTGGAAGCTTATATAAAAGATATTGAAAAATTGATAGCCTTTCTAACCATTCATCCATCAGAAAAAACACCAGCAACAATAACTCAGCAAGATCTTCAAAACTTTTTACGATGGGTAGCCGAATTAGGTATGAGTAATGCTTCGCAAGCACGAATATTATCCGGCATAAAAGCTTTTTTTAAATACGCACTTACAGAGCAAATAGTTGATGCAGATCCAACTGTATTGCTATTAGCACCTAAACTACAGCGCAAATTACCCGATGTACTTTCATTGAGTGAAATTGAATATATAATACAACAAATAGATTTAAGTTCATTAGAAGGGGAGCGCAATAGAGCTATTATTGAAACTATGTACAGTTGCGGTTTACGAGTAAGTGAAGTAATTAATTTGCGGGTATCTCATTTGTATTTTGATGTTGGTTTTATTCGAGTAATTGGCAAGGGCAATAAAGAACGGCTGGTTCCCATAGGAGGAGATGCTGTACGGTATATACAATTTTATAGAGATGGTATTAGATGCCATAGGAAAACACAAAAAGGCTTTGAAGATATTTTATTCCTTAACTCTCGTGGTAAAGGATTAACAAGAGTAATGGTTTTTTTAATTATAAAGGATTTAGCCAAAAAAGCAGGAGTTATTAAAAATATTTCGCCGCATACATTTCGGCATTCTTTTGCCACACACCTGGTAGAGGGTGGCGCAGATTTGAGGGCTGTGCAAGAAATGTTAGGCCATGAAAGTATTACTACAACAGAAATATATACCCACTTGGATAGAGCATTCTTGCGAGAAACTTTACAAACCTTTCATCCAGCTTTTAAGAACAAATAAAGAGTTTCGTAACCTGCTGGCAAGTTTTACTTGTAGCTCAAAATATATTGTACAGCGAGCGCATATCCATTCAATCCTAAACCAATAATTGATCCTTTACATACAGCGGATAAATATGAATGATGTCGAAAGTTTTCTCGATTGTATATGTTAGAAATATGGACTTCAACAACAGGTGTACTAATGGCATTCACAGCATCTCCAATAGCTACAGATGTGTGTGTGTATCCACCAGCATTTAAGATCATTCCATCTGTTTTTTCAAAACCATATTGTTGTATAGCATTAATCAATTCTCCTTCTACATTACTTTGAAAATACGTAAACATTATAGTAGGAAATTGTTTTTTCAGCGTAACTAAATAATTTTCAAATGATTCATCTCCGTAGATAGTTGTTTCTCTTTTGCCTATTAAATTTAAATTGGGGCCATTTATAATAACGATGTGCATAAAAAATAATTAGTTAGGAATATCAAGTAAACATTATCTAAGTTAAACAACAAGCTCTTAAAATCGTCATTGGTAGAAACGAAATAATCTTATCGCAGATTTAATGCCTTTAAAATAAAAAAACGTACATCTATAACCATATAGAATACCACTTCAAAAACATTTACACAATTGGTTCTAGTAATTTCAACTATAACGATGGGATATTGTACTGTTCTAGGTCTTACTATTGGTTTTTAAAATTCATTAACCATTTTATTCGTTTATCTTTTTCATCCCCTTTATGCATAAACCATAAATGGCAATATTGTCCGGAAGCCCAAGTATGTATAAAAGCATCATAATATTTTGAACCGGGATTGCCTGACTGTCCACCAGGATAGACCCCGTATGCGGCTATAGCATCTGTTAATTCTACCACCATTCGCCAAGAAGGTCCGTGGCTTTTTTTAATACAATTAATAGCGTGTTCTCCACCTCCAACGTTTATGTGTAATCCGCTGAATGGAATTATTTCTAATAAATGAGGAATTTCTGTATCCTTAAACGCGGCCCAATTGGTATCTCCATTTTTGTAAGCATTATCATTTTCTATAGTAGATAATTGAAATGATTGAGTGATTATTTCTCTAAGTGTTTCTTTTTTAGATGTGTTAATGTTATCTATAAAGTTATAGGTGCTATCTCTCAAAATAGCCTCTAGCAAAGTACTTTCATAAGGTTGCAATAAAGGGAGTTTGGATAATGCCATTTCATCTTTCCATACCATTTCTTGAAATGCACGCCACCAATTTGTAAAAATAATAGGTGCTTCTTGTTGAGCATCATCATAAAAATTCCATTTTTTTATTTTTTGTAGATATATGTTTTGAGATGCTGTTAATGACATTTCATTTACATACTTTAATAACACAGGAACAGCCATTGCTGCAAATACATCGTAATTATCATTTTGTAATTGTTGCATATCTGTTACAGTAATATTTTTCATAGATGCTAATTTTCTATTAATCATTAATCCGCGATAAGGAGGAAATGATCCTCCTAAATAATATGGATAAGTGTCATCGACCGGCAACTGGTTAGCACTACTTACAAAGCTTCGTTCAGGATTAATTTGATGTGGATTTTCTTGTTGTGGAATATACCCTTGCCACATAAAACTACTGTCCACACCTGGCATTACAAAATCACCTTGCCTATACCATTTTGCTGGAAATTTTCCTTGTTGCCACAAAGCAATATCTCCTTTTTTACTTGCGAAAATCACATTTTGCCCAGGACATTCATAGTCTTTTATAGCATCATAATAGTCATTATAATTCTTAGCATGATTTAGTTTATTAAACATTCGTATTTCATTACTGGCATCGTGTGCTTTCCAACGCACCGCATAATATTTTCCATTATTTAAAGGATTAGCAAAATGATGGTCATACATAACTGGACCAAATACAGTCATGGCAATATTCTCCACAACATCTTCTTTCCCTCTTACTTTAATAATTTCTTTTCTAAAAAATGTTTTTTTCCACGTGCCATTATACCAATACTCTTGCATCGAACTAT
Organism: uncultured Chitinophagaceae bacterium; assembly: GCA_964638565.1. Lineage (GTDB taxonomy): Bacteria > Bacteroidota > Bacteroidia > Chitinophagales > Chitinophagaceae > CAYVXB01. The sequence goes on from CAZXBE010000124.1 coordinate 4,259, forward strand.
CTTTAAATTGTATTTCATAGTAATCCCTCACGTCTCGCATAGCATTCGTAAAACCCCATGCGCAACTATCATTAAAGCCAATAATAATGGAAGGCGCTCCTGGAAATGTTGCTCCGTAAGCATTAAAAGAAGGTGTACGCATTTGCATTTCAAACCAAATCGATGGTAGATTTAAGTTTAGATGAGGATCGTCACACAAAATAGGTCTGCCACTTTTTGTTTTCCTTCCCGCAACAGCCCAATTATTACTACCGTTATCTGGATCAGGCTGGTCTCCTCTAACTCCCCTAAAAGGGGAAGTTTTACAATTATCCTCCTTGTAATGCTGTACCCCATTCATTTGCATAGGTATATGCAATGTTATACTAGGCTTCTCAAATATTGTTCCTTTAGGAATAATAGGATCTAAAGAGTCTTGTGTGGTTGGATACATGAGCTGAAAATCTTTCCAGTTAAAAATTTCTCGAGCATTGGTATATTCAAAGTCATTTTCACTACCCGCCAAATCGTAGGACATATATTTTAAAAACAGGATTGTTTTTAAATTTGTCCAACGCTCTGGTTTATAATCTAGTAATTTATACTCAAGCGGTAAGTCTTTGTCTCTTAAAGAAGTAATGTAGGCATTAATGCCTGCTGTATACGCATCACAAGATTGTTTAGTAATACTATCTGCTTCCATTTTTTTCAAAGAATTTTCTGCTGCATAGACCATCCCTAAACGTCTAAAGGGTTTATCTACTTTCTCTACAATATTCACCTCTCCTACTTTCTCTCCTAGTATTTCACTTAACCTTCCACCAGCTGCAAAGGTTTGAAATTCCATTTGCCATAGTCGAAACATAGCATGTATATACCCTTGCACGAAATATGCATCATTTTCATTTTCTGCAAAAATGTGTGGCACCAATCGATCATCTATATACACTGAAGTCTTTCCTTTTAACTGTGGAAAAGAAAGTTCGGTATTAAAATCTTGATTAATCGGTTCTGCATTTTGCCAAAAACCATGTTGTGGACTTAAAAATTTTCCTAGTGGCGGAATGTCTGTTATCCTTATGTTCAACGCAACAACAAGAGCAACAGTAAAGCATGCGGAAAGTAGAAAATAAAGGATACGCATAATTTTATAATAGCTTATTAAATTTCAAATCTACAATATCTTTGTGGAGTTAGTTTACCATGATAATAAATAAAGAATCATATCAAAATATTGTTGAAATAGCTAACCAGCATAACACAACTGTAGTTGCTGTAAGTAAAACAAAATCTGTAGAAAATATTCAATCTCTATATAATTTAGGGCAAAGAGATTTTGGAGAAAATTATGTTCAAGAATTGGTAAATAAACAACAACAATTACCAAAAGATATTCGATGGCATTTTATTGGTCATTTACAAAGCAATAAAGTAAAGAAAATTATTTCTTTCGTTCATCTCATACAAAGTGTGGACAGCTATAGGCTCTTACAAGAAATAGATAAACAAGCACAAAAAGTAAACAGACGTATCGACTGTTTATTACAAATTAACATTGCTACAGAAGAAACGAAATTTGGATTAAATGAAGATGCACTAAGAATGTTGATTTGTTCTATGCAACATTCGCCATTATCCAATATTTGTATTGTAGGATTTATGGGAATGGCATCACTCTCAATTAATGAAACCCAAGTTAGAAAAGAATTTCAAGCGTTAAACCAATTGTTTAATCAATATAAATCAATACAAATCAACAATTACAATCCACATATTTTATCTATTGGAATGAGTAGTGATTATACTATTGCTTTAGAAGAGGGTAGTACTATGGTGCGCATAGGAAGTCTTTTATTTGGGTCACGAAATACATAAAAAAGGTATAGTAGTAAAAAATAGTTGGTTTTTAGAGTTGGAAAAATAAGATTTTTGTATTATCAATCTGAAGAGGAAGTAGGCACTGCTGGAGAGCAACCTACCAGCAATAAGATTGAGGTGCGATAGGATATAATCGTTCAAAAAAGGAGCTTCATTGGCTCCTTTTTTATATTCTGGAGCACCTGATGGCTAAGAAAAACTCATTTAAAGGAGGTATTTTTAAAATGCAAGTACCATTTAATGAGTCATGAACAAGCTGCATGTAAATTTTTATGTGTGTACCACATTCTACTGGTTTCTAAATTCTTGCTCTGTTGATTAATAAAAGTTTCA
>CAZXBE010000125.1:0-6423 GCA_964638565.1 uncultured Chitinophagaceae bacterium
ATTAATTTTAATTTCTGGTCGTATACGTTGTCGAGTAATTTGCATTATTCCAAACCTAGAAAGGGGTAATATGGCATGCCTCGCTCTATCCATTTTCATAAATTGCCCCATAGCATTCATAAGTTGCCTTTTGCTTTCTGGAAGCTTCATGTCAATAAAATCTACTACTATAATCCCCCCAATATCTCTTAGTCTCAATTGTCTAGCAATTTCTTGTGCTGCTTCTATATTAGTTTCCAATGCATTTTCTTCCTGACTTTTGCTTGTACTTTTATATCCGCTATTAACGTCTATAACATGTAGTGCTTCTGTATGTTCAATAATTAAATAAGCACCACTGGGCAGATTAATTGTTTTTCCAAAGGAGGCTTTTATTTGTTTGGTTACATTGTAGTGATCGAAAACAGATATGTTGTTTTGATAATGACTTACAATATCTGTTTTTTCTGGTGCAACTCTTTGAATGTATTCACGTGCTTCATTGTATAGGCTTTTGTCATTTACAACAATACGTTGAAAATTAGGAGTCAATAAATCTCTTAAAATACTTGTTGTTTTTGTTTGCTCGCTTAACACTTTGAATGGGGGCGTGGCTCCTCGTAATTTTTTTTGAATTATTTTCCATTTTTCAATTAAGGATATTAAGTCTTCATGTAATTCGGCTGTATTTTGGCCTTCTGCAGCAGTTCTTACAATAACACCGATATTATTCGGTTTTATCGATTCAATAATTTTTTGTAAACGTTTACGTTCATCTGAAGAATGAATTTTTTTGGAAACAGCTACAATGTCGTTAAACGGTGTAACTACAATAAAACGCCCAGGTAATGAAAGTTCACAACTTAATCGAGGTCCTTTAGAAGCAATAGGTTCTTTTGAAATTTGTACTAATAAATTTGGCTTCCCATTCAGAACCTCATTTATTTTTCCTGTTTTAATAATGGTGGGCTCTATTGGGAATGTAGAAAAATCGAATCCTTCTTGGCTATCATCATTCATAGCCTGTTGTGTAAATTTTATAATAGAATGTATATAGGGACTTAGATCGGTATAATGCAAGAATGCGTCTTTTTCAAATCCAATATCAACAAAAGCCGCATTGAGGCTTGGAATTATTTTTCTTACTTTCCCTAAATACAAATCACCTACCGAAAAATTGGTATTTATTTTTTCGGTATGAAGTTCTACTAATTTCTTTTCTTCAAATAATGCAATATCTACACCATTCGAAGATTGCTGTATAATTAGTTCTTTGTTAGATGCCATGTTTTTCTTATTGCACTTATGTTAAATAATTGAGACTGTACTTATATCAACCAATAATATGATGTAAATAGCTGCTCGACATTGTTTGGGGAAAGTGCAAAAGCTGACCAAATACTATAAAATTAAAATAGAATCTGAAAAAACCTTATTTCTTTTTATGGCGATTTTTTCTTAACCTCTTTTTGCGTTTATGTGTAGCAATTTTGTGACGTTTTCTCTTTTTACCGCAAGGCATAATTTTTATGATTGATAATGAATAATGTATAATTGAGCAGACTAAATACCAATTATTGATTGCTTTTTAACTGATTAATGCGCGTTTCTAGTTCTTTTTTTACATCGGGTATGGTAATATTTTTTACACCCATGGAATACCATGTTATGGCATTTGCTTTATCTCCTGATAATTCATATGCTTCCGCCAGGCTGAGCATTGCTTCTATATTAGTTGGTTCATGGTTAAGAACAGTGAGAAAGCGATTGATGGCTTTCTCATATCGTCCTGAAGCTAAACCACCTACACCTAGCATAAACTGAGCATACATGTTTAAACTATCCTTACGGGCTACTACTAATATGCGTTGAATACCTTTCATAGCTTCCTCAGGATGATCAACCGTAGCACCATATATAAAACTGGCTCCTAAACCTATGGACAGCGAGTCGTTGTTAGGATTAATAAACAATACCTTTTCAAATAACTGCTTTGACTCATTAGCCAACCACGTTTTTAATGGACCATTTGGTTCACTAGGCAGGTCGCTTAATAGCAAATTGGCTGCAAATGTCATACTTTTTTCAGAATTTTCCAACTTTGCTGCTAAAACGGTGTAGTAGGCGTATGGTTCAAAAAAATGAAGAGAATCCTTCCAAAAAGCGGCTAATGTTCGATAAGCATTTAACTTGGTTAGAGCATCTGGTTGATTAATGGATTTTTCTAATTTTTCTACGGCATTTAACTGTAAAGTGGATAATTGAATTTTAAGTTTTTGTATATGTTGTAGTATATTAAATGGTTTGCGATCAGAAATATTTTCTTTTGTAATCGAGTTTGTATTTTTTTTGTGTGGAATGGTATCACCTAGAAAATATAAGATTGCCAATAGAATAAATGCACATCCTGCCAGTATAATTTGCTGTTTTTTCATTAAAATGATTTTTTAATAACCAAAATTACTCTTGCTTAATACTAAATTTATTTTTTACGGCGGTTACAAATTCTTTAGCAGGTTTAAATGTTGGTATATGATGGGCAGGAATATTTACAGCTACATTTTTTTTCACATTTCGCCCAATTTTAGCAGCTCTTTTTTTGTGTGCAAATGTACCAAATCCCCGGATAAAAACACTTTCTCCATTTAATGTGGTTTCTTTGATGGCTGCAAATAAAGATTCTATTGTAAGCAATACATCTACTTTAGGAATACCCGTTTTATCAGATATAGTGTTTACTAAGTCTATTTTACGCATAATGTTATTACTTTAATGGGGTTGTAATTAAATAAGTTTCATTATATCATTTTCTTGAACAAATCAACAACTTATCTTTGATAAAATTTTTTATTTTTTTATGTCGCATTTACGAATTGGAATTTTTGGTGTAGGTTATTTAGGCAAGCTTCATATTGATCATTGGCTAACTATAAAGAATGTGCAACTTATTGGTTTTTATGACCCTAATAAAGCTACTGCAGAATTGGTTTCATCAAAATATAATGTACAGTATTTTGATACGCCTGAAGCTTTAATAAATGCTTGTGATGCAGTGGATATTGTAGCGCCTACTCCTTTTCATTATGAATTGTGTGTGTTGGCTCTTCGTAAAGGGAAGCATGTATTTGTAGAAAAGCCTATGGTGAATACCATGCAAGAAGCTCAAGAGCTAGTAAAGCTAGTACGAGAAGCCAATGTTGTTTTTCAGGTAGGGCATGTTGAACGATTTAATCCGGCTTTTTTGGCTGTGCAAAACCTTAGCTTAAAGCCTATGTTTATTGAAGTTCATCGATTGGCACAATTTAATCCGAGAGGTACAGAGGTGAGTGTGATACTGGACCTAATGATTCATGATATAGATGTTATTTTAAGCATTGTCAAAAGTGATGTTAAGCATATTTCTGCTAGTGGAGTAGCTGTGGTTACAGATACACCAGATATTGCCAATGTGCGTATTGAGTTCAATAATGGGTGTGTTGCTAATCTTACCAGCAGCCGTATGTCTATGAAAAAAATGCGCAAAATGAGATTGTTTCAAAAAGACATGTATGTAAGTATCGATTTTTTAAATAAGAAAGCAGAAGCACTTAAATTAAAAGAGTCTGGAGATATGGATGCCTTTAGTTTTGATATTCCTACTGCTAAGGGAATGAAAACAATTGCCGTTATTCAACCTGTTATAAAAGAGGAAAGTGCTATACAAAAAGAACTACAATCTTTTGTGCATAGTATTGAATCTAGCAAACATGCTGTTGTTAATGAAATAGACGGTTTGTTAGCCATGGAGGTAGCTCATCAAATTTTAGATAAAATAACACACGCTTCTGCGTCTATAAATATGTAGCAAGTTAAGTTGATTGATTATGAGAGTAATTTTTCAGCTACTGTTAAATCAATGGGATAAGTAATTTTTATATTAGTTTCTTCCCCTTCAATAAGGCAAATGCTTTTTCCATAGGCTTCTACTACGGTAGCCTCATCTGTAAAGCTTTCTTGATATGTTGTATTAAAAGCAGGAATTAATATATCACTTTTAAATGTTTGAGGTGTTTGTATTAAACGTATACGATCTCTATTAATGGGAATAGATGTTTCGTGCTCCATTATACGTGCACTATCTCTGCAATGAATAACCGGGATAGCAGAGCCCACTTGCACAGTTTGGTTATAGCAACGTTGAATTAAATTAGTTGATACCATTGCTCTAACCCCATCGTGTACAAAAACAATACATTCTTCTGTAATTAAGTTTAAGCCATTTTGTACAGAATGAAATCGAGTATATCCGCCTTTTGTTATAGCAATATTCTGGAACTGACTGAAATAAGTATCCATTAACTGTTTCCCATTGGCTAAGTATTGCTCCGGTAAAACCACAATTATTTTTATATCATCAAAGCTTTTTAAAAAGGAATTAATGGTATAGTATAAAATAGGTCTGCCTTTAATGAGTATTAGTTGTTTAGGTAAGTCGTTATTCATGCGCTTGCCTATTCCGCCTGCAACTATTATAACATATTTTTTCATTAAAATTATTTAAAGTAAAGAAGAATAGTAGATGAAGAAAAAAATGGATAGTAAAAATATTATAAAAAAAGAGACTTGCTCTTATTTATATCTGACAAATTATACCAAGATCATTAGACCAAAATATTCCTTGATTCATTTAATCTTTTAACACATTGTGTGTGGATTGAATTACTTTTTAAGGGACGATTATTTATTGCTTTCATAAATAATTGAAACCATTACAAAGAAGCTATATTATTCAGCTATAAAAGAATTATCTGAGTTTAATAAAAACAATTTAATCAACAAAAAGCCAGCTAAGTGTAAATACAATCCATATAATGAGCGGGAAAATGAACCATTAAACTTATATTAATGCGGTACATAGCAATCTATTACAGACTGTTTTTTATATATAGGGAGATTTAATCCAAGAAAAAAATCTACAGCTTTAATTCTATTTTTGAATAGATTGGTAAATATAGAACTAGAACCTATTAATAATGGTCCTGCTTGTATACCAAAACCGGCATTAAAAATATCAAATTCATTATAAGAAATAGGTAAAAATCCACTACACCAGCGAGCTTCAAAACGAGGGGCTATGGAAAGAGTTGTAGGATAGTAAATTGCTTCTTTATTTCCCTCCATTTGAATAGTATTTATTAAAATATCAGCATTTATATAAAAAGGTTTATATATATGCCAATCGGCATTTGTATGTACAGCCATTGGAAGTTGCATATTAAACGAGTGTATGTTTTCTTTAAGCGCCAATACTCCTGCCATTCTTAATCGACCAATGTATTGATCTATGGTTTCATTGCCTATAGGTTGAAAAATATTTTCAGGTTTATTTGTTCCTGTAAAAGTGTAATTTCCACTAGCTGCACCTGCCTTATATCGTACACCTCCTATATCTGTAATAGATACGCCTAATCGTAACCTATATGGAAAATCGTGTACAGCTAACCAATGTGCGGTTTGTGAAGTTGTATTTAGTTTTTCTTCTGGTCTCCATTCATATATAACTCCCACATCCATACCAAAGCCGGTATTATGTCCAAGGTTCTTTTTAAGCATAGTAAGAACATCATCTGTTTGTACGTCGTTTAGGGCTATGGACCCTATATCTTTTGAGTATAAGAGACGAACATCGCCGGACAATATTCTATAATTATTTCTACTAGGTTTATAACCAATAATTACACTTGCTGTACGACTAGCAAAAGTGCTCATTCCAAGTATACATTTAGTTGTAATACCAACTTTTATTACATGTTCAGGGTTATCTAAAAATGTATGCGCATATGTCATTCCTACCTCACCAAATATATTGCCCTGTGTACGAGCCCTACTAATATTATAATCTATGGTTGTTTTAATATCATTGGTTGTTAAATCAAGAACATCATCATTAATATGAGTTATGTTCAATACATTTCGTAAACGGGTATAAACGCCTACAGAAGTATAGTTATTGATATTAAATGCAACCGCAGGACCCAAAATATCGATACTTCCCCATGCATTGTGTAAGGGTTTATTGGTTATTCGATAAAAATCAACATCTTGAATAAATTCTTTTTTAAACAATGCATTTTTTTTTATTTCGACCATCGTATTTCCCACGCTTGCATGCGCCGTAAAAAAATTTAATTGCAATTTTAGAGCATCACTAGTATTGCTTACCAAAGCTGGGTTATGCAACATGTTTAATGTAGTATTATAGTTGTTATGTGTAGATATTAAAGAAATTTGAGCTTTGGTGCCATATATTGCTATAGTAAAAAAAAATGTACTTAACAGTATTAATTTATTTTTCATGAAACGTATTTAAAATATATTCTTAATAATTGTTTTATACCCAACAATAAAAAAAAGGGTCAAGATAAGTTAAGGACATTTAACTAATGCTCTAACTTAGTCTGGACA
>CAZXBE010000126.1:0-6422 GCA_964638565.1 uncultured Chitinophagaceae bacterium
AACTCTAAATAACAGTTACTCATTTCCATTTACACAAATTATTTTAGAGTCTCCCTCTTAATTTATCTTGACCCTTATTTTTTCTCAACCTTTATAAAATAATGCCCTAAAAAATGATCGTTTTTTGATTCAATCTCTTATATGCTAGCTTTGCACCAAATTATTTTTAAAATGAACAAAAGCAAAGCCCTTATTTTTTTTATACAAATACTTATAATATCGTGTGCCGCAGCACAGGTAAAACATGTGTCTATTGGAACCACTTCTAGTCCTGCTAAAGCGGATGTTTCCATACAACTTGTAAGGCGATACCAACAATATAATGCCAATCCAATCAATCCTGCAGATGTATATGATGTGTCTATTAATTCTCCCAAATCGGTTAATATTTTAGATGCAAAAAAGAAATTTTATGTTCATTCTCTTGAAGGGCATACAACCTCTATTTATAGTTTAGAAAATTTCAAACTTATCAAAACCATTCATCATACATTTAATGAAAAAAATCAATACCTATTTTACGAAACTGCTTATTTCGACTATACCTTCAAAACACGAAAAACTAAACTGAATTATTTTGAGGGCAAACCCGTGGAGAGTTGTTTTTCACACAACGGAAAATATTTATGGGTTACCTATTATCGCAGGTCATACGATTCCAATGCCATAGACCCTTCCGCAGTTTGTATTATTGATACTGATGCCGATTCTATTGTAAGAATAATGCCAACAGCACCCCTACCCAAAATGATTAGCTGTTCTCCCGATAGTAGAACAATAGTGATTACACATTGGGGAGATAATACCATAGGATTGATAGACATTGCATCCAATAATGTACAAAAATTCACATACATCAAAAATATTGTTATTGATCAGCGCTTATCTTTAGATTTTGGCTCAGGCGCAAGTATCAACAGAGATAATAATTGCGGTCATTGTCTACGTGGCACTGTGTTTACACCCGATGGTAAATATATTCTTATTGGTAAAATGGGAAGCAATAGTATAGCTATGGTAGATGTAGCCAATCGCCAATATCTAGGATCTGTTACAGGAATGAAGGATAACATGAGGCATCTGGTTATTAACAATGGAGTGTTATATATTAGTGTTAACAAAAGTGGGTATGTTCAAAAAACAACACTCAATAAATTTATTGCTCATTTTGCAAGTAAAGAAAAAGATCAGCCTTATAACGAATGGAAAAGTGTTTATGTTGGTGAAGGTGCAAGAACAATTGTGCTTGAGAAAACGGGAAAATATCTTTTTGCTGCAGTAAATAACAAAAGTAAAATTGCTATTGTTCGTACAGCAGATATGCAAGTAATTGGAGAATGTAATGCAGACAGCTATCCCGTTGGAATGGGCATTAGCGCAAATGGACAATGGCTTATTGTTACAGCACAAGGAAAACAAGGAGGTGGCCAAAGTGTGATGGTGTATAAAGTAACGTATAATAAGTAACCATTATATACGTTAGACCAAATTTCCGAGTTTTTTGAGATACTCAGGGATTATGCGAAAGAAAACCATTCGTCAGCATAAAATAATATTAACTTAGACAATAACTAGTAAAAATAGTTTTATGTATTGTTAAAGTAATATAAATTTTAGATGAAACAGTATAAGTTTACCTTTCAGCCGTAAGGGTCAGCATGTTATCTATAACAAATGAACAATGCATACTTTTAATAAGATGAATAACGTTAACCCTATATATAGCTATTAAATGTATCGTTTACTACTTATTATGCTATGTGCTTATTGCGTTATTTTAAAATGTAGTAGTTGTGCCAACATTATCCCGCCTGGTGGTGGGCCTAAAGATAGTTTGCCTCCTGTTTTAGTAAAAGCTACGCCAGATGTAATGTCTAAAAACATCACCCCTAAAAAAATAATCTTAAGTTTTAATGAGTATATACAATTACAAGAATTGGGGAAAAACTTAATCGTTTACCCTACTCCAAAAAATATTCCCACTATTACAAGTCACTTAAAAAGTGTAACCATCAATATAAAAGATACTCTAAAGCCTAATACGACGTACGTGTTTGAATTAGGTAATGCCATTGCAGATATTAATGAAAATAATACTATTAACCATTTTACGTATGTGTTCTCTACCGGAGATCATATTGATTCACTAACTATCAGCGGAAAGGTAGTACTAGCAGAAACGGGTAAAATAGACAGCACCATGGTTGCAGTATTGCATCGTAAACATTACGATTCTGCTGTATTTAAAGAAAGACCCGATTATTATACTAAAATAAATGGTAATGGGTATTTTAATTTTCGTTTTTTACCTAAAGACAGTTTTGATATTTACGCATTGAAAGATGAAACTGGAGCTAAAAAATATATAAGCCTAACACAATTATTCGCTTTTAATAATAAACCTGTAATTGCTGGAGAAGCAGATAGTATAACACTGTACGCATATGCAGCAGAAAAAGAGACACCTAAAGTAAATGCCACTACTCCACAAAAAATAACAGCAAAAGACTCTTTACTTTTTACTACTAACATAGAAAATGGCCAGCAAGATATCCTATCTAATTTGGAAATAAAGTTTAATACTAAAATTAGCTTATTCGATTCTTCTAAAATATTTTTAACCGATACGCAACAAGTACGCAATTCAATTGCGTACTTACCCTTAGATTCAAATAAACAAAAAATAACCTTAACACATATCTGGAAGCCTAATACAAAATATAACTTAATTGTATTAAAGGGAGCTGTAAAAGACAGCTCTGGAAAAACCTTCAACAAAAATGATACAATATCTTTTATCACTAAAAAAATAGAAGACTATGGCAGTATTAAACTTAAATTCAGCAACTTACCAGAAAATAAGGCACTGGTATTGATGCTTATACAAAATGATCAATTGGTAGAGTCTGCTCCTATAAAGGGTACTGAATGGTACAGAAAATTGTTTAATCCTGGGGAATATGACATTCGTATTTTATTGGATAAAAATGAAAATGGTAAGTGGGATCCTGGAGACTTTAAACAACATATTCAACCTGAGATTGTGGAGCCTATCTCTCAAAGGCTTACCATTAGGGCTAATTGGGATAATGAACTAGAAATTAAATTATAATTCATTAGACACTAAAATAGTACTAGCTTTTTTACGCTTAGATTTTTACCTTTGAGCTCCACATGCAAATACATTCTACTCTTCTTAATAATGCAGTTACTGAGCTTTCCAAGCTTCCGGGTGTTGGCAAAAAAACCGCATTGCGATTAGTATTGCATTTAATTAAAAAAGATAAAGAAGATGTAGAAAAATTAAGTGCCTCTTTATCAAGCATGCGTAATCAAATTCAATTTTGCAATCAATGTGGTAATATAGCCGATGCAGAATGGTGTGGCATATGTCTTAATACACACCGCCAACAGAATATTATTTGTATAGTTGAAAACATTCGTGATGTAATAGCCATCGAAAACACACAGCAATACAACGGCACCTATCATGTACTGGGTGGATTAATATCTCCTTTAGATGGAATAGGACCAGATCAATTAAACATTTCATCTTTAATACGACGTGTTCAAAAACAAGAAGTTGGTGAAATTATTTTCGCCATTAGTCCAACGATACAAGGAGATACAACTATTTTTTATATTCAAAAAAAAATACAGTCATACAATATTACAACTACTACAATAGCTCGTGGAATTGCTTTTGGCGGGGAATTAGAATATGCCGATGAAATGACACTGGCTAGAAGTCTACGTAATCGCTTACCCATTCATCAATTAGTTAATATGCCGTAAACCAGATGAGGTTGTAAATGAATTTTTACTTTTATCTTTATTCGCATATCCATACATTCTTACATTAAATTTTATGCATTTATCAGAGCAAGAAATTATTCGAAGAGAAAAATTAACAGAACTTCAAAAATTAGGCATAGATCCCTACCCTGCAGCATTATACCCAGTTAATCAGTATGCCAATCATATAAAATCAACCTATACTATTGAAACAGCTAATAACTTTAGTAATGTATGCATAGCTGGTAGAATTATGAGTATCCGAGACATGGGTAAAGCATGCTTTGCTGTATTACAAGACAGTACAGGTAGAATACAAGTTTATATTCGTAGAGAAGATGTTTGCCCTAATGAAGACAAAACACTGTACGATATAATTTGGAAAAAACTATTAGACATAGGCGATATTATTGGTATAAAAGGATTTGTATTTACTACCAAAACAGGAGAAACCTCTATACATGTAAAAGAATTTTCGTTATTAGCAAAATCTTTAAAACCATTACCTATTGTTAAAGAAGCAGAAGGGCAAACGTTTGACGCAGTAAATGATCCAGAGTTTCGCTATCGCCAACGCTATGCAGATCTTATTATTAATCCACAAGTAAAAGAAACCTTTATTAAACGTAGCCAGATGATTAATACCATTCGGGACTTTCTAAATGAAAAAGGTGCATTAGAAGTAGACACACCTGTACTACAAAATATCCCTGGCGGTGCATTAGCAAAACCATTTATAACCCATCACAATGCATTAGATGTAGATATGTATTTACGCATAGCCAACGAATTATATTTAAAACGCTTGGTGGTAGGCGGTTTTGACTGGGTATATGAATTTAGTAGAAACTTTCGTAATGAAGGCATGGATCGTACACACAATCCTGAATTTACCATTCTTGAATTTTATGTGGCCTATAAAGATTATGTATGGATGATGGAACAAACAGAACAAATGCTCGAAAAAGTAGCTATTGCTTTACATGGTACAACCGAAGTACTTGTAGGCGATAAAATGATCAGTTTTAAAGCCCCCTTTAAACGTATAAGTATTTACGATGCCATCAAAGAGTATACTAAAATAGATATTAGTCAAATGGATGAAATGCAGTTGCGTAATACATGTAAACAATTGCATATTCATATAGAAAAACACATGGGTAAAGGAAAATTGATAGATGAAATTTTTGGTAATTGTTGTGAACGACACTACACTCAACCAACCTTCATCACAGACTATCCTGTTGAAATGAGCCCATTAACTAAAAAGCATCGCAGCAAATCCGGACTAGTAGAACGTTTTGAACTTATTATCAATGGAAAAGAAATTGCGAATGCTTATACCGAATTAAATGATCCTATCGATCAACGCAATCGCTTCGAAGAACAAGCAGAATTATTAAAAAGGGGAGATGAGGAAGCTATGTATATTGATTATGATTTTTTACGAGCACTAGAATATGGTATGCCGCCTACCGCAGGCATTGGTATTGGTATTGATCGCTTAGCTATGTTAATGACCAATAACGTATCCATACAAGATGTGTTACTATTTCCACATATGCGACCAGAGGCAATAAGTTAATGCGCAAATTAAAAGAAAATCTCGTTCTATAAATAACGGCTATTATACAACAGGATGCTTTCTATTTTTATTGTTATTTGAATTATATATGAAAATATCTGCTTTCAGTTATGTACGCAACGGCATTCAATTAGGCTATCCATTTATCGAAGCTATAAAAAGTGTATTACCATTAGTTGATGAGTTTATTGTTGTTGTAGGCGATAGCACAGACGGAACAAGAACAGCAATTGAACAAATAAACAACCATAAAATAAAAATTATTGATACTCTTTGGGATGAGGCTATGCGTACCAAAGGGATTATTTTTGCACAACAATCCAATATTGGTTTAGACAATGTAAGTAAGGATGCAGATTGGCTTTTTCATATACAAGCTGATGAAGTAATTCATGAAAAAGATTATGATACCATAAAAAAAGCCATGCAAAAGTATCTGCATGATAAACGTGTAGAAGGGTTTTTATTTAAGTTCATTAATTTTTTCGGCGATTATAATCATTGGGCGCCTAGCAGACGATTTCATCAAAAAGAAATACGTATTATTAGAAACAATTCAAAATATCGTAGCTATAAGGACTCTCAAGGTTTTAGAAGATTTAACGATCCCGTACATTATTTGCAAGAAAAAGGATATAAACTACATGTCATTCCTATTAACGCAACCGTTTATCACTATAGCTATGTTAAAAATCCACATACTCAGTTAAAACGTTCCATTGAATTTGGCAAGCGATACAACTCAAATGATGAGTGGATAAAAGACTATACCGAAAACAATACAGCAGGATTTAATTACAATGCAATAGATTTTTTATACAAGTATGAAGGCTCACATCCGGCCATAATGAAAACTCGTATTGATGCACAAGATTGGGTTTTTAATTACGATCCATCGAAAAACAATATGAAATTTAAGGATAAAGTGTTTAAAATAATTCAAGATATTACAGGTAAGCAATTCTTCATTTATAAAAATTATAAAATGGTAGTATTTAAACCTTTGTGTAAATAGGATAGTAACTGTATTAGTGTAAAAATT
>CAZXBE010000127.1:0-6360 GCA_964638565.1 uncultured Chitinophagaceae bacterium
GAATCTAAACTGAGTAACTTTGAATGTCCTTTCTGCCGCTGCAAAAATACCGTTAGCGCTGGCCGTGTTGGCGCTTAGAAATTGTTACTCGAATTGAAGTTTGTGTTAAGCTAAATCCTGAATGCGCTTCTTAGAACGAACAATCATTATTCAACATTCTGCGTTTCTTTCAGTTTTCGAAATAACAATATTGTGCAGTTGTAACTCGCTAAGCGAATTCTGTTTCTAAGTGCATGTTGACGCTTATTTGCATCGGTCAATCATTAAGCAACTTACTGCGTTTTTCTCTGTTTTTCGAAATAACACTTTTGAACAGTCGTAACTCGTTAAGCAGAACCTGCTACGCGATGTAAGTTTACGCAAAAGCATCCGAAGCAATCACCGAAGAAAATATGAATGTAAAAAGATGCGAATAAAGTAGTAATTGAAAATCAAACTCCATTTTTTTGGCCACGCTAACAGCGGCTATAAGCCATTGGGGACGAAATAATAAATTCATCTTTTTTTCTATCATCATCTTTTGAATCTTTAACTAAACAGACTACCTTTATTTCCCCAACGGCTTTTTAGCCGCAGGCCGTTAGCTGACACCACAAAACGACAGCAGAACGCAACTAAACTCTTAAAATAAAACAGAAGAACATGAACAAACATCAAAACATATCTTCGGCACTTTTCAAGCACATTGCAAAAGGGCGAAACGCCAATAACACTTTTGCAAAGCGCTTGAAAAGTTCATTCTTCGGCAGAACCAGCAAATTAACTTTCTTCATCGTTCAGTTCATAACCTCAACAACCCTATCACAATACAATTGCCAACAACCATACAACGCAAACCACCCACAACAACAAATACAAATGGGCGGGAACGCACAAACAATATACAACCAACAACAGAGCCCACACAGACAACCAAGTCATGCCGAACAAATAGCTGAAATAAACGAAATAATAGCAGAAGAAAGAAAAAGAAACCTCGCACAAAGATTACCAGCCCAAAACCAAACAGTTGACACGAAAGAATTCCAAAACCAACTCAAAACTTATACAAATTCATTAAACCAACTTAAACAATTACTAAACTCTAACGAAAAACAAATCCTTGCAAAAGCATACTATATTTTAGAGAGTGCTTATGGCAATACCTATCTAACAAAAAATGAATACAACAACATTATCAATAAATCAGTTTCATTTATCAAACAATGGATGAAGCAAAACAAATATGATGCAAATGACAACCAAGCAATACATGAAGCGATTCAAAAATTCATGTCTGAAAAATTAACCATCGGAAATTCAGAAGGAAGTAAAGAAAAAGGCGTTTCAATAAAAACTTCACAACATCTTCCTTTCTTTTACGATTACAACGATTATGAAGCCAAACAAGATTACCGCAATTTCTTTCTATCAAAATGTTTAGCAACAGGTGGAGGGCAATGTAATAGTATGCCTCAAGTCTATTTAGTATTAGCCGAAGCACTCGGAGCACAGACATATCTTTCATTCGCACCACAACATTCATTTGTAAAATACAAAAATGCCGAAGGCAACTTAATAAACTATGAAGCCACATCTAATTGGCAAATTTCCGACAAATGGTATCAAGACAATTTGTATATAAGCAAACAAGCAGTCAAATCAGGCATTTATATAGATACTTTCAATCAAAAACAAATTGTCGCAAACATCATTCTTGACCTTGCTGTAAGTTTTATGTATAAGAACGGAATTGGTGATGGCTCCTTTGTAAAACAATGTTTGCAAACCGCCACACCCTATTTCCCAAAGAACAATAATATTTACACTTATTTCATTAATGCCGAATACCTAAAAGCTACCATAAATAAATTTATGAGAGAGAGGAATTTAAGCAACCCACAGCAACTCAAAAACTACCCCGAACAATACAAACTATTTCAAGAGTATAACAATAATGAAAGCCTTATTAAAAGCCTCGGTTATCAAGATATGCCAGAGGGTATGTATGAGCAAATGTTGAAAGAGCATGAATTTAAAAGGGGCGTTCAAAACAGTTACAACATAAACGGAAAAGAAAAACGAAACCTATTTATAGAAACTAAATAAATTATAATCATTAAATTTACAAATCATGCGACACCTATTTTTTTTCTTCACCATCCTTGCAATAGCCAATGTTGCTCTTGCACAAAACGCAGAAATAAATAAATCTTATTTTCTTTCTGCAAAAGACCAAATCGAAAATATGCTGAATGGCAATGAACAGCCAAATTATGAGAAAGCAATTTTCATTATGGAAAATGCCTACTATGAAAATAGTATTGATAAGCAGAGTTATGATTTAGCTATGCAAAATCATATCAAAAGCATTAATGAAATTGTTAAAGCAAACTACAATTTCAATGCAACAAACCAGAAACCTAATTTGCTAAACTCAAGAGAGCAGTTAGAGCAACAATATAAAAAGGCATTAACGAACTATGCCATTTATTTATACATGACTTGCAATATTGGTTTTGTAGATTCTTCAATAACAAATTATCACATGAAGTACAATTATTCGGCTTCCGACCCAATGGCATCTAATGACTGGACAAACACTCAAATAACAAATTTAAATAATACAGGCAGAGGCAATTGCTTTGCCCTTGCCTCATTATTTAAAATTCTTTCCAATCGTTTAAATTCAGAAGCCACACTTTGTACTGCACCTTCTCATATTTATATAAGCCACAAAGACAATAAAGGAATTTCTTTTAATGTAGAACTTGGTTCTAAAAATTTCCCCGGCACAGGTACAATTTCAACGCTAACTCACTCTACAACCGAGTCCATTAAAAATGATATTGCTTTAAGGGAGTTAAACGAAAAACAATCGGTTGCCCTATGCCTAGTTTATCTTGCCAAAGGTTACGAGCATAAATTCAATAACAAAACCGATGAATTTATTTTACAATGTGCTGAAACAGCTATCAAATATGATGATAGAAACCTAAATGCTTTGTTACTCAAAGCCGAATATTTAGAAAATAAATTAACTGCTCAACACAAATCAATTAGCCAGTTACAATCTCAAAAAGTATTTCAAGAATATCAAATCCTCATTGCCAATCTTTACAATCTTGGCTACCGAGAAATGCCTTTGCAAATGAAAAATCAACTAATTAAGGGTTGGTCGAGAGATACAGTTACTAAATTAGCAAATGAAACTTATGTACGTTCAGAAACCAATCTAAAAAATCAATTAAATGCAAGAAAAGCATCATTAACATGGGGTTTATTTGAAGAAGATTACCCAAACAAACTAACCGAAAGAATTGGTAACACTCTTTTCGACACCAAAACAAAAAAAATAACCTCATTCACCAAAGAACAAAACTTATACAACAACTACAATTTCGACCCTGTTGTTTTCGCTTGGAATATTGACCCTTTATTTAAAAAGTTCCCTAGTGTCTCCCCATATGCCTTCGCTATGAATAGCCCAATAATGTTTAATGACCCTGATGGTAAACAAGCTCACTATACAGTTACAGACAATACTATTAGAGTTTCCGCTGTAATATTTATTGTTGGTGATGGCGCAACAGCTGACAAGGCATTGCAAATGCAGAAGCAAATTCAGGGTGCTTATGGAGGAGACCATAAATTTAAAGAAGGAGGAAAAACTTACAATTTAGTTTACGACATTCAAGTAAAGACAATAGATAAAATAACAATGAAAGATGTACGTTCCACTGCGACAAATATTGTGAAATTAACTGACGAAAAAGGTTATCGTTCCGAAACGGGGCAACGCTCTGGAACATGGGAGTCTAATCCTACTGATAGTGAAAATCCATATAATCATGAAGTGGGTCATGTTTTGGGATTAGATGATTTATATTATGACTTACTTGCAATGCCATATAAATTTGATCCAAAAGTTACGGCTAATGTATTAACGAGATACCCAATAAATTACAAATCTACACAAGCAAATAATCCCAATAGTTTAATGGGAGCAAACAGCAATGGTACTGACAAAAAACCGACAAGCCAAGATTCAAAGGCATTAGGTAAATATATATTAGGTCAAAATCAGAGTAGCGGAACAACAAGTGTAGAAACTCCTATCAATGGACCAACCCAAGAAGATAAAAAAGATAGAGATAATAATGGAGGAGTTCAAGCAGGGCATTAAAATGAAATATATATATTCAATATTATCTTTTGCAGTTATAACAACTTTTAGTTGTAACAATCATGGTAATTTTGCCGATAATAAGGATAATTCAAACAAGGTATTTTACAATATAGATACGGCGATTTACAATTTACCTTTCGTTCAAAAGTTATCATGTAATATTTCTTCACAAAGTGATGTAAGTAAACTAGCATCAAGTTTATCAGATTTTATTCATTTAAACTACCTTGAAATACTATTTAACGGCAATGTTACTTTTGATTTTGAAATACTATTTAAGGCTATACAAAAAAACAAAAGCATTAAGATTTTAAAAATAGAAGCAGGTAACAATAGTCTATCAAGTATTATTTTAAATAACAGCAATATAGAAGAATTGCTTATAAATACCAATCAAGAATTTTCTATTGATTCTAATATAAATGATGCTGCTTCACTTAAATTTTTAACCATAAGAGCTAGTCAACTTCATTTAGTTTCTTCAATTCAAAATCTTGATAGTATTATTCAAATTGATTTTTCAAATTGCAACATGACTAGCATTTCAGAAAACCTTAATAATTTAAATTTATCATCATTGGTTTTAGATAATAACAACATTAGTGAAATACCAACCTTTTTTGCTACTATGAAAAATTTAAAGTTTGTTTCACTTCAAAATAATAAAATCAATAATTTATCAAATTCCATTTGCAACTTGAAAAATTTAAAAGAGATAAGGCTTTATAATAACCCTCTATCTTATCGACCCGTCCATAGCAGAATAAATAAATTTAACCAGAAAGCTTATTCTCTAGAGTGTTTGCCAAATTGCGAATTTCTATTTAGCAAAGTAGCCGAATCTTCATGTGGTGGTATTAAATAATTGGCAATCAGTATGATTACAATCATTATTAAATAGTTTACAATCAGATTTACCACTCATACAATCAATTTTGCAATCTATACAATTTTATTTTGTCATTCATACAATACTATTTGAAATTCATACAATTATAACTGGTACTCTTACAATTTTATTTAAAACAATTACAATACTATATTGATATTCATACAAAGTTATTTACCACTATTACAAAGCTTGTTAACTTTCTTACAAAGTTTGTTAACTTTTTTACAAAGTTTATTACAACTCTGACAAACCTATTTGTAATGTTTACAAAGTTATTTTCCATTACAATGAAATCCATTACCTTTACCATTCACAATTCATCTTTTACAATAGAAAATTAGAAAGTCATGGCATCAAATAACGAAAAAACATTTGGCTCAAAACTTGCAAACGCAGACACATTAGCCACCCATTTAGCCACATTCTCAACCTATTCGCCAGTCCGTCCAGAAGAATCTGTAGTCAATTATAAAGGACTAATTACTGCAATCAAAACCAACAACGCATTGGTTGCTAGTACAAAAACAACTTACTCACAAGCAACAGACAAGAGGGTTAAATTGTTTGCTAAAAACACAGATTCAATGCTTAAAACACTTGCGCCAATAGCTGGACAAATTAGAGCGAAATTCGGTAAGACCTCTAAAGAAGCAGAATATATTGCATCACTAATTGTAAAAATTCGTGGCGAAAGTTCAAAGAAATTAAAGAAAGATGATGAAGGCGAATTTGTATCACAATCGGAGCGTTCTTACGGTAGTCAAACACAAACATTTACCGACATCATAACTACATTGACAACTTACGGAACAGATTACGCACCAACAAATGTAAAAATAAAACTACCTGCTTTAAATGCCCAACTTACTGCATTGATAACTGCGAACACAGCAGTTACAACAGCTTATGGAGCATACAAACCAGCCAAAGACAACAGACTTGTTCAATACGCCGACCTTAAAGACCGTTCCAACAGAATAAAAGAAAGTGTAAAATCACAATTCGGAACATCCTCAAACGAGTATAAACTAATTAAAGGACTTTCAATTTAAACCCACTTTTGAATTCTATTTACAAGCACATTGGGCAGGGGCGAAACGCCAACAACACCTGCCCAAAGAGCTTGTACTTCATTACAAAACTTCAACATCATCAATCATTCATCAAATACAAAAGACAGTCAATATTATCCGACAAACTAGACGCTTAATGTGGCGGTCAGCTAACATTGGCTAAGTTGCAATGGCGGCATCACCAGAGCTGCTTAGGAGCCGCCACTGCAACTAGCCAAGTACCGTTA
>CAZXBE010000128.1:0-6277 GCA_964638565.1 uncultured Chitinophagaceae bacterium
CAATACCCACATTCTAAGCTAGAGGAACTACTGCTATCAAAATACGTTTTCCATAACTGATATAAATATTGTAGATATACATTATCCATTACACTGGCTGCATTGGCAATAATATTACGCTCCACTACATGACTTATAATATCTGTAGGTAGTTGTCGTATCGTATCAATAAGGTGTTTCATTATTTAACGGTTTTTATTTCTCCCTCTCCTTTGGAGAGGGTTGGGGTGAGGCCTTTATAGCTCGTGTATGGGATGTTTTATATTTTTAGGTATAGTAATTCTTGTAATATCTACCTCGTTGTAATCTTCCAGTTCACAGCCTGTCCATATTTGCATGCTGAATTGTAATCGCACTCCACTTAATCGATCTACACCTTGCAAGGAAACAGGATCTATATAGACAGGTCCTTTTACTATGCGATATAATGGTTGTTCTGTTGCAACTAGACTTAAGCTATCTAGCACCCTTAGAAAATCTAGTGCTGCTCTTTTCATATCATACCAATCCATAATAATACTATGCCTAGAAGTACCTGTGCTTTTATTAGGCCATTTAGTATGCTGCACTTTATTAGCTGAAGTATAGTACGTAGGGGTTAGAAAAAAGAGTATGATTTGATAATTCTCCCAGCTACCTTCTCTGATATATTCAATATCGGTCTTAGGAGGAAGGAGTAAAGCAAGGGGATATTCTTTAATAACTTTATCGGTGGCTAGTTCCTGAATAATTTGTTCTAAATTATCGGTATTGATTTCTCCTCCATAGCGAGGGCTGGTAATAAAGCGACCTCGAATAGTTTTAGAAAACTGTAGAATATTCTTAAACAGTTCCTGTAAGAATAAATAGTTGAGCATAGGGTTTATTTTTTATACTTAGCCATCGTCGCTTCATGATCTAACCACTGGGCTTCATTGTAATCTTTTTCTTCACTGGCATACATTAGCACATCAAAGAGTGACGCCTGCCTTGCGCATTCAATAGAGTTCTTCTGGCCTGTCGAGAGATCAAAGACCTTTGTTTTAGCGATGCTTTTAAGGAAATTAATCCAGCCCCACCTTTCAAAATGCTTGGCGATGTTTCTTCCGTTTTTGGCTGTACTTCCTTTAAAGAGGCTAAAGTGTTCCAGTATATATGCATTGAGCTTGTCAAAAAAAAACCTACTTGCAAGGCTATATCCATCGGTAAGCTTTTCATCAGTTCTAATCTTGGACTATTATCTAAAGCGAATGTTTTTTCATACGCTTCTCCTTTTTTACGTAAGTAAATAGCACATAGCCGAAGTAAGCTATCCCATTTGCCCGCACCGAGCTCATACATGTCCTGAAGGATTTGCTTACTATCAATAAATTCTCCAAACGTTATGGTACTATTTGCTTCAAGTATAGGGGGCTGGATTTTCCAAACCTCGCCCTTCCAGGTAAAGGTTCTCTTTTCTTCTAATTCAGGTTCTTCTAATAGACAAGCTTTTACAATATTGTATACCTGCATAATGGTAGTAAGGGATTCTGCTTTTCTTACAACATCTAAATCAATACCACTAAAAAAGGCAAAGGTTTTACATGCTATATCGATATTAAAATGCGTCCATTCTAAATCTTGTAATGGTCCCTCTTCCATAGCAGTAATCTGGTTTACTGCTTCATCTAACTGCTTACCATATTCATTATAAAATTTAATACGATCTCCGAGTGTAATTTCAGAGAGCGAAGTAGGAATATGTACAAGCTTATCATTGATACTGATCTGCATAAAAGGGTTAGGGTTGAAGTCTTATAGCTGTCTAGAAGGTTTATTTATTCGCTTAGTTTCTTTTTGCTTTTAGTAGAAGCTGGTTTTTTACTTACCAGATCGTCTTTATCTGCTATAGCATGATTAAGCATATGCTCTTTTTGTTCTATTGGCTTATTGGTTACAACGGCTGCACGAATAGCATTTATAAAATCATAATCGATAGGGCTAGTTTCATAGCCGGTTATCTCTAATTTTTTAGCTAATCCTCTGAGTACTAATTCATCTTCCGGTAAAGCGTAACTGTTGATAACAACATCATTATCTGAATTTTCGATAGAGGCTTCCAGTTGCAATACTTTTTGTTTAAGCAGTTCTCTCTCTTCTACGCTGGGTGTTAACAGGGTAACATCAATAGCAGTAGGTGCATGTACAGGTTCTCCCATAAAACTGCTAAGTGGCCCAAAGCTTATTGTAGAATCATTGCCTAGTGTAGTATCAGCGGCGCCTGTGGTATGGCGGAAAAAATGAATCAGTTGATTTAAGTTGTTATCTACACTGACTTGTAAGTTGGTGTAATGGGTTTGCTGAAGTAAGGCTAAAATTTTTACCCTACTATCCAGTAAGAGTTGTAGCGCTTCTTGCATGGGATCACTATGGGTAAGTGAAGCTTGGTGTTCCATAAGAAAAGAATGGTTTAGAGGTTAGAGAAAAAATATGATACAAAAATAGATATTCTACTTTGTAGAAAGCAATTTTTTAGACTATTTTTTATCCACAATAAATTCACTGTAGTCCTTTACTAGTAAGGGTTATATTGATTCTCAATCTTTCATTTATTGCTATAATTGTGAAGTGTTTATACAATAAAAATGTACTGGTTTACTTCATTATAATTTAGAAAGATAACTCATCTAGCAAGGTAGAGGAAAGCCCCACATCTGATATGATCAATTTCCTAGACTTGTTAGCCAAACGTTGTAAGCACTGTGCTAATACATCAGCTACATCTTTATACTTACTGTTAGGAAAGAGTAAGATGCCTTGTCTTGGATCATGATAGAGTTTATCGGCTAGAGATTGTCTAATGTATACCATACCTGCTTCAGCAACAGGCGTAGCCATATTTGCACGGGCAATTTTATCTCCACCTTCTACTTTAACTTCTATTGCAGGTATGCCATGTGTCACTAATGTTTGTTTAGCGGATTTACCAGATGCTTTAGCTTCGATGTAATGAGGAGAAGGTTTTATTTTCATTAGATTAATCAGTGCAGGAAATTCTAACCAATCCCATCCGAGGTCATCAATATAAATGGCTTGCTTGAGCTTACCTGCACTGATATAAGCACTGGCAGCATTTGCATCATCTTTAGTATAAGCCAGATCCCAATCTGTTCCATAATACATTAGTGAGCTTTTGGGTGGAAATAAATGATCAGGTACTTCTTTAAACCATTTTTGCCAAATGCTTCCTCCTTTTTGTGCAGGCCGTTGGGCGACCTGCCCGGCGTAGCCGGCAGAGCCTAAATCGATACGCAGTTCTTGTAAAATATTTTTATTTAATCGATAAGGGTCTAATAAACCATCAATATATCTATCACGTAATTCTACAGGCGATACTTCGTCCATTGCTTCAGCAGGCAAACAAATATGGTTGATATTTTTTTGTTTGCTCAGTAAGTGTGCGGTAGGATCATTGGCCGACAGACGCTGCATAATAAGCAAGGTAACCGTTACTTGCTTATCTACTTTACGAGTAGAAAGGGTGCTGTCTAGTAGCATATTAGCCGTATTACATTCTGCTTCACTAGCGGCTTGCTTAGGATTAATCGGATCATCAATGAGTATTAGGTGTGCATGAATACCTGTAATAGTTCCAGAAAGTCCTGCTGCCATACGTTGGCCATTATTTGTGTTTTCATAATTGGTCTTATTGTCTTTATCTTTTTTAACTTCTATGTAAGGAAAGTAATTTCTATACCTGTCAGAGCGAATAATATCTCTAGATTTTAGGGCATGCTCGGTAGCTAGTGTATCAGAGTAACTAATAGTTAATATGCGAAGCGTAGGATCTACTGCCCAAGCCCAAGCAGGAAGCATAATCGTAAAGATGGTGGATTTAGAAGTGCCTGGTGGAATATTAATGATGATATCTTTATCCTTGGCTTCTCTTTTTGCAACACGCTCTACTAAGGCTTGCGCTTTACTGCAGAGATATGCTATATGCCAGTTCCAAATTGGCGTTTCTGCAATAATGATATCCCAGAAACTTTGTACAAAATAGTAGAAGGAGCGTTTGCACAATTCTGCTTTTAGCTGCTCTACATTTACCATAGGTGACTTACTTTTCATGGCTGGCTTGTTGAAGGATTTCTTGTAAGGCCTGCGTAGATAAGTTAGAAGGATCAATTGTAAAATGATTTCCTTCGTTTAACTTTTGTCCATTGCTTGTAATATCAACTTGTTTTTTAGAACCCAGCTTTTCAATGACTTCAAACCAGAGTCGGATCATGTGGTGATTATCTTTAGTAGTGCTGGCTTGTTGGAATAAGTTAACAAGTACCTGTTCATTGGCTGGTCTAAACTGTGCTGCAAAATCATCAAAGGTTAATTCTTGTAAGTGTCGCTCTATCGTTTTTTCGGATAGTTTGCACTTTTCGGCTATGGCAGCATAAGAGGGAACTTTTTGTTTTAATGCAAGGAGTTCGTAGAAAGCATTGCAAATCAATTGATGATTGGTTTGCCAATCTACACGGTCTTTTGAGGGGTTAGTGTTTTTCATATAAGGTATTTAAGGGTTAGCAATACAGCAACAATTTTATTTAAAAAATATTGCTACACTACAAAATTAGTGGATTACTTAAATACTATATCATAAAAATGGCGACATTTTCCGACATTTTTTAGTGTACTTATAGTAGAGACTATTACCGTTATAGCCTTTATTGTTGCTTTAAAATTTTAACTTAATCGAAGACTATTGAGTTAATGTTTGTATACCCAGAAGAATTCTAAACTCATTTTCCAAGTCTTCTTTCAAGATTTTAAATTCATTTGCAGTTTTTTTGTGGGCGTCAATCCATAAGTGATCATCTTTTAGGTAAATCTCTGGAACGAGCTGTCCAGATTGTATATATTCATTTGCAGCTATTCCTGAACTTCTTGCCTGGCGCATTCTATTTATTATTTCCCAAGCTTCACTGAAAATACTTTCAAACTTCTTTATTGTTGTATCAGAAAAGTAAATTTTATTTAAGTTTAATGTAAAATTTAGCTCACGTAGATTGTCTTGACATTTTTTATCCAGATGTAGAGCATGCATATACTCTGGTCCTTGCGCTATCCAAGTGGAATCAATTAAGGATTGCTCTAAATTAACTATTTGAGTGTAGAGAATTTTAATTTTTTCAGCTCTATCTTCATGAAGCTTGGAGAATTTAATTTGATGTTCTAACGCCATCTTTGATAACTGGCTTTTAAACGCTTCCATATCTTTCTGTAAACTAGATTTGTATTTTTCAATACTAAAATCAAAAGCTTTATTAATAAGCAGTTTACCAAACCAAACTGCAGCACCAGTTAATGCTGTAATAGAGAGAAAATAAGTTAAAATCTGTTCCATATACAAATTATGGTTGCTAAATTTTATTATTAGAGAGACTCTAATATCCCATTAATATCCAAGTTAAAAACACAAATTACTAATTGTGCTACTCAAATAGTTTTTAAATATTTGTTTCTTTGAGATTCTCTTAGAGAAAAGTCTAACTGCTGAGCTAGCTCTGCCATTCTAAGCGGTGCAGGTATAGAACCTATTACATATTTATATTGTTCTGCTTTTTGCAAGTCCTCTTCATAAAGTGAAGCGGTATGTATGAAGATGCGGCTATATTTAACTAAAGCAGGAGCTATCTTTTCATATTCCTCTAAAAAAGTCCATCCATCCATAATAGGCATATGAATATCTAACAAAATAATATCGGGTAGGTCTTCTATGCTTTTATCTTGTTGCTGTAAATAAGAGAGAATAGATAGTCCATGATCAAATACCATAACATCGGAGAATAAGCCACTAATTTGTAAAAGTCTTTGGGTAGTAATTTGATATATAATATCATCTTGCACTAAGGCAATAACAGGTTTGTTTTTCATGGTATAGGTTTAAATAGGGTTAGCAAAATGCTACTGCAAGGTAAATAAAAATCTTTTATATATCTAGGTACACGATGGACACGATTGGTACACGATTTAAAAAAAATCGTGTACCCTCTAAACCCTTAACTGTATTGAGTTGTAGAAGATGGTACACGATGGACATGATTTTTTATATATTTTAAGGGGGGGGGTATATTTTTTATTATATATAGAGTTATATAGGGGGGAGGGGTATAAAAAGGGGTAAAATCGTGTCCATCGTGTAACCCCCTTGTCCAGTAAGGATTTTGGCAATTAAAATCGTGTACCCAATCGTTCAGGATCATGTACCCATGACAATTTTTGCCCCTAAAAAATGAAACTGCTTATTTTTCAATTCCTTTTTCAG
>CAZXBE010000129.1:0-6246 GCA_964638565.1 uncultured Chitinophagaceae bacterium
TTCTTTACCCGAAAAAATATTTAATCGTATAGATGCTTTTTTATTTACATATACTCCTGAAAGATAGAATGATTGCAAATGGCTTGTAGCTCTATCTATAAATCCATTACTGCTGATAGCAGACAACCTCATATCTACCATAAAGTGGTTTTGTAATAATCCTGTACCTGCTTTAAGTGTATTTTTCCATGTATTAAATGAACCACATGTATTATTAAACGTTATATATGGTTTATAATTAAATTCATTGGTACTTAGGTTAATAGTAGCTCCAAATGCACTTATTCCATTTGAGGATGTTCCAACGCCCCGTTGTATTTGAATACTATTAAGCGACGAAGCGATGTCTGGCAAGTTTACAAAAAATACACCTTGCGATTCTGCATCATTATACGGTATCCCATTAATAGTGATATTGATACGTGTAGCATCGGTACCTCTTATACGTATACCGGTATATCCAATGCCTGTACCTGCATCAGAATTGATTACTACAGAAGGAGTTTGGTTTAATAAAAAAGGAAGATCTTGTCCAATATTTTGAGTGGTAATGATTTGTTTATTCAAATTGGTTTTAGTAAAAGGCGTTCTATCACCTACCCGTATTGTTTTTATTTCAACGGGTTGTAAAAAGAAAGATGTTATTGTGCTTGTATCTTTTTGTTGTGCATAAACAACACTATGTGCAGCGCAATACAATCCAATAAAAAATAAATACCGCATCTTATTTTATAGTTTACATATTATGCGAATCAAGGGTTCAAATGCAAGTGGGCAGTGGGAAAACTCGCCACCCATGCTGAGCCTGAACCCTTGATTCGTATATATTATTAAATAAATAATACCCCTATAAATAAGAAAAGTGCAGAAGGAGTTTTCCAAATGACCTTTCCTACGCAGGTATTATCCTGTTCAGGTTTTCGGGTATTATCTCAGCCTATTCGCTTTTAACGAAAAGCACCCCGAGGTTTTTAGTTTGACAAGCTAAGTTACTATAAAAATTACTATCCCTACAACTAAAAAAGGAACCGCCAATGCAGTTCCTTTTTAAAATACTGTAGAAATAGAAGATATTATTTTTTCTTACCACCGAAAGCATAACCTACGTTCAAGGTTATACCGCTATTCACAATTTTACCATCAGCTTCCTCCTTTAATATATTAGCGAAGCTGTATTGATAACGAGCAGCGAATA
The DNA here is from genome assembly GCA_964638565.1 of uncultured Chitinophagaceae bacterium. Classification (GTDB taxonomy): domain Bacteria; phylum Bacteroidota; class Bacteroidia; order Chitinophagales; family Chitinophagaceae; genus CAYVXB01. The sequence goes on from CAZXBE010000129.1 coordinate 1,196, forward strand.
CAACACCCATTGGCAATTTATACTCAACCCCTAATGTGCCTGCAAAATCAACGCCCTTCAAATCATTTTTTACATCTTCATCTGGGGAATCAACTCCTAATACTTTAATTTTCGTACTCTTTGCGCTCATTAAAAAACCAACTTGTGGTCCCACAAAAGCACTTAAACCATCAACTCCTTTAATGCCATATTTAACTAAAATAGGCAAGTGAAGGTAATTGAAATTATAGGTTCCTTCTCCAACAGTTGCACCAGCAGCATTTGTAAAACTTACTTTACCCCCCATTTGGCTAAACAAAAGTTCTGGTTGAATAGTAAAACCACTACCTACGCCTAACTCAACAAAACCACCCGCATTGAACCCTACTTTATAACTAGTAGAAGACGAAACTTCCCCCGAAGGTTTAGCTGTTAATGTAGAAAAGTTAGCCCCTGCTTTGATACCATAATTAAAGTTCATTTGAGAAAAAGCTGCAGTAGTAAAAAGAGCGGATGTAAGTAACAATGTAATTTTTTTCATGATTTTAATTTTAATTTATGCAGCAAATGTATATAAATTTAGGTTCAAGATAAGTTAATGGGATAGTTTTTTAACATTTTTGTACTAATAGGGAATTTGGCAGAAGGAATAGAATTGAAAAAGAGAAATAAAATTCGAAGACGTCTCAAGTTTACTTTGACTTTCTTTTTTTAAGTATAGCTTTCTTAGGAGTATATATTTCTCCATTTACTTCTATTATCTCCCAAATTAGATCTTCTTCATTAAAATACAATTTAGCTCTTCCTTTAGCATTACTATCATAAAATCCTGAAAAAGAGACAATCGCTATGTTGTTTTTGCCTATTTTCCCAATTATATTTTGTTTTTCTTCATTTACACAATCAATTTTATTACCTCCTTTGGCAATTGTTCAGTATTGTCCCTTAATAATATTGCTTTCTACAATAATATTTAAATCGAACGTTGTAGTTAATAATTCATTTTGTTTAGAAATAAATTCATAGTGCCAATTACCCGAAAAATTTCTACCTTATATGCTAAATTTGTATAATATTGTTTTCGAATCTCAGCCAACCTTTTGAATAATGTATTTGGATATTTTACGTTGTTTACGGCTTAAATAGTTTTATGATCCAATGTCCTCATCATACGGTCAGTTTTTCTTTTAAAAAGTGTTGTACTTTTTCTGTTGCTCATAAATATAAAAAGAGTAAAATAAATATTTCATAATTATTGGCTATTAGGTTTTAGATGGATTGAAAAGCATGTTACACAACGTTAAGGGGTTTGTGTATGGATTATTCTATTTTTACTGTTTCATGCATTTTAGGCACTTGAACATCTTTAAAACCTTTTCGTGATAGGCGTTGTTGAAAATCAAGTTGCACGTTTTCTTCTCCATGCACCAAAAATAGTGTTTTTACTATTTGTGGATGTTGACATGCTAAAAACTGGCATAGATCATCATAATCACCATGAGCACTCATGCTACGCATTTGTCCTATTTCTGCTATTACTTTGTATGCTTCGCCATAAATTTTTACTTCTTTCTCACCATTTATTAATTTCCCTCCTAGAGAATGGGGTTCGCAATAACCCACCAATAAAATTGTATTTTTTGCATCTTGAATATTATTGGCAATGTGATGTTTCACTCTTCCCGCATCAGCCATTCCACTAGCTGATATAATAATACAAGGTTCATGAAGAAAGTTTAATTGTTTACTTTCATCTGATGTTTTAATATATTGTAAACCTTTAAAATCAAAAGGATCCGTATCTGTTTCTAAAATTTTTTTGATGCGATTATTGAAATTTTCTGGATGACTTTTTACAACATGTGTAGCTTCGCTGCTTAAGGGGCTATCTACAAAGATGGGAATGGAAGGTAAAAGATTTTCTAGTTCTAATTGATTGAGAGTGTATAATAATTCCTGTGTTCTACCTACACTAAATGCTGGAATAATGAGCTTCCCTTTTTTTTCGATACAGGTTTTTTGTATCCAATTTAAGAGCATATCAGGAGTGCTCTGTATATTTTCATGTAATTTATTGCCGTAGGTACTTTCTAATATAATATAATCTGCTTGAGGAAAAACATCTGGTGATCGAAGAATGATATCACGATATCGACCCACATCTCCGCTGAAAGTAAGATGTGTTGTTTTGCCATTTTCCGTAATTTTCAAATGGACTGCGGCACTTCCAATAATATGTCCCGCATCTGTAAATAATACATCAACTCCGGTTGTTATATTAAACCATTTACCATAATCAATCGGTTCAAATAATTTTAGAGATGCCGTAACATCATCTACATTATAAATGGGTTCAATAGGAGGTAGTCCTTCTTTTTCTCTTCTTTTATTTAGAAATCTAGTATCATCTCGCTGTATTATGGCAGAATCTTCTAATAAAATGGCTGTTAAATCTTTTGTAGCTGGGGTGCAGAATATTTTTCCAGCAAAACCTTCTTTCACTAATTTAGGGATCAATCCTGAATGATCAATATGTGCATGAGAGAGAATTAAAAAATTAACTTCGGTAGGAGAGAAGCCAAAAGTTCTATTCAATTCATCTGTTTGTTTGCCTAAGCCTTGAAACATGCCACAATCCAATAAAATTTGAGTTTTATTATTTAGGGCAAGTAAATGCTTGGATCCTGTAACTGTCCTAGCGGCGCCGTGGAAGGAAATTTTCATTTTTAAAGTTGATTTTTATGAATGGAAACTTTAGAAACGAAGAAAGTTTTTAGAGTTTCTTGATTACCTCAATAAATATAATAAAAAAACTGCGCTGCTAAGTTTAGCAACGCAGTTTTTTTATTATACTTCATTGTAAGAGCTTTATTTATTCATTTTCATCAAAGCTAAATACTTCACGAGCTGTTCTTAACATATCATATTCTTCTTTGCTTCCTACAATCATATTTTCAAATTCACGCAGTCCGGTACCTGCTGGTATTAAGTGGCCTGTAATTACATTTTCTTTCAAACCTAACATATCGTCTGTTTTTCCTTGTAAAGCTGCTTGAGATAATACCTTGGTTGTTTCCTGGAATGAGGCAGCTGATATCCAGCTTGGTACACCCAATGAAGCTTTAGTAATACCTAGTAGCACAGGTTGTGAAGTTGCTGATTGTGCATCTCTTACTTCAAGAGGTTTTTTATCACTCCGACGAAGAATAGAATTTTCTTCTCTTAGTTCTCTTACTGTTATAATTTGACCTGATTTGAATTTAGTAGATTCACCTGCTTCTGTAACTACCTTTTTATCAAACATAGTATCATTTTCGTCTAAAAATTCAAAACGACCTACTAAATCTCCTTCTAAGAATCTTGTATCACCTGGGTCCAAGATTTCTACTTTTTTCATCATTTGGCGTACAATTACCTCAATGTGTTTGTCGTTGATTTTTACACCTTGTAAGCGATACACTTCTTGAATTTCATTTACAACATACTCTTGCACAGCATAAGAACCTTTGATAGCCAAAATGTCGAAAGGCGCTATTTGACCATCACTTAATGGAGTTCCTGCTTTTACAAAATCACCGTCTTGCACTAGTATTTGGCGGGTTAGTGGTACAAGGTATTTTTTTATTGTACTATCTTTTGATTCTACAATAATTTCCCGATTACCTCGTTTTATATTTCCAAAAGTTACTACGCCATCAATTTCGCATACAACGGCTGGATTTCCTGGGTTTCTTGCTTCAAATAATTCAGTTACTCTTGGTAAGCCCCCAGTTATATCGCCTGATTTGCGTAGTGTACGAGGAATTTTTACTAATACTTGCCCAGCTTTTACCTGATCACCCTCTTCTATCACTAATCGGCTACCAACAGGTAAGTTGTACGACTTACTTTCTTTACCCATTTCCACGATGATGCTTGGTATTCTTGTTTTATCCTTTGTCTCAATAGCTACTTTATCTCTGTGGCCCGTTTGTTCATCAGATTCTTCACGGAAGGTAATACCTTCAATTACATTCTCAAATTTTATAGTACCTGAAATTTCTGAAATAATTACGTTGTTGAATGGATCCCAAGTACAAATAACATCTCCTTTTTGTACGGCTTGACCATCTTTCACCATTAAGGTAGATCCATATGGTATGTTATTGGTGATTAATAGACTGTCTGTTTTTACATCTACTATTCTAAGCTCACCTGTACGGCCTATAACGATTTGAGATTTATTTCCTTCATTATTGGTGGTTGTAACTGTGCGTAGTCCGTCGAACTGAATTGTTCCATCACATTTTGCTAGAAGAGAAGATTCTACAGAAGCAGAACCTGCAACACCACCCACGTGGAACGTTCGCAGTGTTAACTGTGTTCCTGGTTCACCAATAGATTGGGCCGCAATAATACCTACAGCATCACCTTTTTGTGCAGTATAGCCAGTGGCTAAGTTTTTGCCATAACACTTTACACATACGCCTTGTTTACTTTCGCAGGTAAGTACAGAGCGAATTTCAATGCTCTCAATGGTACTATCTTCTATTCGTTGAGCGATATCTTCTGTAATGGCTTCGCCTGCACCGACAATTAATTCATCTGTCTGAGGATCATGTACATCGTGTAATGAGGTACGACCAAGAATGCGATCGTACAAAGGTTCTACCACTTCTTCGTTATCTTTTAATGCACTAGTGGCAATACCTCTTAATGTACCACAATCTTCATCGCTAATTACCACGTCTTGTGCAACGTCTACTAAACGACGTGTTAAATAACCAGCATCTGCTGTTTTTAAAGCTGTATCTGCTAATCCTTTACGAGCACCGTGTGTAGAAATGAAATAATCCAATACGTTTAGTCCTGCTTTAAAATTAGATAGAATTGGATTTTCGATGATTTCACTTCCTGTGGATCCGCTTTTACGTGGTTTTGCCATCAAGCCTCTGATACCACATAATTGTTTAATTTGTTGTTTTGATCCACGAGCTCCTGAATCTAGCATCATGTACATTGGATTAAATCCTTGTCTGTCTGCACTTAATTCTCGGATAAGGGTTTCTGTTATTCTAGTATCTACCCTTGAC
>CAZXBE010000130.1:0-6206 GCA_964638565.1 uncultured Chitinophagaceae bacterium
TTACTAAAGTCTTCGCCTGAAGGCGAGGGTTTTATACCCAGTATGAGACAATAAAGAAAATGGAGTATATGTAAATATTAAATCATTGGAGCTGGAGCAGTGCGTTATGTCCGTTTATATTAAGCAATTGGATTTTCCAATACTCATCAGCAAACAAGTCTTCAAAAACGGAGATGGTAGTACCGGCGTTCTTTATCTGGTCTCCTCTGATTTAAGTTTAACGTATGCTCAAATCACTACGATCTACAAAAAACGGTGGAAAGTAGAGGAGTACCATAAATCATTAAAAAATTTTATTATGATACTAAAAGATTTCCGCTAAACAATTATCTTTGCCTTTTCCTTATGGTCCGGTGGCCGAGTGGCTAGGCAGAGCTCTGCAAAAGCTTTTACAGCGGTTCGAATCCGCTCTGGACCTCTCTTTAATCCATAAGATTTTTCTTATGGATTTTTTGTATTTGGTTTATATTTATGTTTTCTCAAATTGCAGTTGGTGTAGATTATAATAAAAACCTTTTTTATCAAGTAGTTCTTGAGGTGTACCCATTTCTTTTATTTCTCCTTTATCCAATACAATAACTTTGTTTGCTTTTCTAATCGTAGATAAGCGATGGGCTATAATGATGGAGGTTCGTCCTGCAATTAATTTATCGATGGCTTGTTGAATAAGTATTTCACTTTCGGTATCAATGGATGAGGTAGCTTCATCTAGTATGAGGATGGAAGGGTTGTACAATAAAGCACGAATAAAGGATAAGAGCTGACGTTGCCCAAGAGATAGGGTAGCACCTCGTTCCATTACATTGTAATGGTATCCTTGAGGTAAGGTCATTATAAAATCGTGCATACCAATGAGTTTAGCTGCTTCAACAACTTTTTCTATTGTAATGGTTGTATTGCGGAGCGTTACATTGTCATATATTGATCCTGAGAAAAGAAACACATCTTGTAATACGATTCCAATTTTGCTACGTAAAGCGTCTAAACTGTATTCTTGAATGGGTACTCCATCAATTTGTATGGTGCCTTTTTGAATGGTATATAATCGATTTAGGATGCTGATAATAGATGTTTTTCCGCTACCAGTATGTCCTACAAGTGCAACTGTTTCACCTGCGGCTACTGTAAAATCAATATTTTTCAATACGTAATGATCTTCGGTATAAGAAAACCAAACATGATTGAATTCAATATTACCTTTTATAGCATATGGGGCATATGTTCCGTTGTCTTGCGTATAATCGGTATTATCTAATACTTTAAATACTCTTTCACTAGCTATCATACCCATTTGTAGAACATTAAATTTATCAGCTATAACTCTAAGTGGTCGAAAAATTTGGTTTAAAAAAAGAATAAAAGCTATTAGTAATCCAGCTTCTATTTTTTGACCAGCAACCCACCATATTAAAAAACCAGTGGAAATGGCCAATACAATTTCTACTACAGGGAAAAATATAGAATATGCTAATATACCTTTAATGTTCGCATTTCGATGTTCTTTATTAATGGTTTTGAACTTTGCATATTCTTGCTCTTCGGCTGCAAATGCTTGTACTATCTGCATTCCAGTAATATGTTCTTGTATAAAAGCATTTAGACTTGCTACCGCATTTCGTACTTTAATAAACGATTTATTTACACTTTCTTTAAAATAGTAAGTAGCTAGTAGTAAGATCGGAAAAGCCATGAGGCTAATTAAGGTAAGTTGCCAATTAATCCAAAACATGAAGCCAAGGGTGAATAAAATAGTAAGTAGGTCGCTGATGATTGGAATTAATCCATCCGAAAAAATATCGTTCATGGCTTCAATATCATTAATGGTTCGGGTGGTTAGCGTGCCAATAGGTGTTTTATCGTATTGAGATAGGTTTAGGTTTAAAATTTTATCATATGTTTTTATGCGTAAGTCCTTTACCACTTGTTGTCCCAACCACGAAGTAATAAATGAAAATATAAAACGAAGAACGGTTTCAACAAGTAGCAAGATTACTTGTAGTATAAATAATTTAATGATAAAAGTGGTAGCATTGTCGTTGGTTGTTATGCCTATATATTCAGGCCAAGTTGTTTGCTGGGTAGATCGCATTGCCGCTTTATCAACCATAAATTTTATTAAGTAAGGCCTTACGGGTGATACCAGAGCTAATACGATAGCTAAAATTATAGCAAAAAAAAATGATTTGCGATATGGTTTAACGTATTGTAGTACCCGACTTAGTAACGTAAAGTCAAATAATTTTTTAGTTGGTTTAGTCGACATGTAATGAGCACAAATATAAGGGATATACAAAAATGGGCATGCCCTTTTACATACCCATTTTGATAAATACTTAAAATGAAAAATTAATTTCCGCGTCTCAACATAATTTCTTTTTTGAACACTGGGTTATTTATGGATTCCATACTCAAGCCAATATTTAAAAAATCGAATATGGTTACGGTTACTTTTGTTGTATCAAATGTAAATTGATTGAAGCTCTTAATGGTGTACTTTGTTGGATTAATCCATTCTTGTCCGATACCCACATAACTAACGGTAGTATCTGCTTTAAAGCAGAAGCCGCTATATCGGCCCCTTCCTGGGTATGAAACAACTCCATCGTCTATTTTTGTTGCGGAAGCTATCTTCCATTCGTTTGTTAGAACTTCATACAAAGAAGGAGTGTTCGGTTTTGTTGTGTTTTTTGTGCAAGCCATTATGCTCAATACAAAAGCACCGGCTACAATGCATAGCATTTTTTTCATAGGATAACAATGTGATTTAAGTGGTTAACAAAAAAATTGTACGTGAAGGTACAGATTTTTTTGAATTATGCGTTATTTACAATCCCTGATCTTTTTTTATCTTCTTTAGACATTCCTAGTGGCTTACGCTTAGCAAAATCAACCAATATAGGTGCCGCTACAAATATAGAAGAGTAAGTACCTGTAAATACACCAATCAACATAGCAAAAGCAAATCCTCGAGTTACCTCGCCTCCTAAAACAAATAAAATCAATAGCGTTAAAAATACGGTTAAAGACGTCATAATGGTGCGGCTTAATGTATCGTTGATAGCTTTATTGATAATGGTTGATTTACTTACTCCCGCCATTTTTTTACTGTATTCACGAACACGATCAAACACAATTACTGTATCATTCATAGAAAATCCAATAACGGTCAATATGGCTGCGATAAAATGCTGATCAATTTCTAACGGGAATGGCACTATTTTTCGCAAGAAAGAGAATACAATGAGAACAACAAATATATCATGTAATAAGGCTATAATTGTACCCACAGCATAACGCCAATCTCTAAAGCGAATAAAAATATATAGTGCAATAATAATGAGTGATATAATGGTTGCTCTTTTTGCGCCTGATTTTAAGTCGTCTGAAATAGTAGGTAAAACAGTTTGGGAACTTTGTTTATATTGGTTTTGAAAATGCACATAACTAACAGCATTGCCTAGAACAGGTTGTAGGCCTTTGTATAAAGTTTGTTCTACTACAGAATCGATACCGGGGTTTGTTTCATTAATTTTATAATCGGTAGTAATATTTAATGTTTTATTATCTCCCACCGTTTTAACAATAGGGTATTTACCAAAAACTTTTTGTAAATCATTACGTACCACATCAATTTGCACAGGCTTATTGAAACGTACTGTGTAACTTCGGCCGCCACTAAATTCTACTCCTTCATCAAATCCATTAAATATAGAAACAATTCCCAATGCTAATACAACAAATGAGATCATGTACGCTATTTTTCTGTATTCAATAAATTTAAAGGCGGCATGTTTAAATATTTTTTTCGATACAACAGTAAAATAGGTTAAATGTCTTTTTTTGTTGGTGTACCAATCTGTAATCATTCTTGATACCATAATTCCACAGAATAGAGATAAAAGTATACCAATTATTTGCGTTGTAGCAAATCCTAATACAGGGCCTAATCCAAAATAAAATAAAATGATAGCAGTTAATAACGTTGTTACGTGAGCATCTAACACAGGCGCATAGGAACGTTTGTACCCATCTATAACGGCTTGTTGATATCCTTTTCCTAAGACGACCTCCTCTTTAATACGCTCAAAAATAATTACATTGGTATCCACGGCCATACCAATGGTTAATACTAAACCTGCAATACCTGGAGCGGTAAGAGTTGCTCCTAGGCCGCTTAGTACTCCAATTGTAAATAATAAATTTAAAATGAGTGCAATATTAGCTACCCACCCACCAGTATTGTAATATACCAGCATTAATATAAATATTACAATAAACGAAACAACAAAAGCAAGCACCCCACCCTTTACAGCCTCTTGGCCTAAAGTTGGCCCTACTACTTGATCTTGTATAATTTTAGCTTTAGTAGGAAGTTTCCCAGATTTTAAGATATCCGCTAAATCCTGTGCTTCATTAATAGAGTATTTTCCAGATATAATAGAACTACCATTAGATATTATAGTATTTACGGTTGGCGCAGAGTATACTATATCATCCAATACAATGGCGATACCTTTATTCAAATTATCCTCTGTCATTTTTGCCCAGATACGACTACCTGTTGCATTCATCTCCATTTTAACAGCCACATTACCAAATTCATCAAAATCTTGTTTAGCATCAATAACATACTCACCTTCTAATTTAGCTTTATTGCTTCCTGGTAATTTTTTTAATGCGTATATGGGTATAATTGATCTTGCTTTTGGATCATCGTCTTCATTTAAACCGTATACAAATTGCAAGTTGGCAGGCAGTTTCCCTTTTACTATATCCAACTTTAAATAGCCGTTTAGTTGAGTAGTATCGTTAATGGATATATATCCAATAACGGAAGGCATAACAACTTTACCTTCTTTCGTTTTTTTGGGTTGCGCAATACTAATTAATGTAGATAAAGGATATTTTTTTCGTTGTTCCTCTAGGACCGTATTTTTATTACTTATTTGATTTGTACTGTTTGAGAGGGAGTCCCTTTTTAATAGGGTAGATAAATTACCAGTTGAAGTATCTTTAGCAACAACATTATTATTGACATTCATTTTCACAGTATCCGTTTCTAATCCTTTCAAATACTCTGCTAATGCAGTTTCTGCTGATTGATAAGAAGAGCCTATATCATTAATACTGTATAATTCAAAAAATTGAAGATTCGCACTAGATTCTAAATATTTTTTTACGCGCTGCTTATCTGTAACGCCGGCTAATTCTACATAAATAACACCTTTAGCAGCATTAGGATTAATGGTAGGTTGAGCTACACCAAAGCGATCAATACGAGCTTGAAGAATTTTATAGGTGTTATTAAATGCGCTATTAGCTTCTGAGCGTAGGTAATTCAATACTTCATTATCAGATGAAGTATAGCTGAGTTTTTTATTTGATCCTACCACAAATAAAGGTGCTAAATGGCTACTTGGACTAAGTTCTTTATACGCATCTGTAAATAAATTAATGTAATCCGCTCTACCATTGGCTTTTCGTTGGTTGGCTAATAAAAGAGCTTTATTAAAGGAAGAATCTTTAGAATCGTTGGATAGAGAACGCACTACTCCCTCAAGGTTTACTTCTAGAGTGGCACTCATACCTCCTTGTAAATCCAAGCCTAACTTTAACTCTCTGTCTTTTGAAGTTTGGTAAGTAGTTATTCCAAAAGGCCCAACATCTGAACTCTTCGTACTGTCCAACAAGTATTGCAAACGTTTATTAAGCAGTTGATCAAGGGTATCTTGATAAACTGCTTGCATGGTTTTATCGTTAGGATATTTTTTTTGTGCAGCAAGATATTTCGTTTTAATAAAGCTTTCTGCTTTTTCCCTCATACTAGATTCATGATTTTTTGCAAACCATGTAAAGGAAAGTTGATATAAACAAATTAAAATTAACGCAATGGTAAAAAATCGTACCAATCCTTTTAGTTGCATATGCTTTATGTATTAATTCAAGATTGAAAAAAAGCTAAAAAATATTTTTCTACTTCCAAAATTTTTAGAGCCGCAAATATAGAAGTTTTTGGGCATGATATTTTTTTTACATCCTACTATTTTCATAAATGGATTTTAGTAACGCATGTTACGCAAAAAAAACATTAAAAAATATAGTTAGGTATTGATAAGTTCTGCAACGCTTTACAGTCAGCTTCTTTAGCCTGTAATACCATTTCTTATTATAAATTAGACCAAAAAGTAGAGAATAAAATGTAGTCA
>CAZXBE010000131.1:0-6095 GCA_964638565.1 uncultured Chitinophagaceae bacterium
CAGAATTAATAGCAGAGTATATTGGACAAACAGCACCAAAAGTAAAAAAAGTAATTAATGATGCAAGAGGAGGTGTATTGTTTATAGACGAAGCCTATGCATTAACTCGTGATGATAGTAGTAAAAAAGACTATGGGCAAGAAGCAATTGAAATTTTGTTAAAAGAAATGAGCGATGGTGCTGGTAATATTGCTATCGTAGCAGCTGGCTACCCTACAGAGATGAATACTTTTTTAAATTCCAATCCAGGGTTAAAATCACGCTTTAAACAATATTTTAATTTTGAAGATTATTTGCCCGAAGAGCTTTTTGCTATAGCACAAATAGCATTAAAAAAAGAAGAAGCTACATTAGATGCAGCTGCTGAAAAAGTATTTAAAGATTATGTAACAGAACAATATAGAAATAGAGATAAAAGCTTTGGCAATGCTCGCTTGGTGTATGGTATTATTGATGAAGCTAAAAAACAAATGGGCCTCCGCTTATTGAAAAAAGAAAATGTTGCTTCCTTAAGCAAAGAAGAAATGAGTACAATTATTGCAGATGATTTGCAAGCCATATTTAAAGCAAATAATCGTCGTAAACTAACACTTACCATACAGGATAAAGAACTGAAGGAGGCACTAAACGAATTGAATGAATTAGTGGGACTAAAAGATATCAAAAAAGAAATAGAAGATATGACCAATTTGGTTCGCTTCTATTTGGAAACAGGCAAAGATGTTTTAAATAAATTTTCGCTTCATGCTATTTTAAAAGGAAATCCTGGAACAGGTAAAACTACATTAGCTAGAATATTAGGTAAAATTTACAAAGCATTAGGATTACTTGAAAGGGGCCATGTGGTTGAAGTGGATAGGCAGGACCTAGTAGCAGGATATGTAGGGCAAACAGCCATAAAAACAGCCAATATAATTGATAAAGCAATGGGTGGCGTATTATTTATTGACGAAGCATATGCCCTAGCATCAGGTGGAAATAGCGATTTTGGCAAAGAAGCAATTGAAACAATATTAAAATTGATGGAGGATAATCGGGGCCAATTTTCTGTTATTGTAGCTGGTTATCCTGATAATATGGATACGTTTATAAAATCAAACCCTGGCCTACAATCCAGATTTGATAAGACCTATAACTTACCAGATTATACTCCAGCCGAAATGATGGATATTGCCCTATCACTTTTATCAAAAGAAAATGTACAGTTAAAAGAAGATGCAAAAAAATATCTACAACAATATTTAGAGGAGTGTTACGTTTCAAGAGACAAGTACTTTGGAAATGCTCGTACAGTAAGACAGTCCGTTGAAGCCATCATTAACAAACAACACTTAAGATTAGCAGCTCTTCCGCAAGCACAGCGAACAAGTGAAATTATACAACAAATTATATTGGAAGATGTAAATCATCTTATCGCAAAGAATGAAAAAAACAGATCAACAATTGGTTTTAAAAGAAGCGGAGAAGCATAGCTAATTATAAAATATTCTTATTTTATTTATTTATCACATGAACCTCAGTTCCTACATCGACCACACTATACTAAAGCCAACCACACTATTATCCGAAGTAGAAAAGCTTTGCCAAGAAGCTATACAATACCAATTTGCAGCAGTTTGTATTCCTCCTTTATTTGTAAAACAAGCTAAACAATATTTAATCAATAGTAATGTAAAAACAGCTACGGTTATAGGTTTCCCATTTGGTTATTCAGCCATTGAAGCCAAAGTAGCTGAAGTAATATTAGCTTTAGTAGATGGTGCAGATGAATTAGATGTAGTTATCAATATTGCTGCCTTAAAAAATAAGGATTGGATTTATTTAGCCAATGAAATCAACCATATTTTACCCCCTATTCATAATAAACAAAAAGCAATAAAAGTAATTGTAGAAAGTGGTATACTAACTAACGATGAAATTATGCGTTGTTGCGATATATATGGTGCTGCAGGTATAGACTTTATGAAAACTTCTACGGGTTACGCAGAAAAGGGTGCAACTGTAGAAGCCGTTGCATTAATGCGTAAATATTTACCTGAAGCAGTTAAAATTAAAGCCTCAGGAGGTATTAGAACAGCTGCTTTTGCCAAAGAACTTATTCAAGTTGGAGCGGATAGATTAGGTTGTAGCGCCAGTGTCCATATTGTTAGAGAAGAAAATTAATTAAGAGATATACTATCTTGAGAAATGGCTCAATACATTCGGCATAATAAATTTACATTAACCAATACCAAAAAACAACATATATTGAATCTCTTTCACAATTCTTATCGTCATTGGTAGTCCAATATAGTAAAAAACAACAATCTAAAATTAATTAGCAAAAAGATTGCTTTGTCTCCCGCTAAAGCGGACCCTACCAAGCACGTATTCATTCATCATTCTAAATTCAGCATTAAAAAATGCAACCATCTCCTATTAAAAATTCATCCCTCTACAACGAAGACCTCGCTGCTATTCCCGAAAACAAACGAACCTGGAACACCTGGAACTATGCTGCACTTTGGATTAGCATGAGTTTATGCATTCCGACATATATGTTAGCCAGTTCATTAATTGGTGGAGGTATGAATTGGTGGCAAGCTATTTTGACTATTTTTTTAGGCAATACCGTTGTATTAATTCCAATGCTATTAAATGGAAGAGCCGGAGCAAAATATGGCATTCCATTTCCCGTTTTTGCTCGGGCCAGTTTTGGAACAAGAGGAGCAAATATTCCAGCTTTACTTCGAGCTATTGTAGCTTGCGGATGGTTTGGTATTCAAACATGGATTGGTGGATTTGCCTTGTATCAAATGTTACGCTTATGGATTCCATCGCTAGAAACATTACCGCAAATTTTTCCTGCATCTTTTGGATTGCATACGGGTCCTGCTATTTGTTTCCTTGCATTTTGGTTATTGAATATGTTTATTGTGTATTTAGGTGTAGAAAGCATTAAAAAGTTATTGGTATTTAAAGCTATATTTCTACCTGTTGCCGCATTAGCCTTATTGTTTTGGGCCATTAACGCAGGTAATGGATTAGGTCCTATTTTAAATCAACCTTCAAAATTTAATTCTTCTACAGATTTTTTTCATTTCTTTTTTCCTGCGTTAACGGGTATGATCGGTTTTTGGGCAACACTCTCCCTCAATATTCCTGATTTTACTCGATACGCTAAAAGTCAAAAAGCTCAGGTTGTGGGTCAAGCTATTGGACTTTCACCATCCATGACGCTATTTGCTTTTGTAGGTGTAGTCGTTACATCCGCCACTGTAATTATATATGGAGAAACGATTTGGGATCCTGTAGTATTAGCTAGTAAATTTAGTAGCAAATTATTGGTAAGCATTGCTATGATAGCTGTGGCCATTTCCACATTAGCAACCAATATTGCAGCAAATATTGTTAGCCCTGCTAATGACTTTGCTAATCTTTCTCCCAAAAAAATTAATTTTAAAAAAGGAGGATACATTACGGGTATTATTGGCATTCTTATTTTTCCATGGAAATTAATTGCAGATCCTAATGGTTATATTTTTACATGGCTAGTGGGCTATTCTAGTTTATTAGGACCTATCGGAGGAATTATGATTGCTGATTATTATTTTATTCGAAAACAACAATTAGTAGTAAACGATTTATATCAACCTAAAGGACTATACACTTTTAAAAATGGATTTAATTGCTGTGCCATTATTGCTTTAATCTTAGGCATACTTCCTAATATTCCTGGATTTTTAACAACTATAAAAGTTATATCGCAAGATATAATACCACATTGGATTTCAGGATTATATAATTATGCTTGGTTTGTTGGATTTTGTATTGCTGGGATAAGTTATATGATGTTGATGAGAAAGAAAAATAATTATGACTGATGAGTTATGAATTCTGAATGTTTTACCATAATTCAATTAGCACTTTCAATATATTGCATTCCTAATTCTACATTCATAACTCATACATAATTAACAAACTATGGATAAGTTTATGCAGGCTGCTATTGACGAAGCTAAAAAAGGATTAAGAGAAAAAGGAATTCCTATTGGAAGCGTATTAGTAAAAGATGGAAAAATAGTGGGTCGCGGCCATAACAAACGGGTCCAAGACGGCGATCCTATTACCCACGCCGAAATTGATTGTCTTCGCAATGCAGGCCGCATAGGCAATTACAAAGACACTATTTTATATTCTACATTAATGCCTTGTTATTTATGTGCAGGTGCTGTAGTTCAATTTAGCATAAAAAAAGTTATTGTTGGAGAATCCAAAACTTTCCCCGGAGCAGTTAAATTTATGCAAGAACATGGTGTAGAAGTCATTGATTTAAACAATGAAGAATGCATTCAAATGATGCGTACGTTCATTGCAGAAAATCCAAGCTTGTGGAATGAGGATATTGGAAAATAGTTTTAAATTTACAATTCAAAAAGATGTCCATCCTCATAAAAAACGGAAGAATCATTACTGCAACCGATGATTATATCGCTGATATTTTTATTGAAGGCGAAACGATTGCAGCCATTGGAAAAAATTTGAATATTAAAGCCGATCAAGAAATAGATGCTTCCAATACATTAATTTTTCCCGGAGGAATTGATCCACATGTTCATTTAGATATGCCGTTTATGGGCACTTTTTCTAGTGATAATTATGAGACAGGAACTAGAGCAGCATTATTCGGTGGAACAACAACGGTTATCGATTTCATTTTACAAAAACAAGGCAATTCTTTGCAATCGGCATTAGAAGAATGGAAATCCAGATCAGATAATAATTGTGTAAGCGATTATAGCTTTCATATGGCCGTAACCGATTTCAATGAAAACACAAAAAAAGAAATTAAAAAAATGATTGAAGAAGAAGGCATTACTTCTTTCAAAACATTCATGGCATACAAAGGTGCATTAATGATTGATGATAGACAAATGATTGGATTAATGGAAGAAGTAAAACAACATGGTGGTTTAATTAATGTGCATGCAACAAATGGAGACATGATTGATTATTTAATTGCAAAACATAAAGCAGAAGGAAAATTATCTCCACTATATCATTACTTATCACAACCAGAAGTCACAGAAGCAGAGGCTTCTAAACGATTCGTTGAAATGGCTAATTACACCGGTTGTCCGGGATATATTGTGCACTTAACTTGTGAAGGTGCATTAAATGCTGTTCGAAATGCCACAAGAAGAAATCAAAAAATATTTGTAGAAACCTGTATTCAATATTTAACGCTGGATGCATCATTATATCAGAAAGATTTTGATGGCGCTAAATGGGTTATGAGTCCGCCATTGAGAGAAAAAAAAGATCAACAAACTTTATGGGCAGGTATCAATCAAGGATTAGTGCAAGTGATAGCAACCGATCATTGTCCGTTTAAATGGGAACAAAAATTAATGGGCAAAAATGATTTTTCAAAAATTCCCAATGGTCATCCTTCCATAGAACATAGAATGGAATTGCTTTACAGCGAAGGCGTACATAAAAATAAAATCACTTTAAATAAATATGTAGAAGTGGCGTGTACCAATCCTGCAAAAATATTTGGTATGTTCCCTAAAAAAGGAACGATTGCAACAGGTAGCGATGCTGATATTATCATTTTTGATCCGAATCAAAAACATACTATCTCTGCAAAAACACATCATATGAACGTAGACTATTCTGCGTATGAAGGTTGGAAATTAACGGGTAAAGTAAAAACCGTTTTGTTAAGAGGGAAAATAGCTATTGATGATAATAAATGTTTGTTAGATAAAGGATATGGGAAATTTGTTAGGCGGAATAAAGTTCGTCAGATAGTTTAGAGTTCTAAATAATTCTGAATTCTACATTCAGAATTCAGAATATAACATCATGTTCCAAAACAAAGAAAACATCATCGTTAAAAAATCTTACGCATTTGCATTACAAATTATCCATCTATATAAAGAACTGATTGATAAAAAAGAATTTGTTATGTCAAAACAAATCTTAAGAAGTGGAACTTCAATAGGAGCCAATATTCATGAAGGCGTTTCGAGTGAATCAAAAAAAGATTTTATTCATAAATTATATTAAACCGAATAAATAATATTACAAAATAGCTGTAATATTGCAGA
>CAZXBE010000132.1:0-6035 GCA_964638565.1 uncultured Chitinophagaceae bacterium
TTTTTGTTTTTATTCCCAAAGTATATCGAGGCAAATTTTTATTAACAGGAGTAATAGGCTGTATTTTAGCGTTGCTATTCTGGTTTAAACTTATAGGAGCAATGGTTTTACCTTATGAATAGAAAAACCCCTACTTAAATTTTTTAAGCAGGGATTTTTGGAAAAATTACGTTGCTATTGCTACGCTTCTGTATTTTCTTCAGCAGCAGGTGCATCATTTGCAGGCTGTGCTACTTCTTCTACTTTACGAACAGGAGGTACATAAGCTTTCTTTTGACGTTGTGTATTACGATGAGAATCGTTTCTACGTTTTACATGAGCTTCATGTTCTTCGTGCCATGCCTGAAACTTAGTCATAGCTGTAGCATCATCGAACAAGCCCAATTTTACACCACGCAATAAATGCTTTAAATACAACACTCCTTTGAAAGAGAGAATCCTGCGAACCGTATCGGTTGGTTGTGCTCCTTTGTGTAGCCAATCCAATGCTTTTTGACGATCTAACTGAATGCTTGCAGGAACAGTTAATGGATTGTAAGTTCCAATTTTTTGAATAAACTTACCATCTCTGGGTGCACGGGCATCTGCCACTACTATAAAATAGAAAGGGCGTTTTTTACTGCCGTGTCTTTGTAATCTCATTTTTACTGCCATAATAAATAGAAATTTAAAGGCTTTAACAATTTGGTTAATAATACAATCATGAATGATTGGGCAGCGAATGTATAAGTATTTTTTCTGCTTGCCAAAGATTTTTTACTTAAATTTTTAAAAAAATTATAAACCATGAAAAAATTAATTGTTATTTTTACAGTTGTGCTAAGTGCTGCTGTAATTGCCTTTGTTGGATGCCAAAAAACGAGTACTGAAAAACAAGAACAGGGAATAGTTGGCACAACAGAAGTAAGTGCAAACTTATTAGGTATGAGTGTAAATAGTAGTTACGGTTTTTTAGTATTTACTACAACAGATGATGTAGATGCATACCTTGATTATTTAAAAGCAAATACCCATGCCGATGTGCAGGAATACCTTAGCTCAATAGGATTTTCTAATAGTTTGGGTGCTACCTTGTACGATGAAGAATATGCCACTGAACTTGTAACGGAGGAGCAAGCTATTAATTATATTGTAAATACACACAGGATATTTCAAGTACAGGATGTGATAATGAAACCCATTAATGAAGTAAATGAAGAAGTAAAATGGGAATTTTTATTAACTATGGTTTCATCTAACCTAAACAATAGTAGCTACGAAAATTTAATTGCAAATTATTATGATGAAAATACCATGAATAAGTTTGCCACAAATTGGCAGGATAGTACGTTTGATTTATTAGAATTTATAGATGCTACACCTAATGGTTATGAAGAAACAGAACCCAATTCTACACAGGCAGCAAGACCTATGTTTGGAAGTGTTACTACTTGTACGGATACACCAGGAGGTTGTTTCAATATAAATACAGGAGGCTATGATCCTTGCTGTTATATTAATACAAAAAAATATTTCTTCTGGATAAAAGTATCTGATGGAAAGGGACATGATGATGGTCCAAATTATGGCTCTTGTGCTAACAATGGTTTTTAGTTTTTAATAAATGAACTTGTGGTAGAGAACCTACCACAAGTCTTCTAAATTAATTACAATGAAATACATAACATTAATATCATTTGCTTTATTAGTATGGCTTAATAGCTTATTGGCTCAATCACCTGATGAAAGACAAATAGCAGTCTGTGATATTCAAACAAAAGAACCGATACCTTATGCAACTATAAGATATACTGAAAATAAAGGAGGTACTTACACAAATACCAATGGCATTTTTATATTAGACAAAGCATTAAAAGATAGCCTGTATATATCAAGCATTGGATATTTGGATAAAAAAATATGCAGAAGTGATATAATAAATGATACAATTTATTTAGAACCTCAGGTTAATGAATTACCTCCACTAATTGTTAGCAAAAGAAAAATAGTTAAAGAGGAAACATTAGGGGTTATTAAAGCAAAAAAATTTGATGGGTGGAGAAGTAATGGATCTGGAGAAGAATTTGCACAAAATTTTTTTTTTCCCGATACAACTAAAGTATATAAAATCAAAACTATAATAATTGGAGCAGGAAGATTTGACCCTACTATCCCAATAGTGATACATATATATAATACAGGTGCAAATGGTTATCCTGATAAAGATATTTTGCTCAAGAAAATTGTATTAACTAAAAAAGATTTTAAAAAATCAAAGAAAAGATTTGAAATAGATATAAGTGCTGAGAATATTTTAATAAATGAAAGCAGTTGTTTCATAGGTTTTGAATGGCTTCCTATGCCAATAATAGGTAGTAGGTGGTGGCCATCAAGTTCTCTTTTATTAACAGAAGAATTTACGACTGGCTTTACCTATGTAAAAGCATTGAGATCAAGTACAAAAGATAAAAAGTGGGGAAAAATACCAGTACTGATACCGAGTTTATCTCAAACAAATAACCCCACTAATACAATCATGTCCATTAAGGTTGATGTTTTGGAATAGTATAAATTATTACGATGAAAACTCTAAACATTTTCTTGCTCCTTTTAATTTCTACGTTTAGCTATGCTCAACAGGTAAAAGGAATTATTGAAGACAGTATTTCTGGTGAGAAAATTTCTTATGCTACAGTATATATAAAAAATATCCCCTCTAAAGGTTGTTATTCCAATGCAAATGGTATGTTCAATATTACTTGTTCAGCTTCTGATACTCTTTGTATTATTGCTTTAGGCTATACAAAGGTTTTTGTGCCTGTTAATAACACTATGTTAAACAGCTATACAAATTTTAAACTTGTAAGAGAAAATAAACTATTACCTGAAGTGATAGTATCTAATGCAAAACGTAAAACGAATATTAAATTATCTTTAGGTTTTCACAAAAGAAAAAAAGAAATTAGATACCCTGGTATATTAGGTGCAAAAATTATTGTGTTTATAGACTCTATAATTAATAAAGATGAATACACCATATCTAAACTGTTTTTTTCTATAGCCAAACCATATCCTTATAATATAAATAGTGATGGAAATTCTTTCGGTAGAAAAAATTTTTCTACGGGGAGTGTTAGAATATTACTATATGATGCTGATACTGTAAATAACGAAGGAAACTTTAAAAATTTATTACCAGAAGACATTATTTGTGAAGCTAAATTAAAAAATTATTTACTGAATGTAGATGTAAGCAAATTCAATATAACGTTCCCTAATAAAGGTGTGTATTTAGGGCTTGAGTGGTTGGGAGAGAAAGATAGTGACACAACACTTATGGTATATAAATATAATATTGCTCCTGAATATTTTAGGTCTCGTAATAATAATCCTAAAAGTTTAATTTCTTATTTTGATAATAAGTTCTATAACCCTTTTGATGTACCAGAAAATAAAAATAGTACCCCCAAAAATATTCCTAATTTTGGTTTGGAACTTATAAAGACTGATTGATTAAAATTCATGCAAAATGGAAATATTTGCTTACTATGGTAGATAGTTACTTAGATAATAGCAGCTACGAAAATTTAATTGCAAATTATTACGATGAAAATACCATGAATAAATTTGCTGCTGCTCAAGAACAGGAAACATCCATTTTTGAAAAAATACAATCCACACCTTATGGCTATGAAGATGAAGAACCAACAGAATGTCCTACTGCTGAAGCAGGAAGACCTATTATAGGTTGGGGTGATTGGAAATGTGGCAAGTGTGATGAAACAGGGCATAAGCTTTGTACAAGGAAACATTATTTTCTATTTTGGGTTGACGCCCGTCAGCCTGATTATAGAGAATGTAATTGATTTTAATACCAACCCCTGACAAAGCATAAGTTCACATATTTTGTCAGGGGTTTAAATATTAAACGTATGATGAAAATACTGAGCATTATTTTTTTATACTTTTTTTCTCTTGAAGTTTATAGTCAAACAACTATTTCGGGATTTGTTATTGATGAAAACACAAAAAAAGGAATTCCTTATGCCACAATTATCAATACCAATACTAAACAAGGATTATATACAACAGTAAACGGATATTTTAAGATAACCGTAAATAAAAATGATAGCATATATATAAGTTGTATAGGGTACAAACCTATTACTGTACCTTATTATTTAAACACTAATAATGTCATTGATACATTTTATCTTATTCCTTACACTAAAGAATTGGAAGAAGTAATTGTTGCCCCTGTTGATTGGTCTAAATATAGAGAAATGAATATGGGCTATGCCAAACTGAAATCAAATTATCACATTTCAAGAGGTACAGGATTTGAATATGCTGCTTACATACCTAATACTAAGAATGTAGATGCTTATATCTATCAGTTAAACTATAAAATAAAGAAATTAAAATTGGATACTGTTGCTGTAAGATTACACTTGTATGCCGTAAGTGCAGATAATTTGCCTTCGGTAGAATTATTAGATTCGAATTACGTTGAAATACTTGAGGGAAAAGCGGATAAAGTTTTTTCTTTTGATATTTCAAAATTTAAAATTAAACTACCATCAAATGGAGTTTTTGTAGGTATTGAATGGTTGGGAGTTTATAACTCAAATACCAATTCCATCTTTTCCAAACAGGCTGTAGAGCCTTTAGTGGGGTTTAACTTTAAGAAGAAAGAACAATTAACTTATGAAAGAATAAGCAATGGAAAATGGGAAAAATCAGATGCCCGAAAGCTGTCAATTGGTAGCCATATTGAAAAAGAAATGTTTGATAGCCCTATACCCAATCTTTCTTGTGGTATTGTAATTAAAGTACCTAAGC
This sequence comes from uncultured Chitinophagaceae bacterium, assembly GCA_964638565.1. GTDB lineage: Bacteria > Bacteroidota > Bacteroidia > Chitinophagales > Chitinophagaceae > CAYVXB01. The sequence goes on from CAZXBE010000132.1 coordinate 4,822, forward strand.
GAAATAAAAATTAACTAATTTTAGTACTATAGAATAAAAGCCTGCTTATCTTTAATGGCTATGAATATTGTTATTACTGCTGCAACTACAAATGAATGGAAGCCTGCATTTTTAAACATCAATAAACTTTATACCCAAAAAAACAAACGATTAAATATTTCGTTTCATGTAAGTGGTGTAGGTATTGCTGCAACTGCTGTTTCGCTAACAAAATTATTGTGCAATGAAAAACCAGACTTAATCATTCAAATGGGTATTGCTGGAGCATTTAATAAAAAAGAAAAATTAGGAAAAACTTTTGTAATAAAAAATGATTGTTTTGCTGATATGGGTGTAGAAGAAAATTATGAATGGAAAGATATTTTTGATTTGAAATTAACTAAAAATAATTACCCACCTTATGCAAAGAAAGGATTGCCTAACCCATATTTACAACAATACAATTTACTACACTTACCAGAAGCAACAGGAATTACAGTGAATACAATTAACACACAAAAAAGAAGAATTGAACAGCTTAAAAAAAAATATGATCCAGATATTGAAACTATGGAAGGAGCTGCACTGCATTATGTTTGCAGAGAAGCAAAAGTTGCTTTTTTACAAATAAGATCAACAAGTAATTATGTTGGTGAACGCAATAAAACAAAATGGCTTTTAAAAGAAAGCATTGAAAATGTAAACCAAGCTGTTTTGAAATTAATGGATAAATTTTACGAACTTTCTTAAACGTTTTTTAGATGAAATATACACTTGGTTTTTCGCCCTGCCCAAACGATACTTTTATTTTTGATGCCTTAGTTAATAAAAAAATTGATACCCAAAATTTAGATTTTGAAGTTGTGTTAGAAGATGTTCAAACCCTGAACCAATGGGCTTTAGAAGAAAAATTAGATGTATCAAAAATTAGTTATGGCGTTCTTCCTTTGGTGCAAGAAAATTATACTTTGTTACATAGTGGAGGAGCTTTAGGTAAAGGTGTTGGACCTTTGCTCATTACCCATTCAGCAGCATTAGAAAACCATAATATTAATGCCAATTCTTTAGTTGCTATTCCTGGAAAAAATACAACAGCACATTTATTATTTGCAATGGCTTACCCTCATCATACACATAAAAAATTTATGGTGTTTAATGAAATTGAAGATGCTGTATTAAATAAAATAGTTGATGCAGGAGTAATTATTCATGAAAACAGATTTACCTATCAGCAA
>CAZXBE010000133.1:0-6019 GCA_964638565.1 uncultured Chitinophagaceae bacterium
CTGAAGTTGTGTGCTGGAAGCTCAGAGTTTTTCTCACGAACACAGTAATAAAAATTCTGTTTTTTGAATACTTAACCAGCCATCTGTTTATATGTATTAATCAACCCATTTGTAGAACTGTCATATACATCAACAGAATTATTATGTTGTAATGAAGGCAAAATATGGTTTGCTAATTGTTTCCCTAATTCCACGCCCCATTGATCGAAACTATAGATATTCCAAATAATTCCTTGCACAAAAACTTTGTGTTCGTATAAAGCGATAAGAGATCCTAAATTATATGGCGTAATTTTTTTCATTAAAAAAGAATTGCTAGGCTTATTTCCACCAAACACTTTGTAAGGGAAAATTTTCTCAATATCTGCCTCTTTCATTCCAGTTGCTTTTAAGGTACTTTTTACCTCTTCCTTTGTTTTTCCTTGCATTAACGCTTGAGTTTGTGCAAAAAAATTAGCTGCTAATTTTTTATGGTGATCTCCAATTGGATTATGAGAAATAGCCGGCACAATAAAATCACAAGGAATCATTTCTGTACCTTGATGTAATAATTGGAAAAATGCATGTTGGCCATTTGTTCCAGATTCACCCCAAATAACAGAACCTGTATGATAATCAACGTTACATCCATTTCTATCCACACTCTTTCCGTTACTTTCCATACTGGTTTGTTGTAAATATGCTGGAAAACGATGTAAATACTGATCATAAGGTAAAATGGCTTCAGACCTCACTCCCCAAAAATTAATATACCATATACTCAGTAGAGCCATTATTACAGGAATATTTTTATCAAAAGGGGTTTGCTCAAAATGAACATCGCTAGCATGAGCGCCCTTTAATACATTTTCAAAATTTTGAAAACCTATAGTTAATGCTATAGATAATCCTATAGCACTCCACAATGAAAACCGACCTCCTACCCAATCCCAAAAAGTAAATATATTTTGAGAAGAAATACCGAATTGTATAACTTCTTTTGCATTTGTAGAAACGGCTACAAAATGTTGAGCAATGTATTTTTCATCTTTTGCATATTGTAAGAACCATGCTCTTGCTGTATGCGCATTAGCCATGGTTTCTTGTGTGGTAAATGTTTTAGAAGAAATGATAAATATTGTTTCATCTGGTGTTACTTTGCTCAACACCTCACTCATATCTGTTCCATCAATATTTGATACAAAATGAGGTTCCATATCCGCTATCCAGTAAGGCTTTAGTGCATTTGTTACCATTTCTGGACCCAAATAACTTCCTCCAATGCCAATATGTACAATATATTTTATTTTTTTATTGGTATAACCTCGCCACTCTCCTTTATGAACGCTATCACAAAAAGATTTCATTTGTTGCAATACTTTAGCAACCATAGGCGCTACATTAACCCCATTCGTATAAAAAGGTCGATTCATTGGATTGCGTAATGCCACATGCAATACAGAACGGGATTCTGTTTCATTTATTAGTTCCCCTGCAAACATAGCTTCAATAGACTCTCTTACTTTACATTCTTCAGCTAGTTGTTTTAATAACAATAATGTTTTTGAAGAAATAATATTCTTTGAAAAATCAAACAAAATATCGTTAAACGAAACCGAAAATGCTTTAAAACGCTCAATATCCGATTTAAAAAGTTGCCTCATATGAGTTTGGCTCATTTCTTGCTGGTAATGTTGCAACAAAAGAGCCCAGGCATTGGTTTTTGTTGGATTAACTTTAAATAGCATGGTTATTACATTTAAAAACTAAACTACAGATAGTAGGATTTTTCGTTAGCAAAACTTAACTTCGCCAACTCTTTATTATTTATTTTGTATATTTTTTGCTGTTTTTTTTAACATATAAGAGACAACGTGAGCATACAAAACGTTGTCAATATTATAACATATAAAAGACAACTATACTCTTTTGGACAATTAATTTTATAATACTATAAACCCACTAACAATATGAGGCAGCTTAAAATTGCCACTCAGATTACAAACCGCGATTCACAAGCGGTTGAAAAATACTTACAAGAGATAAGTAAGATCTCCATGATTACGCCTGAGGAAGAAACTGTATTGGCTCAAAAAATTAAAATGGGCGACCAGAGAGCGCTAGATAAGCTGGTGCAATCTAACTTGCGTTTTGTAGTATCTGTAGCAAAACAATACCAACATCAAGGGCTTTCTCTGAGTGACTTAATCAATGAAGGCAACTTGGGCTTAATAAAAGCAGCACAACGTTTTGATGAAACAAAAGGATTTAAATTTATTTCCTATGCCGTTTGGTGGATCCGTCAATCTATTTTACAAGCTTTAGCAGAGCAAGGCCGCTTGGTTCGTTTACCTCAAAATAAAATTGGCACTTATAACAAAGCAAATAAGGCATACATGGCTTTTGAACAAGAACATGAAAGAGAACCATCTACTGAAGAATTAGCTGATATTTTAGAAATGAGTGAAACAGAAATCAATAATATTTTTCAAAGTAATACAAGACACACTTCTTTAGATGCTCCTGTACATGAAGCAGAAGATGTAGCCATGGGCGACTTATTAGAAGGTGGCGATGAAACAGATGAAGATGTAATGAAAGATTCATTGCGTGCAGAAATTCGTCGCATACTTAAATCGCTTAGCCCTCGTGAAGCAGAAATTGTAAATGCTTATTTTGGGCTAGATGGCGAGGCCGGTACAACTATTGAACAGATTGGCCAAAAATACGATCTAACAAAAGAACGCATTCGTCAAATAAAAGAAAGAGCTATTAAACGGTTACAAAAAGCACGATATAGCGGCGCTTTAAAATCGTATTTAGGTTAGATAAAACAACCATCATCAAAAAAAGTGAATACGAAATTTTTCTTCCTCACTTTTTTTTACGTACTTGCGCTCAAATTCTAAAAATATAACATATTATGAAAAAATTATTATTGATTACTTTCACAGCTTTAGGTTTATCCGCTTCGGCTCAAACAGAAAAAGGAAGCTGGATGTTAGGTACAAATGTTGGAAATTTTAATTTTGCTTTTACTAAAGGCTCAGATGCTTTTAATCTTGGCATAGACCCCAAAATGGCTTATTTCATATCAGATAACTTTGGTTTAGGAGCTCGAGTAAATCTAGGCTTTGAGAAGTTAAAAGGTGTTGATGGTACGATCTCTTACGGTATTGAACCCTTAGCTAGATATTATTTTAAGGATGCAGGAAAAGCTAAAATTTTCGGACAAGCCTCTCTCGGCATAGATGGAAGTTCCCAAAGTGGAACATCTTCTTCAGAATTTACTTTTGCACTAGGTGTAGGAGCAAATTGGTTTTTCAGTAAGTATAGTGCATTGGAATTAGGCTTAGAATACAGAAATTCCGTAGATAGTGAAGTCAATAAAATTGGTTTGAAACTGGGCTTCAATGTTTTTTTACCAAGTTCTCACAGAAAAGGAGCAAGTAAATCTTCTTCTCACAAGAAAATTAAGTAATACCTACCGAGTATATTTTAAAAAGAAGCCGTCTCAAAAATAAAAGAGGCGGTTTTTTTATACCTGTTATTTTTTGATGTTGAAGATTTATACGAAAATGACATTTATTTTAGACCAAAATAAAACTTTAAATTTAGCATAGAGATATACTTTAAGAATAAATAAATGGTTTAATGTATAAATCACTTTTGTATCATAGGTTGAATGTTTATTTTGCCGAGCACTTCATCTACTACTCTAACGGGATGATTTACGGTTATGAGTTTTTCTAAACTTGTCGGCAGTAGCATAGCTTGACGCTGATGGTATGCCTTAAATACGGGTTGAAATACTTGTCCTTTTGACATAAGGCCAAGGTACTGATTCTATCTATTGTATTGATTCAACAATCATACTTTTTTATTCAGATATTATTAGATGCTACTTTGCTTTCTATTTATTTACCCTTACCTTTGCGCCAATTTTTAAATTTAATTATTTACGTTTTATATGGCCAACATAGGTAAAATAAAGCAAGTTATTGGTGCAGTTGTGGATGTACAATTTGATAGCAATGGAAAATTGCCTGAAATTTATAACGCATTGGAATTGAAAAAAGAAAATGGTGATATTCTTGTATTAGAAGTACAACAACATTTAGGAGAAGATAGCGTTCGATGTGTTGCCATGGATGGAACTGAAGGGTTAGTAAGAGGTACCAATGTTGTTGATACAGGTGAGGCTATTGCAATGCCTATAGGAGAGGGTATTCGAGGTCGTTTATTCAATGTAACCGGAGATCCTATTGATGGATTGCCCGCTGTAAATAAAGCGAATGGAAAACCTATTCATGCTGCCCCTCCTAAGTTTGAAAATTTAAGTACCGCTTCTGAGGTGCTGTTTACAGGCATTAAAGTTATTGACCTTATTGAACCTTATGCCAAAGGTGGGAAAATTGGTTTATTTGGTGGAGCAGGAGTAGGTAAAACGGTTTTAATTCAGGAATTGATCAATAATATTGCGAAAGGACACGGTGGATTGTCTGTGTTTGCTGGTGTGGGAGAACGTACTCGTGAAGGCAATGATTTAATGCGTGAAATGATTGAAGCTGGTATTATGAAGTATGGAGAGACGTTTAAACATAGCATGGAGGATGGTGGATGGGATTTAGATAAAGTAGATATGGAAGAGCTTAAAGAATCTAAAGCCACCTTTGTTTTTGGTCAAATGAATGAACCTCCAGGGGCTCGTGCTCGTGTGGCTTTAAGCGGATTAACTATTGCAGAATATTATAGAGATGGAGATGGTCAAACGGCTGGTAAAGACATATTATTTTTCGTAGATAATATTTTTCGTTTTACACAAGCAGGTTCAGAGGTATCAGCATTATTAGGTCGTATGCCATCAGCGGTGGGATATCAACCCACATTGGCTACAGAAATGGGATTGATGCAAGAGCGTATTACGTCTACTAAAAACGGTTCTATTACTTCTGTACAAGCTGTTTACGTACCAGCAGATGATTTAACAGACCCTGCTCCTGCTACTACGTTTGCTCACTTAGATGCCACAACGGTATTAAGTCGTAAAATTGCTGATTTGGGAATTTATCCTGCGGTAGATCCGTTAGATTCTACTTCTCGAATTTTAACGCCACAAATTGTAGGGAAATCGCACTACAATACAGCTAACAGGGTTAAATTAATACTACAACGTTATAAAGAATTACAAGATATTATCGCTATACTGGGTATGGACGAGTTAAGTGAGGAGGATAAGCTTACGGTGGCTAGAGCCCGTAAAGTGCAACGTTTCTTATCGCAGCCATTTCATGTAGCAGAACAGTTTACGGGTTTAAAAGGCGTATTTGTAAGCATTGACGATACAATCCGTGGTTTTAATGCTATTATGGATGGGGATGTAGATAACTATCCTGAACCAGCTTTCAATTTAGTAGGTACTTTGGAAGATGCTATTGAAAAAGGCAAAAAATTACTTACTGAAGCACAAGGGTAAAAAATGGTGATATTAAAAATCGTGAATAATGAATCTCGAAATATTAACTCCTGAAAGAAAATTGTATAGTGATGATGTATATGGCGTGCAACTACCGGGGATAGAAGGCTCTTTTGAAATACTACAACACCATGCTCCAATGGTAAGTGCCTTAAAAGCAGGCACTGTAAAAGTGTTAGTCGATGCCCATAACACTACTTTATTTGAAATTCAATCTGGTTTTGTAGAAGTATTAAAAGAAAATGTAACAATCTTAGTTGAGGGGGCTGTGGCAAAATTATAGTGTGTTTATTTTTCTTAAATAAAGGCATAGTGGTAAAAAATAGTTGGTTTTTAGAGTTGGAAAAATAAGATTTTTGTATTATCAATCTGAAGAGGAAGTAGGCACTGCTGGAGAGCAACCTACCAGCAATAAGATTGAGGTGCGATAGGATATAATCGTTCAAAAAAGGAGCTTCATTGGCTCCTTTTTTATATTCTGGAGCACCTGATGGCTAAGAAAAACTCATTTAATACTAAACCGCTAACAAGATATATAAAATAGTTGTACATTTGGTGAATGCG
>CAZXBE010000134.1:0-5900 GCA_964638565.1 uncultured Chitinophagaceae bacterium
TTGATGCCCGTAACAGAAAGGCTGTACGTATTATTTATTTAAAAACACGTACAGAACCTCACCGAGAAAATTTAAAAGACGATTATAGCCTCATTGCACAAAGAGCTCTAGAAGAGAAAAAAAATAGAACACTCCAAAAATGGCTTGAGCAAAAAATTGCAAATTATTATATTTACATTGATGATGAATATGCGCAATGTAGCTCTGTAAAGCAGCTAATACCACCAACAGCCGTTCTTAAATAAAAAATAAAACGAATTATTGATGTTAAAAAACGAGGGAGCTATATTTTAATGCGTATCAATGGTTCAAATACAAGTAAGGTAATGTAAATAACTGTTATAGCTGGGCTTTTATGCAGCGCTGCCGCATAATATTACAAATCAGTTATCTATATCTTACTAGGTTTTCAAAACTAGCAAGTAAATCTATGGTTAAACCGCTTTTTTGTAATGCATTTTTAAATTGTTCTAAAAACACAGATAGTTTCGTTGGTACTTTATTAGGATTAGTTATATACCTCACTTTATCACCAGTATCCGAAATTTTACTTTTACGCCTCCAATCAACAACATCAGAGTATTTTTTATGCCGCCAATGATCCCAGTTTTCTTGAATTGAATTATCTAGAAATAGGTTATTAATTTGGTAATTAAAAAAATACCTCAATCTAGTAATATCAATATTACTTACATTGCATTCATCTATTAACACACGAATACAATTATTTTTATCAAAAGTTATATGTTGTGTTAAATACATTAAATCAAATAAATCTTTAAAGCGTGGTCTTACAAGTGTTTGATGAATTTTCCAAGCCACTTGTAAAAACAATGGAACTGTTTGTTCAATAAGAAATGGATTACCATATACTGGTTTGTACATTAAAGGAATTGCCGAATGTTGGATGTTTAAGTTAAAAGAAATATCCAAGCTAAAACGACCATACTCTACCATTGAATCTGCTAAATACCACAAATCTATGTTAAGAGTTGGGAAATCATCTGCCATTGCATAATCAATCCTTTCCCAGTATTCGCTTCCATCAAATTTGTGATATTTCACACCGTCGTTTAGATCAAGTTCTGTTACAGCTATTAACCAATCGTTAAATACTTTCGCTGCATCTTCATCATCATCTAATTCATTCATATAAACCCAATCCAGATCTGCAGGTGTTCTATCATTAATGTCATCAAAATATTGTCGGGTTATATAACTCCCTTTAAGCATAAAAGGCGCGTTTATTGATGCTGCTCTACGAATAAAAGCCTCTTGAGCTTTTAGTGCTGAATTTATTTCTGTTGTCATATATGTTAAATTTTATTGTGGTAGCCACCCATTATCAAGAAATTTATTATCATCGTAAATACAATATTCAAACTGTTGCTTTAGAATAACCCAATTACCAGACTGCAAATCCGTTAATAGCCATTGTATTCTTTGCTCAAATTTCGGCTTTTCTCCAAACTCTCTCAACGTTATAAATTTTACATTTGGCTCATTCTTCATTGAGTTTAATGATAAGTGAACTTTATGGGCTTCACAGAGTTCAAGTAATTTTTCAACTTGTGTATAATTTATTTTACAGTGCCATTCAAAATACGTATCAAAGTGTGACGAGTGATATTTAAATAAATCAGAATTGCGAGCAGGAATTTCAATTTTAAGTCTTTTTACAATAAAATTTTGACTCTTCATTGAGTTAGATATTTCAGTAGCAATAAATAAAACATGATTTAAATTGTTGGCATAAATAATTTTACTAAGCATTGGTTGATTGATAAAATTGCCTTTTGAGAGTTCTATCATCAAAGATTTGGATTGTTTAGCCGCACAAAAGTTGACGAAATTTGCCTGACGATCTAAAGTTAAGTTATCAATCGTAATATGAAGCTCAAATGGAATTTCTATTTCTAACATTTTTTATCCCTATTGCCCGCTAAAAGTACAACATGTTCGTTTTGGTACTATCAAAAGGAAATAATATTCCCAAATTAATTCAATTGCTTTTCAAACAAATATTCTATATCTTCTTTAGATAAAGAAGAAACAAACCCGGCTTCACTAATTAATTCTTTTGCTAGTAATTGTTTGCGTTCCTGAAGTTTTAAAATTTTATCTTCTATGGTATTTTTGCAAATCATGCGATAAGCAAACACATTTTTATTTTGCCCAATACGATGTGTTCGATCAATGGCTTGTTGTTCTACAGCAGGGTTCCACCAGGGGTCAATAATATAAACATAATCTGCCGCAGTTAAATTTAAGCCAACTCCACCAGCTTTTAACGATATTAAAAATACTCGACATACCTCGTTTTGTTGAAACTGTTGTACGGCAGATTCTCTCTCTACAGCAGATGTTTTTCCATCAAAGGAAACAAAAGGAATATTCATTTTAATTAATTGATCTTTAATTAAAGACAACATCCCCAAAAATTGAGAAAAAATTAAAACTTTATGATTGCCGATATTTTCGCTAAGTTCTCTGGTAAGCTCTTCTAACTTAACAGAATAATTATTAAATCTTTCTGGTTCATTATTTAATATGGCCGGGGAGTTACAAATTTGACGAAGTTTCATTAGGCCTTGTAAAATTGTTAATTGAGATTTTTGCACACCCTGTTCCTCAACTAATCCTAAAATTTTATGTTGATATAGTTGCCTATACATTTCATAAATACGATGTTGCTCCAACCCCATTTCACAATATAATATTGTTTCTGTTTTTTGAGGAAGGTCGGTTGCGACTTGCTCTTTTGTTCTTCTTAAAATAAATGGTTGCAATAGCTTACGAAGCTGTTCTTTAGCTATTTCATCACTCAACTTATCAATAGGTATGGTAAAGCTCTGTTTAAAATGCTCTATGCTTCCTAATAGTCCTAGATTTAAAAAATGCATTTGTGCATACACGTCGAATGTATTGTTTTGCAGCGGAGTTCCGCTCAAACAAATTTTATTTTTAGCCTGTAACAGCATTACTGCTTTTGTTGTTTTGCTCGCTGTATTTTTAATAAACTGCGATTCGTCTAATACAATATAGTCAAATAAAAAATGCTTAAATAGTTGAACATCGCTTCTTATGGTTCCATATGTAGTAAGCATTATATCTGTTCTGTTTTTTTCTATTGTTGCACTGCGTTGATTTCCGTGATGAATAGAATAGCTCAATTGGGGAGTAAATTTTTTAATTTCATTTTCCCAATTATATAATAATGTTGTGGGGGAAACAATTAATACACTTAACGTTTTTTGAATCTCTTTCAGATATAATAAAAAGGAAAGCGTTTGCACTGTTTTTCCTAAACCCATATCATCAGCCAAAATACCACCCCATCCTATGTTATACAAATGAACAAACCACTTAAATCCTTCTAATTGGTATGGCCTTAGAGTATGTTGTATTGTTTTTGGAGGATCGATATTATAATTTCTATCATTGATTTTTAAACGCTGTATTTTTTCGCTAAATTGAATTTGTTGTTCTATTTCATTTTTGTTTTCATACAATTCATCAACAATATTAGAGTGATATTTTTTAAGTGCAAGTTGCTTGTTTTCTATTTCACCAACTTTAAATAATAAAGCATATTTTTTTAGCCACTCATCGTCCAATATACCCAAAGACCCATCGTTTAGTTGTATATGTGTTTGTTGTTGTGCTAAAGCCTTTTTAATTTGTACGATATCTACCTGTTGATCTCCAAAAGAAATATGCACATTTAGATCAAACCAATCATTATTGTTCTTAATACGTATTTGAGTAGTCGGTTTTTTTGTGTTGAAGCGAAATTTTTTAAGCGATTGCCATCCTACAACAGCTATTTTTTCTTGCTCCATTTTTTCCACGAATGTGTAGAGCCAATTATGCTTAAGCAATTCATTTCCTTTTAATAAATAGGTTGCATTTTCTGTTCTAACGAATTCCGCATGTAATGATTGAAAGCGTTTTAAAAAAGAGTGTTCTGTTGCAAGATCCCGTTCAATAATTTGTATGGTATGGTTTTGTGCAATAATTATATTTTGTGTATTTGTGTGGGGAGCAATATGGTTATTGTATGTAAAGGTTGGTTTAAATAGGATGTACTCGCCGCTTTCCTGCAATTCTATATGTGGAACAGGTGTATTATTGGTAACAATTTTTTGCGTTATATCACCAAAATCTACAATGTATTGTTGTGTTAAGGGTAATATTTTTTCTTGTAATACTTGAGGCCACTGATCTGTTTCAATAAACCAGCTATCTGAAGAGGTGAATGGTTTTGTCGTTTCAATATCTTTTATATATGCCCAAGTGTACACATGATTGTTATACTTGAATAAAAATGGGGAAGCCATTTCATTATTTTTCAATGGTATTTCTATATCTTCTATTTTTATAATACCAGATACAGTATAACCATTGGTTGTAGCAATAATTTTAAATTGTGGGCTAATAGCCTTACTAATACAGTATATATTTTGTAAATGCTGTGTTATAAATGTTTTTTGTTTTGGTAAATAATAGGCTAATGCTTTATGATGCAATGAAGAAAATAAATGTTTAATTTTTGGATGCATATATTCTGCAATAAGCATCTGTGTTTCTGTAGGTAATTCCTCGTTATTATGGTGTTTTACATTTTCCCAAAAACCAGCAAATACAGATTTTCGATCTATAAATTTGTGAACTTCGGTGGGTTGTAATTTTCTCAACTGCTGCAATAATACCTTGTCTTGATTGTCTAATATATTTGTATTAATTGTTTTTCCAAAATCGATTCGCTCCACCTTTCCAATAAATTTTGTTGCCTCTTCATTTGTTTCTCCCTGTACAGCATCTATGCGAAAAAATGGATAGCTATTGTAATTTAAATTGATAACCAATCCTAGCTTAACGGTAGAAGAATATGCTTTTTTTTGTGATGAAATGATTTGATTTTGAGATGCCCTCTGTTGCTCTAATAAAGCTTCTATAGTTAATGTTGATGTACTAATAACTTCTTTATTTTCTTCTTCATTTATAATACTAGGCGTTTCCGTTTTTTCATTGAAGTAGCTTACTTTGTTTGTATGTAGCAATTGTAAAAGAAGAATTGTTTTATGTAAACATAATGGATGTTTACATTCGCTTTTACAATTGCAGTGTGTATAAAAGCGATTATTGTTTGTTTTTTGTATAGCTGTTTCAAAAACTTCTTTATTTATGCTAATTGTTGCGGCAATTACTTGATTTTTTGGAAATGTTACATTGGCCTTATGTAGCCTTAAAAACTGTTCCGCTTCGGTATATGTTTTTGAAGAACAAAAAAGTTGTATATTTTTTATATTAAATGTTGGTATCTCTACTATAGTTCTTGCTTGGTTGTAAGCAACTATTGGTTGGTCAATTTTTTTTTGATTTAACATCGTTTGTAAATAGAAAAGCGCTCCTGCTTTGTGTCTACACATTCTTCCTACATTATACTTACAACTACATTTAAGATAAATAGATTTTAGGTCTGCAAACTTGTGAATATTGACGGTGTATTGTGTGGCATATATATCATCTTTAACCTTAAAGGTTATAAACTGCAACAACGTATTATGTTCAATAAGCGTTATGTTATGCTTTGTGTATATTATTTTCCCTCTACGAATAACTTCGTCGGTAGCATGTGTGTAAATATATTTTATAAGAGATAATGTTGTCATCTATTTAATCTTAACAAGGGGTAATATATTTTGAACAAGCCAATCGGCAAAATTACGAATCTCTAGCTGAGTTTTAGATTTTTAGCGCAATTAAACGATGAGAAACCTTTCATAATTCGTTCACCATTGTTATGAAGCTTAGTTAATGCAGTATTATAGCAATAATAAATGGCTATCAATGATACTATAATACTTATTATAGATTGTTATACTATATTGAATTTA
>CAZXBE010000135.1:0-5803 GCA_964638565.1 uncultured Chitinophagaceae bacterium
AAAATATCTTTTTTCAAGAAAAGCAAGGAGATTTTTTACGATTATATAAAACATTAAATGTATCTATCGATTATTTTAAACCATCAGGAAAAGCCAGTTTACAAACCTACTATCCTTGGATAGCTACTCCACAAAACCTAATACTGGTACATAATGTAGCTATATCGCACGAAGAAATTCAAATGTTATATAATGATAAAAAGCACAATACTTTTTTGTGTATTTGTGCAAATGCGAATCAATATATTCAACAAAAAATGCCTTCTCTTCAATATTATATCGATATAGCAGATAGAGTAGTGATAGGTACAGACAGTTTAGCTTCTAACCATCAATTGAGTATATTAGAAGAATTAACAACGATTCAGCAATATTATCCATCTATCTCTTTAGAAAAACTCTTACAATGGGCTACATATAATGGGGCTAAGGCTTTACAAATAGATCATCAATTTGGGAGTTTCAGTAAAGGGAAGAAGCCAGGTATTATTCAGATCGTATCTACAAACAATAATATTACAAAGGCTAGTGTTAAACGTGTTATATAAAATGATTGTAGGATTTGAATATTTTTTACGTAGAAAAATACAGAGGCGATATGAATAAGATTACGGCATTATGGAAGCCTGTTTGGTGCGATCTTGATTATTCAATAGCTGTTGGAGAAATTGGATATTTCAAGTTTATAAAAGACGTTAAATGTTAAAATATACTACAGCAATAGATAATAAGGAGCAAGGAAAAGGCATGAAGATGCTACTGAAGAAAAATATTTGGAGGGTATGCATTTTTTTTGAAATAGAGGTATTGTAGCATGATTGAGCTACATTAAATCGTTTTTTATATGTCAATTTATGGTTACTTTTTAGTATTGGCAAGATTTTGGAAGTAACTTTGTGAAAACCTTTTACCATGTTACTTAATGTTGATCAACTGATTACGATAACCTTTACATTGTTTGCTGTTATAGATGTAGTGGGAGCCATACCCGTGCTTATTTCTATAAAAGGGAAGATGGGAGAAATAAGATCACTGCGAGCTACGCTTATAGCAGGTGGTTTAATGCTAGCTTTTCTTTTTGTTGGAGAATATTTTTTAAAAATTTTAGGATTAGATATACGGTCGTTTGCAGTAGGGGGATCGGTGGTTTTATTTTTGATAGGATTAGAAATGGTGTTAGGCCATGAAATTTTTAAAGGAGATTCGGAAGCTCGTTCTGGAACAGTTGTTCCTGTTGCTTTTCCTATTATTGCAGGTTCGGGAACGTTAACCACAATTATGTCGTTAAAAGCCAATTTTAGTGAATGGAATATTTTAGCCGGCATTTTTATTAATCTTATAATTGTATATATCGTATTACGATCGCTAAAATTTTTGGAAAAAGCGTTAGGTAAAAATGGGTTAATTGCTATTCGTAAATTTTTTGGTGTTATATTATTAGCCATTGCTATTAAAATTTTTGGTAGCAATATTTTTTCTTTTGGAAAATGAGTTAAAAGTTATGAGTGGAGAGTTAAGAGTTTATAAATCTAATTCTTTCATTAATAACTCATAATTCTACACCCTTAATTCTTAACTTACTCAAACAACGTATACAACACAGGTAAAGATTTTAGTGATGTAAAATCAGCAATATGATACTTTAAAAATATTTCATAAGCGGTTAGTAATTGTCTGCGCTGTGGTTGAGATAGTTGTATTTTTTCAATATCTTGAATTGATTTTAATTGTTGTAAAGCATGTGTTTTATTGCTCAATTCTTTATCTATGTAATTTCCATGAATGGGAATATCTTTCACAAACGTACCTTCTACCAAATCAATAATATTGGTATTGTTGGAGTAAGACCCGTGTAGTTCAAATCCTAGTAAACTTGTTAATAATAAAGTGTAATACAAACTGTAGTTTGCTGTTTGCATAACATTTGCTTTATCAAGTTGTATAAAGCTTTCTTCTACTTTACAATATAGGTCTGTATTCGATTCGGGTTGTTTTAAGCATTTTTGTAAAAGCTCAATCATATACAGCGCCACTGCGTTTTTGTATATATTGTTTGTTATGTTTGTGTAGAGATAGAAAAATTTGAAATCCTTTATTCGTTGTACATTTTTTAATTTATTATTATATACTACTAAATCTAGTATACAGCTAGGTTGGAAATACGCTGCTTTGTTGCCTGTTTTGGAGTGAGTGCGGATATTATTGATGATATAAGATTGTATGCCAAATAGCTCAGTAAGCATGGTTACGATACAGCTGGTTTCTCCATATGAAGTATTTTTTAATACAATTCCTCTTGTTTTGTGTAGCATATTTGTAAGCCGAAATTAAAAACTTAAAATGTAATCAAAATCTCCAATACCTTTGCGCCCATATTTTTCATTCTGCACTTAATATAGTTTATGTGGACGTGTATTGCTAAAATCATTTTACGGTATAGAATAATAGTCTTGACTTGCTTGGTTGCTATTACCGGTGTAATGGGATATTATGCTACTACTGTAACAATGAGTTATGATTTTACAAGTGCTATTCCTGCAAATAATGCTAAGTATAAGGAGTATAAAGCTTTTCAGCATTTATTTGGTGGAGATGATGGAAATACGATTGTGCTTGGCATTGAGACACCCAATTTTTATACATTACCAGTATTTAATTCTTATGCGCATTTCATACAACAGTGTAAAAAATTATACGCTGTTGAAAATATTTTAAGCGTTCCACAATCTATTTTTTTATCAAAGGATAGCGTTAGTGAGAAATTAGTTGCACAATCGATTTTTCCAGATAATATCACGAATCAACATACACTAGATAGCTGCAAAGCCATTTTTGAAAACTTGCCTTTTTATATTGAACGCTTGTATCATGGGCATACATATTTAATGGCCATCAAAGTAAACAAAGCAATTGTTAATTCTTCTCGCAGGGTTTCTTTTGTAGATAGTTTGTTGCAACTGACTAAAGCGTTTGAAAAACAAACCAATATTACAATACATGCGAGTGGACTGCCACTTATTCGTACATTGGTTGCTCAAAAATTAACAAAAGAGACGCAATTGTTTTTGATTACATCACTTGTATTGTCAGCATTAACATTGTTTCTATTTTTTCGATCTATTAGAATTACGTTAATGTCTTTGGTTGTGGTGCTTGTAGGGGTGCTATGGAGCACTGGTTTAATGGGAATATTGGGATATAAGATTAATACACTTACAGCATTGGTTCCTCCATTAATTGTAGTAATTGGGATACCTAATTGTATCTACTTTTTAAATAAGTATCACACTTCTTATCAACTTACCAAAAACAAATACGAGGCGCTTATAGCCATGATAGATCGAATGGGTGTTGTAACTCTTTTTTGTAACATAACAGCTGCTATTGGCTTTGGAGTATTTGCTTTTACCCAGAGTGTAGTATTAAGAGAATTTGGAGTAATTTCTGGCGTTGGCATTATCGTACTTTTTTTGATCTCTCTTTTATGTATACCTATAGTACTTAGTTTTATGCCCGTGCCTAAACTTCGTCATACAAAGTATTTAAACAATGCATTGTTGCATAAAGTATTGCAGCGTATTGAGGTGTGGTCGTTGCAACATAAAAAATCGGTGATAGCTATTACCGTTATACTTGCTCTGGTTTCTGTAGTAGGCATGTTGCGCTTAAAATCAAATGGATATATTGTAGATGATTTGCCTAAGAACGACAAAGTGTATGCGGATCTAAAATTTTTTGAAAAAAACTTTCGGGGCATTATGCCTTTAGAAATTTTGATTGATACAAAAAAGAAAAATGGATTAATTCGTTCGTTACATACACTAGAAAAAATAGATACCTTATCAGCGTATATAGCCTCTATGCCTGAAATGAATCGTCCATTATCATTAGTAGAAGGATTAAAGTTTGCAAAGCAGGCCTATTATAACGGGGATAGTAGTAACTATCGAATTCCTAATGAATTTGATATGGCTTTTTTAGCACCATATTTAAAAAGTAAAAAAAATGCTTCTTCTACCAAACAGGCGAATAGCCTAAGTGTTATACTGGCTAGTTTCATTGATAGCAATCGCCAAATAGCTCGATTAAGCGTTTCGATGGCAGATGTGGGTAGTAGTAAATTGCCCTCCATTTTAGATAGTATAAAAATAAAATCACATGTCATTTTCGATACATCATATAATATAAGTTTAACTGGCGCAAGTGTTACTTTTTTAGAGGGAACAACATTTATTATTAACGGTTTAACACAAAGTGCCTTATGGGCTTTTATATTTATTGCTGTTTGTATGATCTATTTGTTTAAGTCATTTAAAATTGTATTGTGCAGTCTTATACCGAATGTAGTTCCGTTGATTATTACAGCTGGAGTTATGGGTTGGGCGGGAATCCCATTAAAACCGTCCACTGTTTTAATATTTAGTGTAGCATTGGGAATTGCTATAGATATAACCATCCGATTTTTAGTTAACTATAAACAACAGCTGCCTCGTTATGCATACAAGGCAAGGCCGACGGTGATAGACACTATACATCAGACGGGCATCAGTATTTTATATACGTCTTTGGTATTAACCATAGGTTTTGTGGTATTCTGCATGAGTAGCTTTGGAAGCATTTTTGCTTTAGGCTGGCTCACTTCATTTACATTAATTGTTGCTACGTTTACCAATGTAGTTTTACTCCCTGTATTGTTATTGGCGTTGAGTAAAAGAAATAAAAAACAATAATAAAATTTATAGAAATAGTAAAGTGTTCCGAATGAATACTTTGTATCTGTTTTGTTTTTACACCTATGTTTCGTTGTAGAATATTAGCGGATATTTTTACAAATAGTTGACATTAAAAATATTTAATGTTATTTATTTGTTATTTTTTAGGGTTAAATTGCGGTTTTGTTATTTTATTAATCACAAGAGGATTGCAGCAATCTAATCGAAAATTATAACAATTGTTATTTTTTTGTTAAATTTTTCATATATTGCGCCCTTTCTTTAACCAAACCTAAACGAGTTTATGAGGAAATTAACCACAATAATCTTAGGCTTTGCCTTATCCCTTGGGCAATTGCTGGCACAAACTAAAACAATTACTGGTAAAGTAACAGATTCAAAAACAAAGCCTATTCCCAATGCTTCAGTCCTTATCAAAGGAGAGAAATCAGGAACAAAAACAAATGAAGAAGGCTTTTTTAAAATTACATCAGATTCTTCTGCAAGGTTTTTAATTGTATCTAGTGTAGGATTTAAGACTCGCCAAATTGCAATTGGTCGTCAAACAAATTTGGAAATACAGCTTGCAGATTCTGTAATGGAAATCGAAACTTTTGTAAACGTAGGATATGCTGTAAAAAAACAACCTACCATATCGGCTTCAGAAGTAAAAGGGAGAGATCTTCAAGCTGTTCCATTAAGTAATGTAAATGACATATTACAAGGCAAGGCGCCAGGGTTACAAATTTCTAGTGGGTCAGGGCAACCTGGTTCGGCGCAAAGTGTTCGTTTGCATGGTACAGGGTCTATAGGTGCCGGGTCAGATCCTTTATATGTCATTGATGGAATAATTGTTTCTACTGGACAACTTTATGCTGGTAATCAACAAACTCAAACGAGTGATATCTTATCGAGTCTTAACCCTGATGATATAGAAAATGTAACGGTATTAAAAGATGCAGCAGCAATAGCGTTATATGGTGCTCGTGGATCAAATGGTGTAATTGTTATTAGCACTAAAAAAGGAAAAGCAGGAGTCTCTCAAGTTTCTTTTAGAACGCAGTATGGACTTTCTATGCCTAGTTTTGGAA
>CAZXBE010000136.1:0-5666 GCA_964638565.1 uncultured Chitinophagaceae bacterium
TAAAACTAAAAATGGCTTTTTAAGGGCCGACTATTTAAAAAAGCATATTTTGTGACACATTCAATTTATTTTAACATTCTCAACCGATTAATTAAATGGAGATACCTTTACTCTGGCTGAAGAACACCTAGCTGTTACAATTAATTGAGTCCTATATTAGGGCACTATAGTTGCATACAGCTAATGATACCTTTTAGTTTTTGTTCAAGCTTTTCATTTGTTTCTTCATAATCATTTATTGACGCAAGTGAGGTATGTACGCTAAAATAAAATTTTATTTTTGGTTCTGTACCCGAGGGACGAGCAGATATTTTGCTTCCATCTTCTAATATAAATTGCAATACATTAGATACAGGCAAATGTATTTTCCAGGTTTCTCCTGTTTTTAAATGCTTTCCTGTTTGTTGTTGATAATCTAATAATTGAACGATTGCAGAACCATTCATTTCTTTTGGTGGATGCATTCTATATTGTTGCATCATAGTATCAATTTCTTGCTTACCAGTGATTCCCTTTTTGGTAATAGAAATGAGAGCCTCTTTATAAAAACCATATTGCATATATAAATCAATTAATTTTTCAAATAACGATCGACCTTTATTTTTTTCATATGCAGCCATTTCACACAATAGCGCTACAGCCGATACTGCATCTTTATCTCTTATTTGGTCTCCAATCATTAAGCCAAAACTTTCCTCACCACCAATAATATAATTTTCTCTTCCTTCTTTTTCTTTTACCAATTCTGCAATCCATTTAAAACCAGTAAGTACACTGTAGCAAGCCACATTATTTTGTTTAGCTATGTTCTCAATCATTTCTGTAGTAACAATGGTGCTTACCACCATATCATTAGGTTTTGCAATGCCTTTTGCTTTGCGAGCCTCTATCATGTATGCAAATGCTAGTGCAGCGGTTTGATTACCATTTAATAAAGCCCAGCTACCATGTATATCTTTTACGCCAATAGCAACTCTGTCTGTATCTGGATCTGTTCCCAATAAAATATCCGCATTGAGTTCTTTTGCTTTTTCTAATCCTATATGCATCGCTTCACTTTCTTCGGGATTAGGATAGATTACTGTAGGAAAATTTCCATTGGGCTCTGCTTGTTCTTGCACAATGTGTACATTAGTAAACCCAAACTGCTTTAATACTTCTGGAACTAATACAATGCCCGTTCCGTGAATAGGTGTATATACAATTTTTAAATCATGTTGTTTGGCTATAATTTCAGGGTATATACTTAATCCCTTTACCATATTAATATACGCTGCATCCATATCTTTTCCGATAATAGTGGTATTTAATTCTCCACCACTCCATTTCACTTCATTTATGCTTTTAATAGATTGAACTTCTTTGATTACATTTTTATCATGTGGAGGCACTAATTGTCCACCATCGTTCCAATAAGCTTTATACCCATTATATTCTTTTGGATTATGGGATGCTGTACATACTACACCCGAATGACATTTTAAATATCGAATGGTGAAACTTAGTTCCGGAGTGGGTCTTAGCGATTCAAATAAAAACACTTTAATACCATTTGCTGCAAAAATATTTGCTGTAGTTTCAGCAAAAAATTGACTATTGTTTCTACAATCGTGTGCTATGGCTACTTTTATTTCAGTATTCTTATATACTTTTTTTAAATAATTTGCAAAGCCTTGTGTAGCCATGCCCACCGTATATTTATTCATGCGATTAGTACCTACGCCCATTATGCCTCTAAGTCCACCTGTACCAAATTCGAGATCGGTATAAAACGCATCTATTAATGCGTTTTTATTGTTTTTTTGTAATTGAATAATTTCATTTTTGGTGGCTTGATCATATGAACCATTGAGCCAAGTATTGATTTTTTTTTGAGTTTTGTCTTGCATAATTCTTCAAAGTTAAAGCATGAATATAAACATAATCGATTATTAAGTATTGTAAAAAGCAAATAGCTTTATACATTTGCAATCATGTCGAAATGGTTAATCGTCGGATTGGGAAATATAGGTGAAGAATATACGCATACGCGTCACAATATAGGATTTGATGTATTGGATGCGTTTGTACAAAAACATGAAGAAAAATTTGCTGTGGATAGGTTTGCAGACATGGCCACAGTAAAATGGGCAGGAAAAATACTTATTTGTATAAAACCTACCACCTACATGAATTTAAGTGGAAAGGCCGTGGCTTATTGGATGCAAAGAGAAAAAATAATATCCTCTCATGTATTGGTTATAGTAGATGATTTAGCCTTGCCATTAGAAAGCTTGCGTTTGAGGCCTTCAGGGAGCGATGCTGGTCACAATGGACTAAAAAGCATAAATGAATATACCCAAAATCAAAATTATCCCAGGTTACGCTTTGGTATTGGCAACCATTTTCCCAAAGGCCGACAAGTAGAGTTTGTTTTAGGGAAGTGGACAATACAAGAAGAATCAATTGTACAAAAAAAGGTAACAATAAGTGTGCAAATAATTGAGTCTATGACTATGATGGGAATAGATAAAACGATGAATTTGTTCAATAATATGACATTTGATAGCGCGTAAAAGACAATTAAATTATACCTTTGGCTAGCTTTTTGCTGTAAACCTTTCATGTTTGAAATCATCCTCAATAAATTTCATTTCTTTTTTTAGACTGTAAATGAACGATTTGTGTTGATGAAAGCTATTCAATCCTAAAGTATACGATCAGTTCCAATTAAAGTTGGCGTGTCTAAATTTTCATTTTTCACGCAAGGCTATAATGGATTTAATTATTTAGAGCTTCATTAAACCACCAACAAATAATCATTTATTTATTATTTACTAATGAAAATCTTTAAAACCTATTCGTATGAAAATTTTTTGTGTAGGAAGAAATTATGTAGCGCATATTAAAGAACTTGGTAATGTTGTTAATCTAGATGAACCGGTTATTTTTTTAAAGCCCAAATCAGCCCTATGGACAAAAAACATTCCTTTTCATTATCCTGCTTTTACAAATGAACTTCATTATGAATGTGAAATAGTATTAAGAGTAAGTAAAAACGGTAAGTATATTCAAGAGAAGTACGCACATAAATACTACAATGCTTTTTCAATAGGCATCGATTTCACAGCAAGAGACATTCAGGAAAAACTAAAAGCTAAAGGGTTACCTTGGGAAAAAGCCAAGGCGTTTGATGGATCAGCAGTAGTAGGCCATTGGATTGATATACCCAAAGATAAACCTCTAGGAAAGGGGATCAATTTTTCTCTTAAAAAAAATAATGATCTAGTACAAATAGGAAATACCGATAATATGATTTTTTCATTCGATCGCATTATTGCAACTATTACTACATACTTTTCTTTAAATATTGGAGATCTTATTTTTACAGGAACGCCTGCTGGAGTTGGAGAGTGTGTGGTGGGTGATTTGTTGGAAGGGTTTATTGAAAAAGAAAAAGTATTAGAGCTCGCTATTCAATAATAAATTATGTTGGATTATAAATGAAGTTTTAGATAATATTGCAATCATTTATAACGTAACACTTTACCAGTGAATGTAGCAACTGTATTAAAAGCATACCAATTAATGTGTACTGCTAAAACCATGACTGATTTGTACGAAAAGCAGAAGCACATAACAAATAAATATGTTCATGCTACTTCTAGAGGTCATGAGGCCATACAATTAGCCATAGGTTTACAGTTGTGCGCATATGATAGTGTAAGTCCATACTACAGAGATGATAGTTTGCTACTAGCATTAGGGTTTACACCATATGAATTGATGCTACAATTATTAGCTAAAGCAGATGATCCATTTAGTGGGGGGAGATCCTATTATTGTCATCCTAGTTATAACAAGCCCGATAAACCATTAATTATTCACCAAAGTAGTGCAACGGGTATGCAAGCAATTCCAACTACTGGCTTGGCGCAAGCATTGCAGTATTTTGAACAAATCAACTTGTTAGATAAAAAATTACATCATCGCGGTTATACAATAGAAAAACCAAAACCCATTGTAGTTTGTTCGCTAGGAGATGCGTCTGTTACAGAGGGTGAAATAAGTGAGGCATTTCAATTTGCAGTGTTAAAAAAATTACCTATTATATACTTGGTACAGGATAATCAGTGGGATATTAGTGCAAACGCTAAAGAGATGAGAGCTATGAGTGCTTGCGAATACGCTAAAGGATTTAAAGGTATGCACACCATAGAAATAGATGGTAGTAATTTTATGGAAAGCTATGAAGCCGTTCAGATTGTATTTGAAAAGGTGCGATCAAATAGAGAACCCTTTTTAATACAAGCCAATGTTCCTCTTTTAGGACATCATACGAGCGGAGTACGTAAAGAATTTTACAGAACTCCAGAAGACTTAGCAGCACATGCTCAACATGATCCATTACCTAAGATAGAAAACGCTTTATATAAAATAGGAATTTCTGAAAAACAATTACAGCAAATACAACAAACCGCCAAACAGCAAGTTGAGAAAGATTTTGAACAAGCTTGTGCTGCTAAAGATCCTGATACTACTAATACACAAACACATATATTTATACCAACACCTATTACGAAAGAGTGTGGCAAACGCAGCCCGATAGGCAATGAGAAAGTCGTAATGGTAGATGCCGCTTTATTTGCAGTGGAAGAAATTTTACAACAAAATCCTGAAGCTGTGTTGTACGGTCAGGATGTAGGACGTAGGCTGGGGGGCGTTTTTAGAGAAGCGGCTACGTTAGCACAAAAATTTGGCGATCATCGTGTTTTTAATACAGCTATTCAGGAAGCCTATATCATAGGTTCTACAAATGGCTTATCCGCTATGGGTATGAAACCTATTGTAGAAGTTCAATTTGCAGATTATATTTATCCAGGCTTTAATCAATTAGTAAGTGAAATATCCAAATCTTGCTATTTATCTAACGGAAAGTTTAATGTACAAACATTAATACGCATTCCTGTTGGAGCTTATGGTGGTGGTGGGCCATACCATAGTGGTAGTATAGAATCGACATTATTATCGATAAAAGGCATTAAAGTAGTTTATCCATCTAATGCAGCGGATATGAATGGTTTAATGAAGGCTGCTTTTTACGATCCTAATCCGGTTATAGTGCTTGAACATAAGGGATTGTATTGGAGTAAAGTGCCTGGTACAGAAGAAGCAAAAACCATTTTACCTAGTAAAGATTATATGATACCATTAGGTAAAGCACGACAAGTATTAGCTGCAAATGCAACCACTATTACTAATGGAGAAAGCTGTGTAATTGTTACTTATGGTATGGGTGTATATTGGTCGTTGAATGCAGCAAAACAATTTAAAGGAAAGATAGAAATAATAGATTTACGCACATTATTTCCGTTAGATGAAGAAATGATTTTTAATGCTGTGCAAGTACATGGAAAATGTTTAATTGTTTGTGAAGAACAACAGCACAATTCTTTTTCTGAGGCATTAGCTGCTAGAATAATGCAACAATGTTTTCAATGGCTCGACGCACCAGTAAAAGTATTAGGTGCATTACCACTGCCAACTGTACCTATACATCTTAGCTTAGAAAAAGAAATGTTACCTAATTCGGAGAAGGTAACTCAAAAACTCGGAGAACTTTTATCCCATTAATTGGTAGTATCTAAAACTTTGTGTAAATAGGATAGTAACTGTATTAGTGTAAA
>CAZXBE010000137.1:0-5608 GCA_964638565.1 uncultured Chitinophagaceae bacterium
GGCTAGTGTTGTAGCTAACATAAATGTTGAATATCTTTTATATGGTGAACAATAAGTGTCGTAAATCCTTTTTGCGCCAACTCTTTGGCTCTAAATGCTTGCAACAGTGTAGGCTTCAGTCCCGGTCGCTTTATTTCCATAAACACGGCCTTACCATCTTTTAATGCGCAGAGATCGGCTATACCGTTTTTATTGGTTTGTATAAGCTTAATGACATACCAACCTTTACTTTCTAAATAGTGTATGATCTTTTGTTGAATGACAGATTCTTTAGGTGTTTTAGATAAGTTCATTTTTAATTCATTTGGCTTAAATAAATTTTCAGTCTTTGCAATCTTTCCAGATAAGGCTGATAATATTTATTGTTTGCATAGTTTTTTATGGTAGATAGATGGCTTTCTACAAAATCTTTTACATTAAGTATTGTTTCATGTTTGCTTAATTGAATAGGGGTATTGGGCAGCGTACAGTTACTAAAAAAGTACGCTAACGTTTCTATTTCTGTAGTGTAGTCGGTGCGGTTTTTTTCTTGCTTTGGGAGTTCTTCTTCTTTTGCATCATTCAATGGACCATATTCTACCCGCATACCCAAATTTTGCTGCATCTGGGCAATCAAGTCGTTTAACTCTTGAGATAGCTTAGGGATAACAGTTGTTTGGCGCTCAGTAACATTTTCTTCTTGTTCCTTGGTCGCAACTGCTGTTATCTTTTCCTGATGCAGGTCTTGCATTACCCCTTTGTATACACTCATGATTATACAGGTTTAATAATGGCGAAATCTTTTTTAAAATATTTTAGTGTGTAATCTTGCTTACTCATCACTGCTTTATATATCTTTTCTTCTATACCATTTTTGGCAAATACCCAATACAAAAGACAGGGCTTGGTTCTATCTTTGCATTGTATTCTGGCTCTCGCTTGTTGGTAGCTCAGCGAACTGAAATCGATATTGAACATGACTAACGCATCTGCTGTGCTGAGATTGATACCTTCTCTACCGCTTTGAATTTGAGAGATAAAAATTTTATCACTGGAAGAATTGAATTCATCTGGATTGATGGTAACTGTATCTCCAAATACTTCACTGAGCATTTGTTGTTCTGCTCTAAACTTGTAGAAGATGGCAATTTTCTTTCCTTTGAAATGTTCTTTGATAACGAGGGCTTTTCTATTATCTATCTGCATAGCATCTGCTTTATTATCTAGAATTACTGTTCCGCTATAAATCTGATGCAGTTTCTGCATCAGTTTGAGTTCCGTATCTGCGAGAATAGTAGCTCCACTGGCATTAGTATATATACGCTCTTTCATCAATATATCAGTTAACCTATATGTATTGGGTTGCATAGAAACAGTGAGGATATTTTCCTGTATCTCCTGTATAAATCCGGCTTCTGCTTGCGTATAGCTGATAAAAAGATGCCCAGTCAATAGATGGATTTCTTCTACTCGAGCATCGCTGTAATCCACCACTTCTCTATTATAGAAATATCTTTTTTTCTTGTTTACAAATTCCTTCGCCCAACTATAAAAATTGCTGTATGCTGCAAAAGGCGAATAGCTGGATATCCAGAACTGATGATAGAGCTGACTATAACTTTCTGGGGAGGGTGTACCACTTAAGAAAATGATCGGTTTATCCTTAGCAATTTGCTTTAATAATATAGCCCGATTAGAGGGTTGAGGAAATTGTCCCAGCACATGGGCTTCATCGCAAATAATTAAATCGTATCCATTTTCGGTTATACGATGTAATTGCTCATAGTTAATAATATCTATATTGAAATGAGGCGCTAGCTTTTGATAATCCTGTTCTATACTGCTGATCGCTTTTTTCTTAGTAAGAAACAGTATATGTTTTCCTTCATACAATTGTGCTGTACGTAGAGCAGTCAGCGTTTTACCCGTTCTCACCTGCATGGATAAATAAGCAATCTTATGCTCCCGCAGTAACGAATAGGCTTTGGCCGCAATGGCTAGTTGATAAGGTCTAAGCTGAATCATACAGTTAGTTTTAAACGATCTGGTAGGCTTAAATTTTTAGGTTTGTAGTTGTGATTCTGTCGATCCCAAATGCGGCGTAGGTCACAAAACGTATCCCAAAGACTATTCAGTGGTTCCTCAAATTCATGGAGCCTCCAGCCTTCTCCTTGTATTTTTTTACCTGTTTTATCTTTTCCTCTGCTTTGGGATTTTAGATGCATGACTCCTATACGCTTTACTTTTTCTTCATGGCTGTCATTCCACATCATGGCATAAGCAGCGAGTTGTAGGGCGTGGCTATCGTACACTTGATTGCTGGTTTTGGTGTCGATGATCCATAGCTCGTTATTGATATAGCAGATGATATCCAGCGTTCCTCCCAATAAAAATTTGTCGCTGATCATATTGAACTCTACAGCTAATAATTTTGGTCTATAGCTTTGCCAGAATTCTACAAAGCGGTTAATCATTTGCCATTCCTCTAGGCTATAAATAGTATGTCCTTTTTTATCAGCCCATCGTAGTTCCCGACCTTGCAAATATTGTTCTATGGCCCCGTGTACTTTGCTGCCGCTCTCCGCTGCTCTTCGCATGACGATATCTGCATTATTGCCTACATCTTTTAGCCATTGATAATAGCCAGCTCCTTTGGGCAACACTTCCAGTACAGTAGTTACTGAAGGATAGAAATGGATACCATCTATGGTATAAAACCGTTCATCTAAAAAGTCAATACGCCCTCTAGCGCTCTTGTGTAGGATCGCCATAAACAGTGATTATGATAAGATTTTATAGAATTATTTAAACGATTAAATCGTTTAGTGTTATAGTAGATTTAGAATCCAAAAAGCATTAAAAAGAAAGGGTGTCTTGCGTTAGATCTGAATAGCTGTGTGGTTGTACAGCTCCATTATTGTATAACAGAGGCTTTATATCCGTATCTACCATTCTTTCCAAAAATTCCATCGTATCGCTATCATCCCACTGGTCTATACCTTTCACTTTTACTTTTCTAAACGTAGGCATACCATTGGGATTTACTTTAGTATAGTAATGCTTAAGTACTTGTCCGTTTTGATTAATGAATAAAGTAGTTTTTGTTCTTCCATTTTCTTCTTTACTATAAGGTATTAAAGTGAGAGGCTTACACAAGTCTGCATTTTTAATGGCTTTCAAAAAGCTGCTAGCATAGCCAGAAGAGTATTTAAACTGTAGTAGATATAGTGTGCCTTTATCTTCCATGCATACTTCCCAGAATCTACCGTATTCTATGTGGTTGCGTGTACGGATATCTTTAATTGTACCACTAATGCGGTCATAGTATTCTTCATGTACGATTACCCCATTTTTATTGGTACGGCTAATAGAATTCTCTGTTGGTTGATGCACACGTCTACAGATTTTGCCAGCACTGATGCTTAAGTAGATAAGTTTAGTAGTGTTTTCAAGTCCCATAGTAATTTTGATTGTTTTAAAAGTGTTAAAAAATAGATATCGAAAAAATAGTTAAGTTATGGCTGCACATTAGTTGCTTTAGCTTGTTGTATTGCCTGCTCGTGGCTATTGCGTAATTGTTCTAGCGATGTACTAAGAGCTAGCTCCTCAGGAAATCGTTGTTTGAAAAGTTCAATAAGTTTATCTACGCATACAAACTGAAAGTCACTATTGCAGCTAAGGATGATATGTTCAATCCAGCTATAAATTTGATCTGCTGATAACATTATAATTATGTTTTGTTTGTATTAATTGGTTTTTGGTTTTGGTGATTTTCTTTTGCTTAAATTGTTCAAGTGCCATAAGAACAATTGTTGTCTTTTTTCACTTCTTGCAGTTTTTTTCTTGATGTCAGCTGAAGCTTTACGCTCCAGCCTAGTCAAGAAGGCATCAAGTTCATGAATATCAATAACTCCTGATGCCAGGCGTTTTCGCAGGACGCCAGCTATTTGAATATCATCTATTGTCAATTGCATAATGCATTAACATTAATTTTTTATAGAAGCAGTTGTATTAGTTGTTACCGCTCGAAGAGGTTGTTTCATTTCTTTGGCTAGGAGATCTAATTCTCTAGCTAGTTTACTGAATTTACGACCGACTTTGGTTTGTTTGTACATCAACTCTAAACGGTTATCATAGTAATCAGTAATTATTTTTATTGCCTCATCACTAGTATTAGCTCCCTTTCTTATTACTTCTCGGATATGTCTTCTACCATAACCCGTTTGATCAGCAATAATGGCAAAATCACCATGCTGAATGGCTTTTGCGCTTTCTAGTTTTTTGCGGTATTTCTCCGTTAGGAACGCCATATAGTTTTGTTTTTAGTGTTAAATAATTATATGGGGTTTTGGGGTGTCTCATTTTTATTTTTTTAAAAGAATTTCATTTATATAACGACTGAGTAAATGATTGATATCATAAGAGTGGGTACTGCTGTGTAAGAATTCATCTATGGTGTAACTCCAGTGTATAGATTTATTTGAAGTGCCTAAACCATTACTTGAAGGATAAACCTCTTCTTTTACTTCTAAATATCCATGTTCATCTAACCATTGTTCAAAAGCAGTAACAGTAATTTCAATGACATTATATGGTTCTATATTATGAGGAGTATGTTGATTACAAAAGCATTTTATTTTTCTGCCGTTTAGTTGAAAAAATGCAACCGATGGGAAGGTATTTTTGGTAGCAGTGATGCTCATAATATATAGTGAAATTGTTTTTGTGCAATCAAAATAATTACAACGCAAATATAGAGATACATAAATCCTTTTTTTATAATTAATACTTCATTTTTATCCCCAATACGGAAATTTTTTATCGGCTGGTTATACACAAAAACAATTAAGTAAAAAATATTTAACCAGATAAGATAATTTTTTTTATTAATTAGATTTTAATGAAATAGTTGATAAATAAAGTTTTTAGATAAATTTTATATAATAGCTACTGAAATTATCAGGAGATAAATGGGGATAAATTTTATTTCCTATTTTAAAAAGTTTATTTACTTTTGGGAAGTAAATAACTTAATTAATAAGGACTAAATTATCCCCTTTTCCACACTATGAGCACAACTTCTTCTCGTAATTCACGAAAAATTAACAATCCAACCTCTATGCAAGAGGTGAGTAAACGGCTAGTGAAACTTAGACAAAGATTAGGTTTTGAAACAGCCAGAGCTCTTGCTCTGGAATTGGAACTAGATACTTCTTATTACTACAAAGTAGAAAATGGTAAACTGCCTATACAAAAAGAAAAATTATTGCTGTTAAGTAGCCGGTGGAATGCTAGTATAGATTGGCTGCTTACAGGTAAAGGAAAAATGTTTATCAATAGATATACAGATGAATTAAACAGCATGGAGAATAACTTATGGGCTATTCCTGTTGTAGAGCAAAAAGCACAAGCCGCGTATATAGCTGGATATAGTGATCCAGAGTATGTAGAAAATCTGCCTAAAATGTTTATTCCTACACCTCTAGAAAAAGGCAACTATGTTGTATTCACTATAGCTGGTGATAGTATGAACGATGGTAGTGATCGAGCTATTAAAGAAGGTGATGCGCTGCTTTGTAGAGAATTACCTGATGCTGACTGGAAGGATAAGTTGTCTTATAAAAGAAAC
>CAZXBE010000138.1:0-5582 GCA_964638565.1 uncultured Chitinophagaceae bacterium
ATTTTCTTGCCGCTGTTGGTGTTGAGCCAAGCCTTTGTAGCTTGGACTACACCAACAGCCTTATTAACCATATTGCGTAATAAATTCCCAATTATTAATGTTTGTTTCATACCATTTCGCTGTTGAATACGCATATTCCTCTGGTAAATTGCACAAACCTGCCCTTACCGGGTTATAATGCAGATAGTTTAATTTTTGTTCAAATACTTTATCTGTCCTTAACTCTATACTTAACGCATTACGCTCCCAAAACGGATACACCCTGTCTTTTGCATTTACTTTAAAATATTCTAATACAGCAGGATGATTTTTTGTTAAGTCCTTCTTTATCTGCTGAGCAGTATACTTTAAGAAATCTCTTTGTACATTTTCTGCTTTTATACCTTGCTGCATTTGCCATATTAGGTGTACATGATTATCCATAACTACAAAGGCATATAATATTACCCGTTTATCTTCTACTAAAAAACGAAGACTATTCACAATTACATCTTTGTATTTGTTTAATTGCAGCAATCTTTTCCACTCCAAATTAGTGGCCGTAAAAAATTGTGGATATTCTGTTATTTTAGTTTCCATGTTTTTTTATTAATGCGAACCATTTTTGTTGGTGTAACCAACACACTTGAGCTCTACACAACACCAACAAAGGCGGAAAGTTAATGCCCTACTGCTTTTTATTCATCATACATTTTGTAACACAACCTATTCTTTTTTTATTCATGGTGCAATAAGTATTATTTTACTTAATGTGCTTTTTGTACTTCAGTAATTTTTAATAATTCTTCTTGGCTATGACTATCTAAGAACTCAATAACTTTTATACAATCGGAATACTTAAAATGCCCCTGATATATCCTTTCTACTTCAGCTCTATAATACGATTTTAAATCTTCGTATTTAGGATTGTTATTAAGTTTAGCAGAAATTAACCCATTCATCATTCGCCATGCTAAATCATCACAATAAATAACTCTCTCACTGGGGTTAGTATTTACCAATTTATCAATAGCATCTACTGTATTATACTTTTCAAGAAATGGAATGGCATATTCTTCATAAAACTTCCTTACTATAGCACCCCATTCTTTTATATTTTCTGTAGTTTTAATTCTATAATCATAATTTAACTCATTAAAATAATGAGATATACCTGAGGCTATAGTACTTCCATAGTTGTCGGTTACTTCTTTTACATCTTCAAGCTTATAAACTATTTTTTGTATTGGTAAAATTCCAATTCCTAAATAGCAACCTGTTGTAAATTCGTCGATATAGTTTGCTACTCCGTAGCCAATACGAAATGTTGTCAATTCTTTCAAAAGAATAAATTCACAACCTTGAGCACCACTTTTAGATTTATAGCCTAAAGGTTTTAAAAAGCTCTCAAATTCTTTTTTCAATTCCTTTTTTACTTCTGAATAATTCATTGTCTATTTTATTCTTACTCGTTTAAAATATTTTGTAAAATCAGTAGTAGAACTATTAATCCAAAATTCTACTCCTTGTTCTAATTGAATTTCGACTTTCCCATTAATAAAAATTTCATTTGTTCTAAAGGCTTGAGTAGCTTGTTCACCTCTCATTTCCACTTTTGTTATAGTTGAGCCGTTAGATACTGTTCCATCAATAATTGGATAAATAGCCTTTTGATTATTGGTACAAGTGCTGGTTAAATCATTCATGTTTACTAAATCATTTTTTACACTTGTTTTAGCGTCAATCACTTTGTATTTTTTTACACCGTTTACTTCAAACTGTACCAAGTTATCTGGAATAATGGTTTTTGTTTTTGTTACACCGTTTTCAAGATATGTGATATCTAATGTGATTTGGTTACCAATTTTACTATTTGGATACAGGTTTTTCAATTGCTCTGTTACTCTATTTTGGAAGGTCTTCCAGTTTTGTAATCCTACATCAGCTATATCAAGCACATTATCATCGAAGGTTTTAGCAACGTCTAATATTTCATCTAATGCATTACTGCCTTGAGCAACATTTTCTATTACTTTTTCTACTTCTTGTGCCTTATTAAATAAGTTGGTTTTGTTAAATGCTTCTCCTTCTACTTTAATACGTTTTACAAACGCTTTAACATCTGCTCTATATTTTAACGGTATTTCTTTCCACTCGTTTTTAGTAATGGCTGTTTTTACACTTTCTAAAAAGTCTTCAGCCTGTTTTATAGTAGGCAGAGTTGCTGCATCATTCGCTGTACGAGCAATTACTTTACTATATGCTTCTGTAACTTCTGTAGTGTTTTTAGTAAATCGAGATACCCCATTTAAATTAGTAATAGCTAACCCTGCACTAAGCAAGTTCATAGCATCCAATACCGCTTTAGCATACGGCGCATTAGCAGTAATTACACCACCAGTAATATTATCGGTTAAGCTAACACCAGAACCTACTAAATCAACAATAGTAAGTGCACGACGCATACCCGTTACCCCACTCTTGATAGCTCCATAACCACTGGCAAGAGATGCTACATCAATAGCCGCATTAATCATATCGCCACTGGTTTTCATATCCGCTTTATCATCTGCGTATTTAAGAACAATAGCTGGTACAAAGGCTCCTGCATTGGCTTGGCTAATGTCTTGCATCATACTTATTCCTGTAGCATCGCTTAACCATATTGGATCGAAGGCTCCAAACGTTTTATCATCACCTATACTACTACAAATAAGCCCCATGCATAGTTTAGTACCTAACTTAACATCATTATCATTTAATGAAGCAGTAGATATTAGATAATATGTATTGTAATCAAAAAATCTTTTTAAAATACCATCATACTTAAAGTATACGTAGTGTTCATAAAAATTATTTTCGTTAATCTCTTTTACTTTATTAATGAATGTTTGAGATTGATTGGCCACCTTAATAAAGGCTAATATCAACGCCTTATAATTATCTTCTCCAAAACCAATAAAAGCATCATCAATATTTCTAATAAGTTGATGTAATAATTTTTTATTAGCATTTACTTTATTTGCTCCTAATATACCTTGTAGTAAACTGTCGCTTTGATTGGTTGGAGTGTATCTAATTAAACGTACAATCTGATCTTCCCAAGCTTCGTCTCCAACTTTTTTATTATTAGCTAATATGCTAATGGTGAGTAAACGATTACTGGCGGAAAAGCGTCGTTCAATTTCATCATTACTGTAAGCATTTAACACCAGCATTATTTTTAATGGACTGGTATTGGCATCTAAGCTATCCAGTATATTGAACTTACTTTGGTTAATGGTTTGGCTAAAGTTTACAAACTCATCAATGAAAGTGTTATAAAAAGCAACAGGATTACTTTTCCACTGATCTTTTAGAGTAGAGTTATCATATACTTTTTTATCCCATACACCAAAGTCAAATACTCCGCTATTTTGTACAACATTCCATCCATCAAATCGGTAAGTAAATGCTTTAAATACTTGAGGATATAAGGTTCTTAATTGAATAATTTTTAATACTGATAGCATTTCAGGCTTTTCCTCATGGCCCGCTAACATATCAATATAATCAGGATTAATATTTTGCTGTTCTTCGCCTAAAAGATTATCAAAATCTCTTCCTGTAAATTCTAATTTTGTTACAGAATTGTTGGTTGTGCTAAATGGAATAACAGGTAGACTTTTTTCAGGCTGTAAGTTTTCTTGTTGCTGTGATGAATATGCTTTAAGTGTGCCTGATTTTATTTTGTGTACAACAAACTTGTTTTGATAAGGGATACCAACAATGACTGTATTTTTATATATATCATTATGTATTTCTGATGCAGGTAAGAATAGACTGCCATTATAATAACCTATAAACTTACTGTTTTGGTATTTTGCTTGATATTGAGTGGTATCTCCATTATTAATCAGCGTAAAATTCACTAATACGCCAGTAGGTATATCCCAAGAATTAAAATTAGGAAGCCCATAAGAAAATACTGTTCCAGTGGTATAATGTGGTAATGTAATATATTCGCCTGAAGGGGTTAAGAAAGTATATGTACTGTCTTTATCTTGATTAGTAAACTGAACTGGTAATCTCTTATAAATAATTATACTTTGAGCATCTCCATCACTTTCAAACAATCCAACTACAAGTCCCGGAGCATGTATGGCATCCCATTGGAGTTTACTAAACTGATCTCCATTCGGATAATCCATTACGTTATTTGCAAGTTCTCCTTTCGCAAAACCATATTGGCTATCAAAACTGTGTTTAAGATGGAATAATCCATGGCCCACTTCATGAGCCACGGTTTTACCATCACTACCATTAAATAGGTACCCAAACTGTTTAGCTCTGGGCATATCACCTACAACGCCTGCTGTACCAGCCTGTGGTAAGACAAATAGATAAATAGTAGATTTATCGATATTACGTTTACTACGGTAAGCATTATTGAGTGCTTTCATTTCACCCGTTAGTGTACTAAAAAGACCACTACCATCTACTTGCAATGCACCATTTTTATCGATATCCCAACTCTTATCATTCAATGTATCCGTTTGTACATCAAATTCTACAGCTATTTTTTTGTATATAGTATTGAGCTGGTCAGCAATTGTATTTTTATCTACTGGTGCTTTATTGACTGATACCAGTACCAGCTTTTGTTTTTTATGCGGATAAGAAGAGATTAACAGTTTACCAAATGACAAGTAGTTGTTAGTCGTTGTTGGATAAGTTGCATAGAGCTCCTGTGCATCTTTGGAAGGCCCACCAATAACAGTTATTTCATATTCATTGTTTCCTAAGTATTTACTTTCAAAGCGAGTGCCTTTTCCAGTAACAAATTTTACACTGTCAGCTATAATATTAGCTCTATCTTTAATATCAATAACAGCTTTAACTACATCTGTTTTTGCAGCTTCTATTGCTTTGGAGCTTACATGATACGTATTGCTTAATACTTCATACTGTTCTTTGTATAGTTGACTCTTATTATATATATCTTTCCACTCATCAAATGCATATTGTTGTTTAGAATGTGGTTTAAATGTTACTATAGCTTTGTCCGTAGCTATATTATTAAGTTGTGCTGTATTTAGATTTTTAAATTCTCCTGCTTTCCCTACTTTAGTTACTTTACCATCTTTATCTACATTATAAATATTGCCTTCACTATCTTTTATTGTTGTGGGTAAGCTTTGTACTGTAATTTGTTTGGTTTGTCCATTAGCTCCTGTAACATTAATTACATCTGTTCCATCAGGATTAACTGTTACTTTAATATCTTCTGGTTTATTAATTGGGAAGTTGAAACTTAAATCAGTACTATCTAATCCTGTTTTTACTTTTCCTATACCATCACCACCTTCAAATACTTTATCTACATCCACAATTTGTTTTTCTGTACTGTCATACGTGGTTACAAAAAATCCTTTTATCAACTGTTTATCCGTATTAAATACTACGCTGTTAAATGTAGTTTTTACAGATGCTTCCGCTATTCTAAATACATCCATTTTAATAGCGGCTGTTCCAGAAAACATACCACTACCATCAGCTTTTACACTAAGTATGGTAGCTGGATAATCGCCCACCATTACTGTTTCTCCAGCACTTAAACTTTC
>CAZXBE010000139.1:0-5524 GCA_964638565.1 uncultured Chitinophagaceae bacterium
TATTGTGTCAAATTTAATGATTTTGAATTTTGACACAGTTTATTGAATAGACTCTAAAAATGTTACAAATTATTTTATTTTTTTAATGAAAGTGTCTATAAGTACAAATTCCTATACTTTCGTACAAAATTTTAATGAAACTCGTATCTTATTTAAAAGACGGCCATGATCAATTAGCATTTTATGTAGATGGACATGTTTATGATACAGATTCTATTCATCCTGAATTGCCCCATAATATGCGTATGTTTTTGCAATATTGGCATGAAAATTTTCCTATAGCACAGATCGCAAATAAAAATATAGTAGAAGGTAGAATAAGTAAAGATCAAGGTTTTTCTGTTAACAATATGCTGTTATTAGCACCTGTACCTTTTCCTACCTCTTGTAGAGATGCGTATGCGTTTAGGCAACATGTAGAAACGGCTAGAAAAAATCGTGAGGCACCTATGATCCCTGAGTTTGATCAATTCCCCGTTTTTTATTTTACCAATCACCATAGCATACAAGGCTCTGGAGACGTGCATTGTATGCCCGATCATTTTCAAAAGCTCGATTTTGAATTAGAATGCGCTATTGTAATTTGCAAACAAGGGAAAAATATAAAAGCATCCGAAGCAGACAACTATATTGGGGGCTTTATGATAATGAATGATTTAAGTGCTCGCTGTTTGCAGATGGAAGAAATGAAACTTAATTTAGGGCCTGCAAAAGGAAAAGATTTTGCAACAGCTATTGGTCCCTATTTAATTACGCCTGATGAGCTTGACCCGTATATTGTATCTCCTAAAGCAGGACATACTGGGAAAGCCTATAATTTATCAATGAAATGTTGGGTTAATGATCAACAAGTAAGCAAAGGCAATTTAAAAGATATGGAATGGACATTTGCAGAAATTATTGAACGGGCTTCTTATGGAGTAACCCTTTATCCTGGCGATATTATTGGCAGTGGAACGGTAGGCACAGGCTGTTTTTTAGAACTAAATGGAACGGGTAAATTAAATAATCCATCTTACCAAGAACAGTGGTTAAAAGCTGGTGATGTAGTAAAAATGGAAATAGAACATCTTGGAAAATTAATCAATACTATCATAGCAGAAGAAACTGATTTTTCTATTTTAGCATTAAAGAAAACATGATAATATATAAATTGATCATTAAATAAAAAGTTATGGGACGCATATTTGAAGTTCGAAAAGCCAGCATGTTTGCCCGCTGGGATAAAATGGCCAAACAATTTACTCGTATTGGAAAAGAAATTGTATTGGCTGTAAAAGCTGGGGGGGCAGATCCTGAAAGTAATGCAGCATTACGCAGGTGTATGCAAAACGCCAAAAGCGTTAATATGCCTAAAGATCGTGTGGAAGCTGCTATAAAAAGAGCATCAGGCAAAGAGATGGAGAATTATGAAGAAATATTATACGAAGGCTATGCACCACATGGTGTGGCTGTTTTAATTGAAACAGCTACGGATAATTCAACTCGAACGGTAGCCAATTTACGCTCCTATTTTACCAAAGGCAATGGAAATTTAAGTACCAGTGGCAGTGTAAGCTTTCAATTCAAACGCATGGGCGTATTTAAATTAAAAGCAGAAGATCTTGATCAAGAAAGCTTAGAACTAGAATTAATTGATGCTGGATTAGAAGAGATGGGTGAAGGAACAGGAGAAAATGGAGAAACAGTTATGGTAATTCGTTGCGCATTTAATGATTTTGGAAATATGCAAAAAGCATTAGAAGAAAAACAGCTAAAAGTAATTAGTGCAGAAAGAGAATGGATTCCCACCGTTACCGTTGAGTTAGAGGAATCACAAGCCGAAGAAGTGTTCAAATTGGTTGATAAATTGGAACAAGATGACGATGTACAAAAAGTGTTTCATAATTTGAAGTAAATTTGCTTTTTATCACAGTATTTATTTATTACCTTAATCTTTAATTATTTTAAAATGAAAAAAATATTTCAATTTTTTATATTGGTTGCTTTTGTAAGTATAACACAAGTTAGTATCGCACAAAAAAAAGAATGGAAAGAAATGCATGATTTTCATACAGTTATGTCTAAAACATTTCATCCTGCCGAAGAAGGCAATATGGGACCGCTTAGAGCTAATGCAAGTTTATTATTATCTAAAGCTAAAAAATGGCAAGCCGCTGCTGTTCCTGAAGGTTATGATGCTACTATTACTAAGCCTATCCTTCAACAGTTAGTAGAAGAATGCAAAACCATAAAAGAAGCAGAAAAAAATAAAAAAACGAATGACGAGTTAAAAACGCTTATAACAAAAGCACATGAAACCTTTCATAAAATTATGGAGAAATGTAGAAAATAAACGACATACAATAAATATCTAAAGCTATACAGTTAATTACTAATTAATATACGTGCTAAATAAACCAGCACAGGTCTTTCAAGCGACTTCTAAAAGTCGTTGGCGTCGGTTCAAATGGACCATGACGGTGTTGTTGTTTATTTTATTTTTTTTAATTACAGCTTTTGTAATTGCTTTATGGAGAGGCAATCAGCCCAACATCCCCACACTCAAAAATAAAAATGAACGATATAAAAAAATAGTTGAAAATCGAGAAAATTCAAAAAAAGAAAAGCAGATTAACGCTATTTATAATGGATTTAAGCATTATATAGAAAAAAAGTATAAACACGCATCCTCTAAACATAATTCAATTGTAGATAGCACACCCCCCTGCCCTATTCGAGCCGCTTTTTACGTAGCTTGGGATGCACAATCATATTTTTCCCTTCGTAACAATATTTCTAAGCTGAATATGATTTTGCCAGAATGGTTTTTTATTGACCCAACAGCAGACACCGTATATGTTAATATTGACCAACGAGCATTAAAAATTATACAAGCATCTAATGCAAAAATAATTCCTATACTATCTAATTTTTACAAAGAAACATTTAATGGAGAAGCTATTCATAGAATTATTACAAATGCTTCAAAGAGAAAAAAAATTATTGATCAACTAATAACATTATTAAATCAGTATCATTTTCGAGGTATTAATATTGATTTTGAAGAACTTAAAGAGACAAATGATGTGTATCTTATTCAATTTCAAAAAGAGTTATACACTGCCTTACATAAGAATAAATTAATAGTTACTCAAGATGTTTCTCCATTTAATGAAGATTATAACTACACAGAGTTATCAAAATATAATGACTACATATTTTTAATGGCTTACGATCAGCACAGCAGTGATGGCAATCCGGGGCCTATCAGCGGACAAAAATGGATGGAAGCTGCTGTGGAAGAAGCTGTCAAAAAAATATCTGCTAAAAAACTTATTCTTTGTTTAGCTGCTTATGGTTACGATTGGCCAAAAGAATCGATAGGAACCGATGTAACATATCAAGAAGCATTAACCATTGCGGCAGAATCAAATGGTATCGTTGATTTTGATAATGATAGTTATAATCTAAAATTTTCATATTACGATGATAATAATATACTGCACGAAGTACACTTTACTGACGCAGCAACCAACTTTAATACTATGCGCTTTGCAACAGAATATGGTTTAGGCGGTGTTGCTTTATGGCGATTGGGGTCAGAAGATAATAGGTTATGGAAATTTTATGATAGAGATATGAGCAAGAAGATGCTACCTCATTTTAATTTAAACGAATTTACACATGTAGAGCCTAGCAATGATGTGGATTATATTGGAGAAGGTGAAATATTAGATATTAAAACAGAACCCAAGTCAGGAAAAATTATACTCGAAACAGATACAACAGATATGCTAATAAGTGAAGAAAAATACGAAAGCTTACCTTCTATGTTTGTTGTACAGAAATATGGGAAGGCAGATAAAAAAATAGTACTCACTTTTGATGATGGCCCTGACCCGGAATACACTCCTCGCATTTTGGATATTTTATCAAAAGAACATGTTCCTGCTTCATTTTTTTTAATAGGTATTAACGCAGAAGATAACATTCCACTAGTAAAAAGAATTTACAGAGAAGGGCACGAGATTGGCAACCACTCTTTTACACACCCTAATATGGCAGAAATTAGTAGGCAAAGAGCTGCTATAGAATTGAAGGCTACTCGGTTGCTTATTGAAAGTATTACTGGTCGATCTACCATTCTTTTTAGGCCTCCTTATAATGCAGATGCAGAGCCGGAAACCATGGAGGAATTAATCCCTGTTGCACAAAGCAGAAAACAAAATTATTTAACCATTGGAGAATCTATTGACCCGCAAGATTGGGAGGAAGGTGTAACCGCAGATTCTATTTTTTATAGAGTAATGCAACAACGAGAAAAAGGAAGCATTGTTTTATTACACGATGCTGGAGGAGATAGAACACCAACCATAGAAGCGTTACCTAAAATTATACACTATTTTAAACAGCAAGGCTACAAATTCACTACCATTGGAGATTTATTAGGAAAAACAAAAGATGAATTAATGCCGCCTGTTCCTAAAGGAACAGCATATTATTTTGTTCAGCTAAACTATCTATTAGCCCAATTTGGGTATTGGGGAGGACATCTATTATTTTCTTTATTTATTATAGCTATTATATTATCCATTGCAAGAATTTTATTAGTAACTTTTTTTGCTATTAAACAAAAAAGAAAAGAAGCAAAAAAGAACTTATTTTTTAAAGATGATATACAAAAAAACATTCTTCCCTTTGTTAGTGTTATCATTCCTGCATACAATGAAGAAGTAAATGCTGTGAACTCGCTGCAAAATTTAGTACAATCAGATTACCCCAACGTAGAATTTATTTTTATAGATGATGGTAGTATAGACAACACGTACAATAAAGTTCTTAGTGCATTTAATAACCGTGAAAATGTAAAAATATATACTAAACCAAATGGAGGTAAAGCCTCTGCATTAAACTTCGGGATTCAACATGCTACTGCTGATTATGTAATTTGTATTGACGCTGACACTCGATTAAAACCTGATGCCATCAGTAAACTAATGTATCATTTT
Source organism: uncultured Chitinophagaceae bacterium (assembly GCA_964638565.1). Lineage (GTDB taxonomy): Bacteria > Bacteroidota > Bacteroidia > Chitinophagales > Chitinophagaceae > CAYVXB01. The sequence continues at coordinate 4,992 of CAZXBE010000139.1, forward strand.
ATATCTAACACAACAAAAAAAATAAAACAAAATGTTGGTGCTGTTGCTGGTAATGTAAAAGTAGGTAATGAAAGAAATATGCTAACCAGATGGCAAAGTATTGAATATATCACAAGTCAAAATTTTGATAGAAAAGCCTTTGCTTATTTAAATGCAATCACGGTGATTCCTGGAGCTATTGGTGCATATAAAAAAGAAGCAATTGAAAAAGCAGGAGGTTTTACAAGAGACACATTAGCTGAAGATTGTGACCTGACAATCCGTATACTAAAGCAAGGTTATATTATAGCTAACGAATCAACTGCCATTGCATTTACAGAAGCTCCAGAAAAAGTAAAAATGTTTTTAAAACAGCGTTTTCGATGGACTTTTGGAGTGATGCAAACTTTTTGGAAAAATAGAGACACTTTTTGTAACATCAAATACAAAAGCTTGGGTTGGATTGCGTTGCCTAATATTTTAATATTTCAATTTCTTATTCCCATACTTATTCCATTTGCTGATTTATTTATGCTAATCGGCATTTTAACCGG
>CAZXBE010000140.1:0-5492 GCA_964638565.1 uncultured Chitinophagaceae bacterium
AATTTTTGTCCATAAATAAGATGCAATAGTTCCATCACTATCATTACCTGTTCCAGTCAAACTCACATTATTTGTAGGAAGTTGTATAGTTTGATTTGAACCAGCATTAGCTGTAGGTGGAGTATTTGATATTACATTAGAAACATATACTAATATATCATCTTCAGTAATATCTCCTAAATTGTCACTTACAGAAACTCTAAATAAATAAGTTCCTTCAATTAAACCACTCACATTTATACTAGGTGTATTTATTCCATAAATATAAGCTGTATTTGGGCCAGATATTTGTGTCCAAAGATATGTACTAATTACTCTAGAGGGTACTGCTTCAGCAAATGCTGTAAGTGTTGTTGTACTTGTAGATATTGTTTGATTCGCTCCTGCATTTACAGAAGGAGGTTGTGATAATGGAATACTATAATTAGAACAAGTTCCTGTTAAAGGATTTAATACACAATAAGGAGAGGGTTTTAATATTTTCTCTGCTGCAGTAAAAGGATTAACTGCTATAGCTGTTGGTTTATCCCAACTATTAGGATAATTTGAATCAATACCTCCACCTAACCAATCCCCACTTACTTCACCAGTAGCTGAAATACCTGATTTATTTCTTCCACAAAAATAAAGCTGACCATCAGAAGTTTCAAAATAAGAATAATAAGTATAAGGCATTGCCCCATAAATATTTATAAAGTCGCTTCTTTCTGGAACAACTCTTTTCCAAGTGGTAATTATATTATTTGTAGCAGTATCCCATCCCCAATTAAAACTTGACATATCTAATGTACTTCCATCACCTAGTTCACCTTGCGGAGAATTACCTGTTCCCCAAAGTGCACCATTAGCATCAATAGCATGAGTACAAGCACTATTTGTTACTATTGTTGTTAAAGGAAGAGTTAATCCTATTGAGGAAGTAATATTAGTAAAAGATTCTATTGGATTATCACTTGTAGAACCTGTTCCATTATGTTTAGGATACCCACAAAACCATACTGTTGTATCATTCCATGCCCAATTATAATTTCCTCCTCCAGCTATACCTTTTGCGTTTGTGACATTATCAACAAGATGTGGACTTTTATAACTATTTCCTGAACAAGAATAACCTAAAGAATTATTATAGGGATTACAACCACCTCCCCAAGAAAGAACAGTTCCATCAGTACAAAGTACAAAAATAGATTTTCCAGCTACTACATCTTTTGCTAATTTTCCTCCCGGTAAAATTACTTGAGTCGGTGCTAGTTTAATTGAACCATCAGTTCCATCACCTAAAAACCCAAGAGTACAATTTCCCCAAATCCAAACAGTACCATTTTCTTTTACAGCAACCCATCCTCCAGCAGAACCACTAAAAAAACTAGCTAGAGAAATAACTCCTCCAAAAGGATTTCCATTTATATCTACTGTTATTTTAGTTGCATATGGTTGAGCTGTTGTATTTCCTAAACCAGCTAGCCCATTAGTACCATTTTCACCCATATGCCATACATTTCCAGATATATCTATAGCTGCTCCATCGTGTAGTCCTCCATAACAGGATGAAAATAAAGGCATTGCCCCAAATTGCTGAACACAAGGTATTGGTTTTCCCGGAGAGTCAGTATTATTTGTACCAAGTAATGCATTATTATTTCCTTGAGCATATAGTACTCCTTCACTATCTATAAAGAATATTTGATACTCTCCTGTTCCTATTTTTGAGTTAATCATTTTATAATTTAATAGTTAATATTACTGAAGATGTTTTTCCATCATTATCTGTTGCTGAAAATTTAAAGGTATAAGTTTTACCAATAGTTAAACCGGTTACCGTTGTTGAATAAGAAGATGGTGATGTTATAGTTCCTCCTGTTCCTGTTGTTTTAGTCCAAACATGGGAAGATATAGAACCATCTCTATCTGTAGCTATACCAGTTAGTGTAACTGAAGTATTTGTTGTTTTTACCCAACTAGCTGTTACTGAAGGCGCAGATTTTAAAGTGTTGCTTGTACTATAAACTGGTGAACTTTGACCACCTCCTCCATCATATTGTAACTGTACAATAGTATCTGTATGGTTTAATAATCTAGTTATACCATCTAGTTTAGTATTTCCATATATTTGATTTCCACTTCTTTGAGTAGATTGATTGTAATCTTCTATAAGAATACCACCATATTTTTTATTATCCCAAGTAGTTTGTCTTGAAAGAGTAAAAATTCCAACTTTGTTATTTTTAATAACAAACATTGTAGAATCTAATGCAGGTAATGAATCACAACCTCTTGTTCTAAAAGCAATAGCAGCTACCCAATTATTTCCAGCATCATTTATAATATCATATATTGCAAAATTACCAACATATAGGTTAACATATGCATTACAATATCCTGATGAGTCAATTCTATTATTCTCAACAGTTTGAGGCACTCCTGTTCTTCCTCCTCCAGTTATATGAATACCTTCTGCTACTGTGCAATTAATTATATTATCATGGCACCAAACAGAGGTATATTTACCCCAAGTAATACCGTTTCCTTGACCTCCAACTCTTGCTAATCCTGCATGAGATACAGTATTATTATTTATTTCTGAACGTACACCATTAGCTGAAGAATACTGTATTCCACCTCTTCCTGTACTATCTATGATATTATTCCAAATATGAGCATAACCTAATCTCATAGGAAGATTAAATTTAACAGAATCTATTGAACCTGATGCAAATTTTTCATCACTCATCCAGTTACTTGCATGAGTTAAATCTATATTTCTAACATGAAGAATTGTTGTGTCCCCAACATAAGTTGATGCCCCGGCATATGACTTAACTACCCAAGATTGATTGTAGTCGTTATTATGACCTGCAGATGCTCCGCCTACTCTAAAATACATTCCGGGAGGCATTTGTGCTGTATGATTCCCCTGAAAACGAATAGTACTATCTGAAGCTTTAAATCTTACAGTTCCTGTATAAATATTAGTACAAACCCAAGGTCTTTTAGTATCATTAAATATATAACCTTCTGGATTATTATCAGGTAATGTATTACCAAGGTACATTCCTTCATTGAATATTCTTTCTATTTTATTATCATGGATAAGAATACTATCAATAATAAAAGGATTTGAAGGAGTTTTGTTCAGAGAATCTAAACAGTAAGGGTCTTCTTTAATAACAATACCTGTAGATACTTTATTTAAATAAACTCCTTCTATTTCAATATTTTTACTCTTTTGAGAAAAAGCTAATGGAAAATAATCAGCACCTCCCCATTGGGACATAGTTCCGGGAAAATGTTCAAAATCAAGACCATACATTAGACTTGAACGACCTTTTCCGCTTACTTTTATATTCCAACATCCATTAAACTGAAGGCGTGAATGCAGTCCTCTGAATTTTACAACACTATCTTGAGATGGGTCATTTATAATAACTATAGGATTTGCTTTAGTTCCTCTACAATAATTAAAAGTAACATCTCCAATATACCCATTTTTATTATTTAAAAAAACTGTATCTCCGGGATATAATGTATTAAAAGTAGTATCACCACCTTTGTAAAAAAGTTTTCTACCTACAAAATAAGATTTACTAGGGCTAGATGCTCCTATAAATAAAAATAAAATAGAAAGTATAAATAAAATTTTTTTCATATTATTCTTTTTCTTGAATTACTGATTTTCGTTTACCTAACCAATATTTATATACAGCCCATTGTCCAACTAAACCAACAAAATACATTACTAATTTAGGTGCAGATAAGATTCCTTTAAAAACACTATCTACTGGAAGATTATCAGAATTTAAACCTCCCCATTCATTATGACTAAGTGCTGCTACTAAAATTATAATAAAAGATGCACTATAAGAAGGCCATTCATGTTTTGCAAAATCTAACCATACTTTTTTTATACTACAATCTGCACAAGATTCGTTAATATCTTTTACTTTTAAAAAAACAGATGTTAATATACCAAAAAAACCAAATAATAATAAGGGTGACGAATAGTCTATCATAAAATAAAATTATGTTATTGTGTAAAAAGTAGAAGGTGAAAATTGGTTATTATAAACAGTTGTATACCAATCATTACTTCTTGCTGAAGATGATAACCAAAGGATACCCATTTTACCAGCATACCATTCTGTTCCTACTGCAGAGTTTGTACCAAATGTGGTATTTATACCAGCATTATTGCTTCTGGATTGTGCATTGGTTCCTGTACCGTCAGCAGCTCCATTTAAAAAGAATGTATAAGTAGTACCTGACATTCTAAATCCGAGATGTGCCCAAGTTGATGCTGCTTGTAAAGTATTTGATGAGGATATAGTATCAGTTGTACCATCTCCCAAATACATACCCATCTTATTAGTACCACCGTAATAACCAAGTTTTATAGGATTTGCTTTACCTGTACCTGCTGGTACTTTAGCCATTATAGATACTACGTTAGTAGCATATGACCATAAACAAACACTAAAATCTCCTGTAAATCCAAAATTATTGCCTGCATTTAAATATTGTGAAGAACCATTAAAGTTAGCAGCTCCTCCAAATATTCCAGATGTTGCAGTTACACCATTATTTGTAAGATTTACTAAACCTTTAGCATCTGTTACATCTAGTGTTGTTCCATCTCCAAAGTTATATACTCCAGCAAAATTAGAATCCCAAGTATTTACAGAATCTCCCTGAAATGTACTTACAGAAGAATTACCATACCACATATAAATAACTGTATCAACTGTGCTTGATAATGTTGGTATTTTTATAAAATACAAAGCATCACCAGTAGTACCATTCCAGTAAACTTGAGTCCATTTTAATTTAACTGTTCCTGCGGCATCTGATGTAAATATAATATCATAACCGTTTGCATTTTGAACTGAACCTCCGTTACCAACTGTTTTTAAATAACTAAAAGGCCCAATAATACCTACAGGAAAATCTGTTTGGTCTGTATTTGGAACTTTTAAATGATTAAAAGTTATTGTTTTAAAACCAGAATAACCATTTCCAGCAGCAAGTCTTGATGTCATTATAGTAGGTAAAAACCAACGCATTACGATATAGTTTTTATAGTTCCATCACTATAAGTTATAGTTACTATTTTTGTATCAAAATCCACAGCTACATCATCAATTACTCTAGTTACAGTTACTTTTACACTATCTGAACTAGTAGCTCCTTTATTATCAGTTGCTGTTAATTTAAAAGTATAGCTACCTAATACCATAGCTGTTACAGTAAGAGTTAGGGTATTTTGTCCTGACATAATACAAGTTCCTCCAGCAGTCTTTGTCCAAGCTACTGAAGCTATTGTTCCGTCTGGGTCTGTAGCAGTTCCAGACAGAACTACTTGATTTACAGGGAGTTGTATTGATACATCAAGCCCTGCGTTTACTATAGGTACTTTATTAACCGCCATAGCTACAAATATACGAAAAAAAAACCATATTGCCAAATTTCTAGTTTCGGCAAATATGGTCTGCTGCTTT
>CAZXBE010000141.1:0-5431 GCA_964638565.1 uncultured Chitinophagaceae bacterium
TATCGATAAAGTAATTCCGGTGGATGTATATGTGCCGGGTTGCCCGCCAAGGCCAGAGGCTATTTTAGATGGCTTTATGAAAATACAAGAATTGGTAGGAAAAGAAAGTTTGAGGAGAAGAACAAGTGAAAAATACAAAGCATTAATGGAAAGTTATGGTATTCAATAATTTAAAAGTAAAAAGGTAAAAATTCAAAAACTTTTTTGAATTTTTACCTTTTGAATTTTTACTTCATGTCACCAAAAAATGATATAATTAAACAAAAACTGCAAGAAAAATTTGGCGATCAGGTATGCGACTTTCAAGAAACCTACGGTATACTTAGTTTTGAAACAGACAAAGAATTGAATTTGAAACTAATACAATTTTTGTATGATGACGCTGAGTTGCAATTTAAATTTTTAACCGATTTATGTGCGGTTCATTATCCTGATCAAGCAGAAAGAGAATTAGCAATCGTTTATCACTTACATAATTTAGTGGAGAATATACGCATTCGGGTTAAAGTTTATATAAACATCAATCATCCTAATATATATACAGCCACCAAATTATTTGAAGCTGCTAATTGGATGGAAAGAGAAACGCATGATTTTTATGGCATTAATTTCATTGGTCATCCTAATTTAAAACGTATTTTAAATGTAGAAGAAATGGACTATTTCCCTATGCGTAAAAATTATCCATTAGAAGATCAAACTCGTATTGATAAAGATGATGAAATGTTTGGTAGAGGAGGCAATTTTTAAGTAACACATATTGAAGTATAGTATTTGTACAAAAAATGTTAAACAATAAACATATAAATCTTCCTGAAGGTAGTATTGAAAAAAAAACTACTACTTTAAATCTTGGACCTACACACCCAGCCACCCATGGGGTATTTCAAAATATTGTAGAATTAGATGGAGAGCGTATTGTAAGTGCAGAGCAAACAATTGGCTATATTCATAGAGCATTTGAAAAAATAGCTGAACGGAGACCCTTATATCAAATCACACCTCTTACAGATCGACTAAATTATTGCTCAGCGCCCATCAATAATATGGGTTGGCATATGACTTGCGAAAAATTACTAAGAATAACAATACCTAAACGAGTAGATTATTTACGTGTAATTATCATGGAATTAGCACGTATTTCCGATCACCTCATTTGTAATTCTATTGTGGGCGTAGATACTGGCGCATATACAGGGTTTTTATATGTAATGCAATATCGAGAGTTGATTTATGAAATATATGAAGAAGTGTGCGGCTCTCGTCTTACCACAAACATGGGACGTATTGGTGGCTTTGAAAGAGACTTTACGAATGCTGCATTCCAAAAATTAGAAATGTTTTTAAAAGAATATCCCAAAGTATTAAAAGAATTTGAAAATCTATTTCAACGAAATCGTATTTTCATGGAACGTACTATGGGTACAGGTGCTATTAGTGCAGAACGTGCATTGAATTACGGCTTTACGGGGCCTAATTTACGAGCAGCTGGAGTGGATTATGATGTTCGTATACATACACCCTATAGTAGTTATGAAGATTTTGAATTTACTATACCCGTTGGAACAACGGGAGATAATTATGACCGTTGGTTAGTACGTAGCCAAGAAATGTGGCAGTCCATCAATATTATTGAACAAGCATATAAAAAAGTACAAGCGTTTACAGGCGCTGAAGCAGGAGTTTTTCATGCAGATATACCTGAATATTATTTACCAGAAAAAAAAGAAGTATACAATAAAATGGAAGCCTTAATTTGGCATTTCAAAATTATTATGGGTGAAATTGATATTCCGCTTGGCGAAGTATATCATAGTGTAGAGGGCGCTAATGGAGAATTAGGTTTTTATTTAATAAGTGATGGAGGTAGAACACCTTACAGACTTCATTTTAGAAGACCCTGTTTTATTTATTATCAAGCCTACGCTGAATTAACTAAAGGAGCCATATTGAGTGATGCAATCGTTACTATGAGTAGCTTGAATTTAATAGCAGGAGAAATGGATGCTTAAGCTAATTATGTTGAATGCTAAATTTTGAATAAAGGGCATTCAAAATGTTTAATCCAAAATTTTAAATAACAGTTATAGTGAAGTTTTCAGACAAAAGCTTACAAAAAGTACAAGAAATTATTGCTCGTTATCCGCAAGGCAAACAAAAAAGTGCTTTACTACCTGTGTTACATTTAGCGCAACAAGAATTTGGCGGTTGGCTAAGCGCTGATACTATGGATTACGTAGCAGAACTGCTAGCATTACAACCTATTGAAGTATACGAAGTTGCTACTTTTTATACTATGTTTAATTTAAAGCCAGTAGGTACATATGTATTTGAAGTTTGCCAAACGGGTCCATGTATGTTAAATGGAAGTGATACTATTATTGAATACATTCAACAAAAATTAGATATTAAATCTGGAGAAACAACTACAGACGGTATGTTTACACTAAAAACTGTAGAATGCTTAGGCGCTTGTGGCTATGCACCAATGATGCAATTGGGAAAAAATTATAGAGAACATTTAACTAAAGAAAAAGTAGATGTAATAATTGAAGAGTGTAGAAAAAAAATTAATAATTAATAATGAAAGTATTCATTCTATTCATTTTTGAATTTTTATCTTTTACAACCCAAGCTCAGCAAGACGATTCATCAAAGAAAATGCAGGTTATGACATCTATGTTGAACTTACGCAACGCTCTGTTAAATAAAGATAGCATTGCTTTAGAAAAGCTCTTATCAAACGAAGTACAGTATGGACATTCCAATGGAATGATAGAAACAAAAACAATGCTCATCCATTCTATAATGAGCAGAATGCAAAATTATAAATTGATTGACCCATCAGACATGGACATAAAAATATACGATAATACAGCGGTAGTAAATACAAAATTAAAAGTAGATATGTTATTTAATAGCAAGTCGTTGAGTCTGAATATGAGTGCATTATTGATATGGATAAAAAAAGAAAACAATTGGCAATTAGTAGCCAGACAATCAGTACAACTCAATTGACTACATCTTAATACTCAAACATTTTTCGTAATAATAAAACAAATAAAATGGAAACAAATCCTTACTTAATGTATCCGGGTACATGCGAAGAAGCACTCAATTTTTATAAACAATCTTTAGGCGCAGAAATAAAAAGCACTATGACGTATGAAAACGCTCCCATGCCCGTAGGCGATGATTACAAGAAAAAAATAATGCACTCTATTTTTACATTAGGCACAACTCATTTTATGGCCTCTGATGGTATGCCTAATCAGCCACACCAATTAGGCACTAATGTTCATTTATCACTAAATTTTACTGATGTTGCTGATATGGATAAAAAATTTCATACATTATCTAATGGTGGTAAAATAACCATGCCCTTACAAGATACTTTTTGGGGTGCTCGTTTTGGAATGCTTACCGATAAATTTGGAATTAATTGGATGTTTAATTGTGAATTGAAAAAATAGTCAGACAATATTGTTATAATGGATAGTATTTTATCAAAAATTAGTATCTTTTTATGCTCATTATTGATTACTAATAATGCTTTTACACAAATAGATAAGAAAATAAAAACTGGAATTTATTCTGTTTCAGAGAAAGGAATTAAATTTAAACATAAAGAAAGCGGTAAGTCTTATTATATAAATGAACAACCAATTTGTACAATTGAACACTTCAAAAAAGTAAAAATTGATTTTAATTCATATGGGCAATATGCACTATATTTTGAATTAGATACAATTGGAACAAAAATATTTTTTCAAGCAACACAAAAATGGCTAGATAAACGATTAGCTTTTATTATAGATAATGAACTTATTTATTGCCCTAAAGTAATAGCGCCCATAAAAGGTGGAAAAATTATTGTCACAGGATCATTTAAAAGAGAGGAAATAAAAAAAATGAAAATAAAAATAGAAAAAGAAATGCAATCAATAAGAAGATAGATACCTTCACTTTGGTTTGTGTCCTCACGAACCAAATACAGAAATTTTATATGGGAATTAAATTATTATTAGAAAAAGCACATGTAGAAAACATTCGTTCTTACGATGTATATCGTAAAGAAGGAGGCTATCGTAGTGTAGAAAAAGCACTCAAAACATACAGTCCAGACCAAGTTACAGAAGAAGTAAAAAAAAGTGGACTCAGAGGTAGAGGTGGTGCTGGTTTTCCTACCGGCATGAAATGGAGCTTCTTAGCAAAACCCGAAGGCATTCCTCGATATTTAGTTTGTAATGCCGACGAATCTGAACCAGGTACTTTCAAAGATCGTTATTTGATGGAATATATCCCTCACTTATTAATTGAGGGCTTAATTGTTTCATCCTACGCCTTAGGCTCAAATACAACATACATCTATATTAGAGGAGAGTATGCTTGGATTGTAGATATTTTAGAACAAGCCATTGCTGAAGCAAAAAATAATGGTTGGTTAGGAAAAAATATTTTAGGTGGTGGGTTTGATTGTGAAATATATGTGCAACGGGGTGCTGGTGCATACATATGTGGAGAAGAAACCGCACTACTAGAATCGTTAGAAGGCAAGCGGGGTAACCCTCGCATCAAACCACCATTCCCAGCTATAAAAGGATTATGGGGTTGCCCAACGGTTGTAAACAATGTAGAAACCTTAGCAGCTGTAGTTCCTATAATAAATATGGGAGGAGAAGAATACGCAAAAATAGGAATAGGCAAATCAACAGGAACTAAATTAATTTCTGCTTGTGGTAATATTAACAAACCTGGGGTATATGAAATCGATATGACCATCTCTGTAGAAGAATTTATTTATAGCGATGCATATTGTGGAGGTATTCCCAATGGTAAACGGCTAAAAGCATGCATTCCGGGAGGCTCATCTGTTCCTATTTTACCAGTCAATCTATTACTCAAAACAGCCAAAGGTGAAACCAGATATATGAACTATGAAAGCCTTGCTGATGGAGGGTTTGCAACAGGTAGCATGATGGGGTCTGGGGGCTTTATTGTGTTTGATGAAGATCAATGCGTTGTTCGGCATACCTTAACCTTAGCTCGTTTTTACCATCATGAAAGTTGTGGACAATGTTCCCCTTGTCGAGAAGGAACAGGATGGATGGAAAAAATACTACACAATATTGAATATGGAAAAGGTAAAATGAGCGATATAGATTTATTGTGGGATATTCAAAGTAAAATAGAAGGTAATACCATTTGTCCATTGGGAGATGCAGCGGCATGGCCAGTTGCAGCAGCTATACGCCATTTTAGAGATGAGTTTGAATGGCATGTATTAAACCACAATGAATGTCAAAAAAGAAATTATGGGTTGGCTCATTATGCAGAGCCTTTAAAAATGTTATCTTAGCAAAAATTTTACACCTAAAAAGGTGGATTCAAAAGTCTAACGCAACGGTTATGTTTTGTAAATTTAAAAATA
>CAZXBE010000142.1:0-5374 GCA_964638565.1 uncultured Chitinophagaceae bacterium
CAAAGAATGCGATAACCCATTCGCAATAATTTTCATCATCGTAATAATCAAATTTAGCACCTATTTTATTGCTCAATTCTTTAAGAGAATAGGCTGTTTTGAACCAAACATCTGTTATTTTCATACAATATTTTTTAAAACGAAGATCTAACACATCTTGAATATGATAATTGCCTTTTTATCTTTTAAAAATTCTGCAACTAAAATGACTCTGAATGAATAATTCAATTATTTGCTGTAAAGATATGCTTGCAAAGCAATTAGGGGGAAATGTATTTGCAATAAAGGAGGAACAAATAGAAGATTTACTTTAGGTAATTTAATGCAAAAAGTAAAGACGAATCATCTGGTTTCTAAAGATGTTATTATGAAAAAACTGAAAAAATAAAAATGATTGTAGAACTAGATAAATTCTTTTTTAAGAGCTTAGATAGTATACGGATTGCTTCAGTTAATCAAAAACTTGAAAAAATATTCTTTTTACAGAATTCTGCTTGGTGATTACAGAATTGGATTAGAATTGATAACTCCCAAACAATAAGATTTAGCATTATTGCGCATAGAGAAGGTATCTATAAGCATTTTCCATAAAAATTGTTTAGCATGGCATTGACAAAACATCTTTCATACTATAAATTCCTTTTTTATTTTTTAGAAACTCTGCTGCTAAAACAGCACCTAATGCAAAACCTTTTCGATTATGGGCAGTATGTATAATTTCAATATCATCAATATCCGAACTGTATTTTACATAGTGTGTGCCAGGAGCAGGATCTATACGTTCACTATGAATAATTAAATCAGAACGATCATTACTCTTTTCTTTTATCCATTTATTTTTTTGAGGAATTTCTTCTATGATTTGCTCTGCTAAACGAATAGCAGTACCACTTGGTGCATCTTTTTTTTTGGTATGATGAATTTCAGTAATTTCTATATCATACGAAGGTTGACCAGCCATTAAACTTGCCAGTTTTTTATTCAACTCAAAAAAAATATTCACTCCAATACTAAAATTGCTGGCATATAATAAAGATCCATTTTGATCTTTACATGCCTTTTCTATTTTAGACCAATCTTTTAACCATCTGGTTGATCCACAAACTACAGGAACTCCAGCAGTAAAGCATTTTAAAATATTCTCAACTGTACTCTCAGGGTTAGTAAATTCTATAACTACATCTGCTTTTTGCAACATTGCTGCAAGTTCTTTTTTATTCGTTTTAGAGGTAATAATGGATACAATAGTATGTCCTCTTTCTACAGCAATAGTCTCAATGGTTTTACCCATTTTGCCATATCCTACAAGCGCAATATTCATATTGTAAAATAAATAACAAAGATTCAAATAATAACTGAACAATTTACCTTACCTTTGCCATCCGGATAAAAAAATACAGTAACCGTTATTTTAATTGGCTAAAATATGTCAAGTTTAACTATTCAAAAAAAAGCAAGTATATTTAAGGAATATGGTGGTAAAGCTACCAACACAGGTTCTATTGAGGGACAAATAGCGTTATTAACAGAGCGTATTTCTCATATTTCCAATCATTTAAAGGGTAATAAAAAAGATTTTTCTACTCATCGAGGGTTGATGCAGTTAGTAGGTAAACGTAAACGTTTATTAACGTATCTAAGCAAACATAACTTACAAGAGTATAGAGCCCTTATTGAAAAATTAGGTCTTCGTAAATAAGTATTCGTCAATGTATTAACTATTCCCAACCGATAAAATTTCAGTTGGGAATATTTTTATATAAATATTCATAGTAATTGATTCCGTTATCAATTGTTCATTATTAATCAGAAATCATGCTTTCTACATCTATCAACACAACATTCACCTTACCTAATGGTCAAGAAATAATTATAGAAACAGGCAAGCTGGCTCGCCAGGCGGATGGAGCTGTTACTGTTCGTCAAGGTAATTGTATTATTTTAGCAACAGTTGTAGCTAACAAAGAGCCTAAAGAAGGTCAAGAATTTTTTCCACTTTCTGTAGATTACCAAGAAAAATTTGCTTCTGCTGGTCGTATCCCAGGCTCATTTTTTAAAAGAGAGGCTCGACTAAACGATTATGAAATTTTAACCAGTCGCTTGGTCGATCGGGCGTTGCGACCTCTATTCCCAGAAGATTATTTATGTGATGTACAGGTGCTTATTAGTCTAATTTCAAGCGATGTAGAAGTACTGCCCGATGCCTTAGCTTGTTTAGCCGCTTCAGCTGCATTAGCAGTATCAGATATCCCTATTAAAGAAATTATTTCAGAAGTGCGTATTGCTCGTGTTGATGGAAAGTTTGTTGTAAACCCGAGTAGAACCGAATTAGCTCAAGCTGATCTAGAGTTTATGATTGCAGCTACAGAAAAAAATTTAATGATGGTAGAAGGGGAGGCAAAAGAGTGTTCAGAAGCTGATTTGGTAAAGGCTTTACAAGTAGCACATGATGCCATCCGTACACAAATTAAAGCACAAGCAGATTTAAGAACCAAAGTAGGCATCACTACAAAAAGAGACTATAAAAAACCCGAACAAAACGAAGAATTAAAAACAAAAGTGTATGCTTTTGCAAAGGATAAAGTGTATCAAATTTCAAAAGGTGGAACAGCTAAAAATGAACGTAGCGAGGCATTTAGCAAGCTAAAAGAAGAGCTAGTAGCAAGTTTAGGAGAAGAAGTTACAGATGTAGATAAAAAATTGGCTAAAAAATATTACGAGGATTTAAAATGGGAAGTTGTACGCAATATGATATTAGAAGATCGTATTCGTTTAGATGGTCGTGTATTGGATGCTGTGCGCCCCTTGGCTATGGAAGTAAGCCCATTACCTACTCCACATGGCTCTGCATTATTTACTAGAGGTGAAACCCAATCGCTTACTACCGTTACATTTGGAACTAAACTGGATGAATTGTTGGTAGAAAGTGCTGCTAAGTCAGATTATAGCAATTTTATTCTTCATTATAATTTTCCTCCTTTTTCTACAGGTGAGGTAAAAATGATGAGAGGTGTTGGTAGAAGAGAAGTGGGGCATGGAAATTTGGCTATGCGTAGCTTAAAGAAAATGATGCCAGGTAATGATTATCCTTATACAGTTAGGATTGTAAGCGATATTTTAGAAAGCAATGGCTCGTCTTCTATGGCAACTGTTTGTGCAGGCTCTTTAGCCTTAATGGATGCAGGTGTTCCTATTCCTAAACACGTAAGTGGTGTGGCTATGGGATTGATAACTCGTGAAGATGGTAAATACGCTATTCTTACAGATATATTGGGAGATGAAGATCATTTGGGTGATATGGATTTTAAAGTAACAGGCACTCGTGATGGTATTTGTGGTGTTCAAATGGATATAAAAGTAGATGGATTGAGAATGGAAGTTATGCAAGAAGCTCTGGAGCAAGCTAGAAAAGGGAGGTTGTATATTTTAGATGCAATGTATAATTGTATGCCTGTAGCCCGACCAGAAGTAAAATCACATGCACCCAGAATGGAAAAATTATTTATTGATAAAGAATTTATTGGTGCAGTAATTGGACCACAAGGAAAAGTAATACAAGAGATACAGCGTGAAACAGGCACTACTATTACTATTGAAGAAGTAGGCAGTGTTGGAGAAGTAAGTATTTTTTCTCCAGTAAAAGAAGGGTTAGACAAAGCTGTAGCATGGGTAAAAGCTATTGTTGCAGTACCTCAGGTAGGTGATGTATACGAGGCCAAAGTGAAGGCGATAAAGGAGTTCGGTGCTTTTGTAGAGTTTATGCCTGGTAAAGAAGGGCTATTGCATATAAGTGAAATAAGCTGGAAACGCTTAGAAAATATGGATGGAATATTTAATGAGGGTGATATGGTAAAAGTAAAGCTCGTTGGTGTTGATCATAAAACAGGAAAATTTAAATTAAGTAGAAAAATACTTATACCAAAACCAGAAAATGCAATGGCTCAAAAAAACAATCATACCGAAGGGTAAAAAATGGCTAACTACCCAGAGCGCGTTGGACCATAAAAATTGAAACAACAGAACTAACCCCCAATTTTGAATGGATTGGCTCCGTTTTTATTTTGTCCAATCAGGTTCTTTTAAAATCTTATTGTATAATTTGTTCGATAGTTTCGATGTGTCAATTATAAGTAATGAAATAGCTATCAAAAACCAACCAGGTAAAGAGATAAGTTCATTTGCAAATGACATACACGTCATTTCTCCATTTATTGGCCGATACTTGGTAACCCTGAAATAGTTATTCGAAGATAAAAGCAAAAGGGAAACACCCAATAATAAAATAAGAATTTGTAAAAAGGGCTTTGAATTCCACCATCTTTTTATCTTTTTTGAAAGCCAAAATGGAACTGCCAAAATCAAACAAATTGTGATAGTAAGCATTATAAAGAAAAAAGGTGCATATATACCGTATATTATGAAATTTATAGTATCGGTTTCTTTTTGTAAGGCATTGAATGGGTCAAATGAATAGAAAATTATCAATAGAATTATACACAATATGATAAGTCTAGCAATAATGGCTATAAACGATGCTCTGGTTATCATTTAGATGATAGTTGTAGGGGTTACTTAAAAAGTCTTGGAGTTTATTTTTTGTAAAGATAGTGTATGGAGCTTTTTTGGATTTTGGAATAAAAAAATGACTCCATATAAAAAGAATAAAAAAAGTTGCTCTCATTTTAGGAGGTTGAGCACCAATACAATAGCACCAATCCAAGACTCACTGGTTTCATCGAGCTTGGCTTTAATTTAACCGCAAAAGGAGTAAAGCTCATTTGTACGTTTCAACAAGTATTCCAATCCACCTATGTTTTGCTGCTTTTGCGCCTATAACTGCCGATCATTTTACCTTAGAATTACTTCATTGTGATAGTGGTAATTTCCAAGTATTTTTAGACCAATTCTCCTATCAAAAACCTAAAGAGTTTAAAATAATAGTGCTGGACAATGGAGTTTTTCACAAAGCTAAAGCGCTTACCATACCTCATAATATTGGGCTGGTCTTTCTACCCCCTTATTCACCAGAACTCAACCCCGCTGAAAAAATATGGTGGATGTGGAAAAGAAAATTCACCAACAAGCTCTTCCATTCCTTGGAGGAAATTTCCCCATTCATTACTGTGAAAGTTCGAGAACTCACTAAACATCACATCTTTACGCTTACTAAATTTGATTATATTTTATTTGCTAACTTTTGGACTATTATATAAGTGGAAATGGTATTAATACTCCTGATCATTGGCTAAAAGTGTTGATTTAGTATTTTTGTAAAAATATTGGATGCAATTTTTCACAATTCGTGTGCTATTAAAATTTGGGTCAAGATAAGTTAAGGACATTTAAATAATGCTCTAACTTAGTCTGGACAATG
>CAZXBE010000143.1:0-5370 GCA_964638565.1 uncultured Chitinophagaceae bacterium
TCTTTTAATGTGGGGCCTATAGTTCAAGACACCACGTTTTATGTAAAAACAAAACAGTGGTATGGTGATGCTAGTGATCAATATTGTATTGGAGATCCTACTAGAGTCGATATTACATTGTTAGATATAATGTTTATTCCCAATGCTTTTACGCCTAATGGTGATGGAATAAATGATATATTTAAAATAGAAGGCGCATTTGCATTAAGCTCTGGAACCCTTACGGTATATAACCAATGGGGAGCTAAATTGTTTCAAAGCAGCGATGTAAACGCAGGATGGGATGGAAGAGTAAGTGGCGTATTACAACCAGCAGGAGTATATGTATATCACTTTAATGGAATTTTACATTCCGGCAATAAAAAAGTTGTTCAACACGGATCTGTTACTTTATTGCGATAAATTTGAAAAGCATTTATTTTTTAATTACCAATTCCAACAAACCTATGAAGAAGTTCTGTTACTTATTACTACTACAAGTAGTTTTTACTAAAGTATCTACTGCACAAGTAGATCCCCATTTCTCACAATATTATGCATACCCACTACAAATTAATCCCGGCCTTACCGGCATGATAGATGGAGATTTTAGAGCAAGTGTTAACATGCGTAGACAATGGGCTAGCATCATACCTAATCCATTTCAAACAATGGGTTTATCTTTCGATGTAAAAACGAATAACAATATTAGCTATGGCGGTCATTTACTCAACCTATCCGCTGGTGATGCAGGATATAACATTTTGCATGCGTTAGGATCTATTTCATATCAAATAAGCTGGGGTGCTGATGGAGAAAATGTTATATCGGCAGGGTTTCAAGGAGGGATTATTAATAGGCGGTTAGATTTTGCTAAACTAAAATTTGGAAGTCAATATAGCTCAACAACAGGTTTTGATCCAAACCTACCATCCAACGAACCGTTTTCTGGAAATCGTCAAACAACAAATTTAGATGTGAACTTGGGCTTGGTGTATATAAATGGATCCGATGAACACACTATTAATCCCTTTGTTGGAGCATCTGTTCTTCACGTAATAGAACCAAAAAATGCATTCTTAAATGCAAGTGAAAGTAAGCTACCAAGACTTTATGTATTACATGGGGGTGCTCGAATTAAAATGGGAGAAGGGTTTAGTGTTACACCCAACATGGTATATATGCGCCAAGTGAACTCGGAAGAAAAAATGATAGGTGCATTTGGTCAAGTAAGAATTAACGATAATACAGATATGCTTCTTGGAGGCAACTATAGATTTGATGATGCAGTATCACCATTTGTTGGGCTTCAAACAGGAGGCCTTATGTTTGGTTTTAGTTATGATGCTACATTATCTAACCTTAATAAATTGGTTCCTACAAGTGGTTTTGAAGTATCAATAACATATGTCTCCAAATCTAAAATTAAAACGGATAGAAAAAATCCTATTTGCCCTAGATTGTAATCCTCTTTTTTAATTAACTAATTCTTATATCCTACCATACTATGTTTAAAGAAATACAATATGTAGCACTTGCATTTATTTGTGCAATATTCATGAATGATAAATCGTATGCACAACTTAAGCAAGCATATGAACGAACCGCAGACCAAGCTACAAAAGATCAAGATTTTTATACCGCTGCGTTTTATTATAAAAAGGCACTTTCGGCACAAAAAGAGAGAAATAGAACATTCAATCCATATAATGGCGAGATTCTTGAAAAAGGAACTGCTATAGGAACAACCAGCTCTCATAAAAAATTGGTTTTTAAATTAGCAGAATCCTATCGTCAATATTATAATTGGGATGACGCAGCACCTTGGTATGAGCAAGCTGCTACATTTACAGAGCCAGATTTTCAAACAGCTAAATACTGGAATGCCATTTGTTTAAGAACAAAAGGCGATTATACACGAGCAGCCAGCATGTTAGAAGAATTTTTAAAAACACATACAACAAAAGATGTATGGACAAAATGGGCAACAAATGAATTGGATAATTGCAAATTTGCAATAGAAATGCAAAAAAATAAGTCATTAGTGAAATATAAAATAAGCAAATTGCCAAATGAAGTAAATGATCAATCTGCAAATTATGCACCTGTTCTTTTATCTGATGATGTACTTGCATTTACTTCAACACGCAATAAGTGGAATACCAATCGGAATAATCTTATTGAAAAAAACAGTACTGTTAATCCCAAAGATCACGTAAATGATCTTTTTCAAATAAACTTAACTAAAATGAATGATGCAAAAGAGGTAAATGTTCCCATAACAGCAATGGATCAGGGCACTTCCACATTTTCATCGGATAAAAAAAGAATGTATCTTACCCGATGGAAAATAGAAAATGGAAAAAAAACTAGTAGTATTTTTTTATCTACTAAACAAGAAAATGATCAGTGGTCAACTCCTACAGTCTTAAATAGTTATGTGAATGTAAACGGGTACAATTCAAAACAACCATTTATTTCATCAGATGGTCAATATCTTTTCTTTTCATCTGATAGGCCAAATGGAATGGGTAAATTTGATTTATGGGTGTGTAACCTTGGATCAGATGGCTATCCATCAGAACAAGCAGTTAATTTAATTAAAATAAATACTCCTGAAGAAGAAGAGGCTCCTTTTTATCATACAAAAACCAAACAATTATTTTTTAGTAGTAACGGCAGAAAGGGCTTTGGGGGATTCGATTTTTATGTAACAAAAGGGGTTCCCAAAGGAACATTTAATGAACCTGTAAATTTAGGAGAGCCATTTAATTCTTCTAAAGACGATGTTTATTTTACAAGCGGTTCGTTAAGTGATCCAATGAGTCAGGCTTATATTAGCTCAGATCGTTCTTCTGCATGTTGCTTAGAAATATTTAATGTTAATCGTCAACAGCAGTCTTGGGTTATGTCTGGTAAGGTATTGAATTGCAAAGACAAAAAAATGGTATCAGATGTAACGGGAATAATTAAAGATCAACAAACACAAACGGATATAAATACAGTACAAACAGATATGGGTGGTAGATATACTCAACCATACAAAGAGGGACAAAAAATAACCATTACATTTAGCAAAGAAGGGTTCTTTACACAAACAAGAGAGTTTGAGCCATTAGTTGATAGGACAACAGAAACAATTATGTTGCCAGATGTTTGTTTACAGCCAATTGAAATAGCCAAAGCCATTGTTCTTGAAAATATTTTTTATGACTTTGATAAAGCAACACTTAGAGAAATATCAAAACTAGAACTTGATAAGCTGGTTACAATACTGAAAGAAAACCCAACACTTCAAGTACAACTTAATGCACACACAGATAGCAAGGGAAAACCTGTGTACAATATGCGATTGTCTGATGCAAGAGCCAAGTCTTGTGTGGAATATTTAATTCTAAAAGGCATTGATAGGAGTCGATTAACATCTAAAGGATTTGGAGCAACAAAACCAATAGCGCCCAACAAATATCCCGATGGTAGCGATAATCCAGAAGGTAGACAACAAAATCGACGAACCGAATTTCAAGTTATAGGAATTAAACAACACACCCCAAGTAAAGTCATAAATAAACTATAGAACAGGATAGCTATTTTGTACCCGTTTGTTATAACAAACGGGTATATTTATGTATATATTTGTTTTGTATAAACATAATGAACAATGGATTTAAAGGAAAAAATTATTGAGGCTTGGTCTAATAGAAACTTATTGCAACAACAAATATATATTGACGCAATACGAGATACAATAAGCGAATTAGATAAAGGAAAACTTAGGGTGTCAGAATTTTCTGATCAAAGTTGGGTAGTAAATGAATGGGTAAAACAAGCAATTTTATTATACTTTTCCATTCAACCAATGGAAACAAACGTACTACCACCATTTGAATTTTATGACAAGATAAAATTAAAAAACAACTACAAGGAAATGGGTGTTAGAGTAGTGCCACATGCCATTGCTCGTTATGGTTCTTATTTGGCCAAAAACGTTGTACTAATGCCCTCTTATGTAAATATTGGAGCTTATGTGGATGAAGGCACAATGGTTGATACATGGGCTACCGTTGGCAGTTGTGCTCAAATTGGAAAACGAGTGCATTTAAGCGGAGGTGTTGGTATTGGTGGAGTGTTAGAACCCTTACAAGCCAGTCCTGTTATTATTGAAGATGGATGTTTTATTGGTAGTCGCAGCATAGTAGTAGAAGGTGTTATTGTAGAAAAAGAGGCTGTTTTAGGCGCAAATGTTGTACTTACACAATCTACTAAAATTATTGATGTAACCAATGATGAACCTGTAGAATATAAAAGTAGAATACCATCTAGAAGTGTTGTAATACCAGGTAGCTACACTAAAAAATTTTCTGCTGGGCAGTATCAAATTAATTGCGCACTTATTATTGGAAAAAGAAAAGCATCAACAGATTTAAAAACAAGCTTAAATGAAGCGTTAAGAGAATTTAATGTAGCAGTATGAAGCAAAAAAATCTTACCCGTGTTCGTTTATTGATCATGACAAAAAAATAAGAATGATTGGTTAGTATATACATAAAATCTTAATCTATTGGCATTAAACAATACAAGCTGTCCGTATTATACGTAAAATTATATACATTTGTTACCACAATAATATAAAGAAAGGGAATGAAACATATTTCAAAGACATTAATAATATTGTACTCTATAGCCGCTCTTTTATTAACAGGATGCAGTAGCAGTAAAAAATCAAAAACATTACCAGATGATGGCCAGTTACATGGAGTATCAAATGGAACAAAATCTGGTGTAAAAAAACCATTGGGCATGGTATATGTTCCGCCGGGAACATTTCATATGGGCCCTAGCGATGAGGATATTAATTACTCTTTTACAGCACGCAACAAAGAGGTTTCTATTAATGGCTTTTGGATGGATGCAACTGAAATTACCAACAATGAATACCGGCAGTTTGTAGTATGGGTTCGAGATTCTACTGTAGCCAAACTTGCAGGCTACACTATAAAAGGGAGTAATGACGAAGAATATGTAGATTGGCAAAAAGTAAAAACCATTAATTACAACGACAAAAATATATTAGAAAAAATAGAGTCCATTATCGTAACTCCTGAAAATCGGATTAGAGGAAAAAAGGAAATAGATCCAACTAAAATTGTCTATCATGGGGAATTTTTTGATTTATCTGCTGCCTCAAAAAGAGAAAATGCTGATAAACCCCGTAGTAGCTTCTTTGTAAAATATGACCTGCCTATTTACCCAGATACCTTAGTTTGGCTACGTGATTTTTCTTATTCCTACAACGAGCCAGTTGCAAAACGATACTTTTCCCACCCATCGTATGGAAATTATCCTGTAGTAGGCGTTAGCTGGAAACAAGCCAATGCTTTTTGTGCTTGG
>CAZXBE010000144.1:0-5255 GCA_964638565.1 uncultured Chitinophagaceae bacterium
CCCATAGTAGTGAAGAAGTTATTGCAAAAGGTGTTGGATGGATTTATGGAACGGTAAAAAAGTTCGAGCATTCCAGTTTTACCCAGGCAACGCACTTACCCCATATGGGATGGAATAATGTGGAACCTAAAAAACCTAATGAATTATTTGAAGAGGTGGATTTAAACTTTGGGTATTATTTTCTTCATTCTTATTATTTTTCTTGTAATCAACAAGAAGATATACTTTCTGTGACCCATTATGGTAAACAGTTTGTTTCGGCTGTTAGCTCAAATAATATTTATGGTGTTCAATTTCATCCCGAAAAAAGCCACCAGGCCGGTATTCAATTACTTAAGAATTTCGCAAATCTTTAAAAAATGCTTAGACCTAGAATTATTCCTTGCTTATTAGTGCATAATAAAGGGCTTGTAAAAACTGTCAATTTTTCACAACCAAAATATGTAGGTGATCCCATAAATGCAGTAAAAATTTTTAATGAAAAAGAAGTAGATGAACTTGTAGTTCTAGATATTGACGCTACTGTAAACAATATTGAACCGGATTATATAATGATTCAAAATCTTGCAGTAGAATGTCGTATGCCTCTCTGTTATGGCGGAGGTGTAAAAACAGCTGAGCAGGCAAAGAGAATAATTAAACTAGGTGTTGAAAAAGTAGCAATTAGTTCAGCGGCTGTAGAAAATCCCAATATAATACCAGCAATAGCAGAGCAAATAGGTAGCCAAAGCGTTGTGGTGGTTATGGATATTAAGAAAAATTTAAAAACCGGAAAATATGAGATATGGACACATAATGCAAAAAAAAATACATGCAAAGACCCAGTAGAATTTGCTAAGCAACTTGAACAATTAGGTGTTGGAGAGATAACAGTTAATTCAATTGATCAGGATGGCGTTATGAAAGGCTATGATCATAACCTGATAACAAAAATTCGGGAAGTAATTTCAGTACCTATAACTGTATTAGGAGGGGCAGGTAAATTTCATGACATTGAATTACTCATAAAGAAGTTTGGAATTATTGGAGCTGCTGCAGGCAGCTTGTTCGTTTTTAAAGGTATCTATAAAGCCGTTTTAATCAATTATCCCAGCAGGCAAGATAAAATTAACATTTTTAATAAAGCAGAGTACTCAATCTAGTTTTTAAATGAAACAAATCATTCAATCTTTTAAAACAGGAGAAACACTCTTAGAAGAAATACCAGCTCCTCAAATAAAAAAGGGTTCGGTATTAATCCAAACGACTCGCTCATTAGTTTCTTTAGGAACAGAAAAAATGTTAGTTGAATTTGGCAAATCAAATTTGATTTCTAAAGCAAGACAGCAACCGGATAAGGTAAAACAAGTATTAGATAAAATAAAAACGGATGGCATAATACCTACACTGGAAGCTGTTTTTAATAAATTAGAGCAGCCTTTACCATTAGGTTATTGTAATGTAGGTAAAGTAATTGAAGTGGGAGAAGGCGTAAGTGAATTTAAAATAGGCGATCGGGTGGCTTCAAATGGTAATCATGCAGAATTTGTATGTATACCCAAAAATTTGGTAGCACATATTCCTAATAATGTTACAGATGAAGAGGCGAGTTTTACAGTAATTGGTTCTATTGGGTTGCAAGGTATTCGCTTATTAAATCCAACTTTAGGAGAAACGATTGTTGTTATTGGTCTAGGTTTAATTGGTCTTATTACTGCTCAGTTACTCATTGCAAATGGATGTAAAGTCATTGGTGTAGATATTGACGATACAAAACTAAATTTAAGTAAGCAATGGGGAATTACTCCCTTCAATCCTAAAACGGGTGATATTGTAAAATTTATCAACTCAGAAACAAATAATTTAGGAGCTGACGGTGTGTTAATTATAGCATCGGCAAAAACAGATGAAATTATTTCTCAAGCTGCTCGAATGAGCAGAAAAAGAGGAAGAATAATATTGGTGGGAGTTGTTGGCTTAAATTTAAGCCGAGCCGAATTTTATGAAAAAGAGTTAACCTTCCAAGTATCCTGCTCTTATGGTCCTGGCAGATATGATGAAGATTATGAACAACGAGGAGTTGATTATCCTTTACCTTTTGTAAGATGGACAGAAAAAAGAAATTTTGAAGCAATACTGCATGCCATTAGTGCTGGTAATTTATCGGTCAAAGAAATGATCACCGATCTTGTACCAATTGATGAATATTTAAAGATATATGGAAATATGAGCGCTAGTAAATCAATAGCCTCTATATTGAAATATAATGAAAATAAAAATCTAACCCCTTTAACAACCATAAAACTAAAAGATTCAATATTCAATGGATCAAAAGGAGTAATAGGAATTATTGGGGCTGGTAATTTTACAAAAATGACTATGTTACCTGCATTGAAAAATACAGGCGCAAATTATAAATACATTGCAAGTGCCGGAGGGGTTACGGGTACTGCTCTTGCAAAAAAATATGGCTTTACACATTCAACAACCAATTATCAAGAAATATTAAATGACGCTGAAGTTGATTTAGTATTAATAACAACTCGGCATGATAAACATGCATTGATGGCGGTAGAATCTCTAACCGCAGGAAAACATGTATTTGTAGAAAAACCACTTGCATTAAATAATGAGCAACTTCAAAAAATTATTGAGGTATATAATAACACAAGCTCAAAAACCTTAACAGTTGGCTTTAACAGACGGTTTTCCCCACATTCCATTAAAGTTAAAAACATTATTGGCAATGGTCTAATAAATGTAATTGCTACAATGAACGCAGGATCTATACCTCCCAATAGTTGGATACATGATATGCATATTGGAGGAGGACGAATTATTGGAGAAGCTTGTCACTTTATTGATTTAATAACCTATTTTACCGGAAGTAAAGTAACCGCTGTTTGTATGAATGCCATGGAAATAAACCCTGCAGAAAATACAGACAATGCAACTATACTTTTAAAATATGAAAATGGATCAACAGGGGTCATTAACTATTTTTCAAACGGCTCTAAAGCATATGCTAAAGAAAGAGTTGAAGTATACTCACAAGAAAGAACAGTCATAATTGATAACTTCAGAACGACTAGAGGATATGGGTTTAAAGGGTTTACAAAATTAAAAACCAGTTTAGACAAAGGCCATAAAAATCAATTTAAATTAATGATTGATGCAGTTAAAAATGGTGGTCAATCATTAATCCATTTTGATGTATTAATGAATACCACCAAAGCTTCATTTGCAGCCATAGAAAGTTTGAAGAAAGGAACTTGGATTCAGATAGATGGATGATGTAAGAAATCATATAGCTATTGGGTTGGAAGACAGAAGTTGGAAGTTAGAAGACGGGGGTCAGTAGTTTTGGCTTCCAGCTCCCGTCTTAGGTCCTCTAACTAAATTGTCACGAAATAATAAATTATAAAATGGTAATCGATATAATTGCTGGAGCTCGTCCCAATTTCATGAAAATAGCACCTATTATAGATGCTATTAAAGAACAACAATTAAAAGGAATTAATATTAATTATCGATTGGTGCATACCGGACAGCATTACGATAAAAATATGAGTGAACGTTTTTTTGAGGAATTAGGTATTCCGGAGCCAGATGTAAATTTAGAATGTGGTGGTGGTACACAAGCAGAGCAGACCGCTAATATTATGATCCGCTTCGAAAGAGAATTGATAGCAAATTCGGCTGACCTAGTTTTAGTGGTGGGTGATGTTACCTCTACCATGGCTTGTTCCATAGTAGCTAAAAAATTATGCATTCCTGTTGCACATGTCGAAGCTGGAATTAGATCTGGAGATATGTCTATGCCAGAAGAAATTAACCGCATCGTAACAGACTCCATAACAGATTATTTTTTCACGACCACTGAAATGGCTAGTCAAAATTTAAAGAAAACAGGCATAGAGGAATCTAGAATATTTTTTGTTGGTAATACGATGATTGACACGCTCTTAAAGCATAAATCTCATTTCAAAAAGCCAACAATATGGAACGATGCTAAATTAACAACAAAGAATTATTTTGTACTGACACTTCATCGTCCGGCAAACGTAGATGAAGAAAATAATTTAAAAATATTGATAGAAGAAATTATTAAAGCTGCAAGAAATTTGCCTGTTATATTTCCTGTACATCCTCGTACGGCAACACGTTTAAATGCTATCGGCATTAAAGCTGAAAACTTGTTTATGATAGAGCCCTTAGGTTACTTAGAATTTAATTATCTTGTACAAAATGCAAAAGCTGTAATTACAGATAGCGGAGGAATAACAGAAGAAACAACAGTCATGAACGTGCCTTGTATTACATTGCGCAACAATACAGAAAGACCCGAAACCATTACTATTGGCACAAACGAATTAATCAGAACCGATCCAAAATTGGTAAAGCCAACAGTAGATAAAATTTTTAATAACCAATGGAAAAAAGGTGGAATACCTGAGCGGTGGGATGGCAAAACAGCACAGCGCATTGTAGAACATTTATTAAAACTAACCAACTCTTAAGTGTGAATAAACCCCAACAACTTCTTCAGATTATCCAAAACATGGGTTGGCGGTATTTCTTTTTTAGAGCTTGGTTTGAGTTTAAAAAGAGAAGTGGCCTACTACAGAAAACATTTCCTGTATCACCTTCTTTTACAGAAGGCATCAGTTTGGCAGAATGGAAAAAAGTAAAAAAACCATTTTTCTTTTCTGATAGAAATGAACTCGTCTTTTCTGAAATAAATAAAGAAAAATTAAAACTTGATGCGCTTTCTATTTTGAGTGGAAATATTCGGTTTTTTAATAATAAAGAATATCCTCTTGGTAAACAATATAACTGGGTAACTAATCCTGATACTGATTTTACATATGATGTAAAAAAACATTGGACAGCCATCAATGATTATTCAAAAGAAGCCGGTGATATAAAATTTGTTTGGGAAAAATCTAGGTTTTCATTTTTATACACACTGATAAGAGACGAACAGCATAATAAAACAAGTCATGCAGAGTTTAGTTTTGTAGAAATAGAAAATTGGATTGATAATAACCCTATTAATTGTGGACCTAACTATCGCTGTAGTCAGGAAATTTCCCTTCGGGTAATTAATTGGATTTTTGCGTTGTATTACTATATAGATGACAATGCATTAACAGAACAACGTTGGAAAAAAATCATCAATGCCATTTATTGGCAAATGCATCACGTATATCATAATATCAATTTTTCAAGAATCGCAGTACGTAATAATCATGCCATTACCGAAACTATAGGTT
>CAZXBE010000145.1:0-5232 GCA_964638565.1 uncultured Chitinophagaceae bacterium
CCAAACCCTTTTATTCAACATCTATGTAATACTAATTTTTCGGTTTAATGTAATAGGTATACAACTATTAAAGAACGTCAAGATGTTGTATGTGATTTATTAGAGATGGAATTATATAATTTAAAGGAAAAAGAGGTTTTAATCCTATAACACAAACCTGTAATCCTCCTATAGTAATTCAATGTGATGTAAGTCCAGATACCTTTTTTATCCTTGCTCTGAGAGAAGCAGCTAAAAGGATCAAAGTTGCCAAATGTACTTTAGGCGATATTAAAAGTGCGATAAATGCTTTAGATAAAGCTGTATACCAACTACGATTATCTTATTTAACTATCAAAGAGGTACGAAGAAGGCACATTAAACTCGCTTTAGACTGTGTGGGTAGAATGAATCCTAATTTTAGTGCTAATCGATTTAATAAGTATTGCTCGTATTTAATTATGTTATTTAAAGAATTAATGGAATTAGAAGCTGTTGAATTTAGCCCAATTGATGGTATATCCAAGAAAAAAACAGTAAGAAAACTTAGACTTGTACTTACCCCAGAGGAACGGGAAAGAGTAGACATACATTTAAAAAATACAAACCATTCTTTTTGGAGATTCACAAACATTTTTTTCCATTCCAGTGGTAGAGAAACAGAATTGATGCGTCTTCAAGGTAAGCATGTTGATATTGAACGTCAACGCTATATTGCATTAGTGGAAAAAGGTAGGGAATATAAAGAAGTGGAGCATACAATTAAAGATGTTGCATTGCCATTTTGGAAGGAAGTAATGGAACCCTGTTCTACTGAAGATTATGTATTTAGTGTTGGCTTAGAACCTGATGCTAAAAAAATTAGAGCCGATCAGATTACTCGTCGTTGGGATAGACATGTAAAAAAGAAATTAGGTATCAAAGCTGATTTTTATGCTTTTAAACATTTAAATACAGATGAAACAGCAACATACTTAGGTCTTAAAGGTGCTGCTGACCACAATGATCATACCAATACAAAAACTACAGAAGACCATTATGCTTTTGGTGAAAAAGAACGCCGACATCAACGCTTAAAAAAAGTACCAAATCAACTTGTGCCTAATCTTCAATTAAATTCTTGAAGCAGTATGCACTTAAATCGATACAAGCTTATTTCACAAGAATCCTTAATGGTATTTGAATTTACCAGTATAGGGCATAAAGGAAATATTATTAAGATTATACAATATACTCCTACAAAAATTAAAAACATTTATAATTTAGGTTTTGGAGATAAGGATATGCAAACGGGTTTAATAAATGATCTTAGTGTTACGGATAATGGAGATAGCCAGAAAGTATTGGCTACGGTAGCCTTTAGTATATACCTGTTTACAGAGGCTCATCCTAATGCGTTAGTATATGCAGTGGGCAGTACTAAAGCCAGAACCAGATTATATCGTATAGGGATTACTAATCAATGGGAAGCTATTGAAAAGGACTTTAATGTATATGGGCTTATAGATGGAGATTGGAAAAAATTCAAGAAAGTTATAGCTTATGAAGCTTTTTTAGTTCAGCGTAAAAAACTGTAATTTTGTATTAATTATATGACTACCAAACAAGTTAAAAAATATGAACTATTAGGTGTTAAGATTAACAACCGTTTAGATAAGTATGCGGATAAAGTTCTTTTCCCTAAAAAATTGGATAAAGCTAATTAAACTTTAAAAACTACTAAATTACCTAAAGCTCTTCATGGGTCTTCTAAGAAGACATAAAGTGAATTGACCTATTTTTCCTATAGAAGTTGTAAATGCTAAATTTTAGTATTTTAGTCTTACCATTGCTAAGCCAGTGTAGCAGAGACTATTCTCTATTCTTCGATTTTATTTTTAGCCTTTGATATTATTGGCATAATTCCTTTTAATAGTTTGTCATCAACTAAAATTTCTAGCTACCCAGTTATACAACGCGTCTCGTGCAAACTTAGGTATAATAATAAACTCATACAATAATTTCCATCCACCATTTAATTTTTTAGCAATACGCAATGCTGCTGTTGATTGAGTATATACTTTTTTTATTCTTCTCTATTAATATGATTGTTTGTAAATATATTTTTTCTAGATTGCATGCTTTTAGTAGCTGCTTTGCTTCATCCGATTGTAAACTTCCCAATAGAAAATATTTTTTTCTGTCGCGTTTAAGTACAAATTGTACAAAACTGTTGCAGAGATTGCATAAACCATCAAATAATATAATGGATGAGCTGTTGTACTTTTTATTATCAATCATTAAATGGGATGCTTTTTTCCTTTAATGGATTATCTTGCTTGTAAAATTCCTTTTAATTGCCATTTTTATGAACATTATTATAACGGGAGCTAGTAAAGGCTTTGGAAAAGCCATTGCTGAAAAATTTTCATTACCGAATAATACGCTCTATTTATGTGCTCGTAGCGAAAGTACATTAAAGCAAGCGGTTGATGAGCTTCAAAAAAAAAATCCCAATACACATTACAAATATAAATGTGCCGATTTGAGCATACCTAAAGAAGCTATTGCATGGGGAGAATGGGTATTATCCCAAACAAATCATATTGATATATTAGTAAATAATGCTGGGCGCTTTATGCCCGGTGCTATTCATAACGAATTGGAAAATGTTTTGATCGATATGATGCAAACTAATGTATATAGCGCCTATTATTTAACTAGAACGATACTACCTAGTATGATGGGAAAAAAAGCGGGACATATTTTCAATATTTCCTCCATTGCTGCTTTGCAAGCCTATCCCAATGGAGGATCCTATGGTATTAGCAAACATGCATTATTAGGATTTTCTAAAAACTTAAGAGAAGAATTAAAGCCTTACAATATAAAAGTTACTGCTGTTTGTCCAGGGGCTGCTTATACGGATTCATGGGCGGCATCTGGCGTTAAACCTGAACGCATTATGGAAGCAAATGATATTGCTGAAATGATATATGTTGCGTCAAAACTCTCTCCACAAGCTGTTGTAGAAGATATTATTATGCGCCCTCAGTTGGGCGATTTGTAACGATGGTTTCAACAATTCTTTAATGTAAGATATGATTTATGGTATTATAAAAATATTTTCTTATAATAAGTACACTTATTAAATAATAAAAATTGTGTGGACGAAAACGTACTCCGTTGTTACAAAAGAGGCAACCAAAGAACAAATTTGGAAACTATTCTCAGATGTAGATACTTGGCATATACATCGTAAAGGAATTGACTATGCTAAGTTGGAAGGTAAATTTGAAAAAGGAAATTATTTTATGCTTAAATCTAAAGATAGTCCTAAGGTTAAAATAGAGCGACTCGAAGTGATCGAAAACAAAAAATATACGGATGTAACCAGATTCCCAATTCCCATTAGCTAAAATGATAGATGAGCATATTTTAGAAGATGCTCCAGAAGGGGTAAAATTTACCCATATTATTTGTGTAAAAGGCATTTTAAGCTTTTTATGGATAAAATTGGTAGCACAAAAAATTGTTAACGACATGCCGACTGATATTGAGCGAATATTTAAAAGAGCAAGAACATTATAAATAAATAATACTATCATTATGAACAATAATAAATATTGGATGGCTGCTATTTCTAAAGAGCATACAAGGAGAGGAGTTGCAGGTGGATTTATACAATTATGCCATGGTAAACAAGCGCCTTTAAAACGTATGAAAAAAGGAGATTGGATTATAGTATACTCTTCAAAAGAATCTATGGAAGAAAAAACTAAATGCCAAGCCTTTACTGCAATTGGTCAAGTTATAGATGAACATATTTATTCTTTTCAAATGAGCGATAATTTTGTTCCATTCAGAAGAAATATAAACTTTTACAACAGCAATGAAATATCTATTCTACCTTTAATCCATCAGTTGCATTTCATGCAAAACAAAAAGTCTTGGGGTTATCCTTTTCGATTTGGTTTTTTTGAAATTCAAGAAAATGATTTTAAGCTTATTTTTTCAAAAATGATACATAATGAAATAACCATTCAAAAGCTACATTTTGTACCAACTGGCGATGAATATTAATATTGCTGATAGATGCAAGTGGCTCGGTTATCCCATGTGACTATTAAAAATCAAATTATATACACATGAAAACGAAAAATAGTTCATTTAGTTTTGACAAAGCAGAAGATAGTACAGGTTTTTTGCTATGGCAAGTAACCAATCTTTGGCAAAGGGAAATTAAAAAAGCATTGCAAAAATACGACCTTACACATGCTCAGTTTGTGTTGCTTGCTAGCATGTATTGGTTGGAGTTACATCATCAAGAAGTGACGCAGGTAATACTTTCAGAGCATACTAAAATTGATCCTATGACAACATCTACTGTATTACGAACACTTCAATCTAAAAAATATATTAAAAGGCATGAACATGCTATTGACACAAGAGCCAAAACTGTTATGTTAACAGAGAATGGTAAAAAAATAAGTAAAGAAGCAGTTAAAACGGTAGAAAAATTTGACAAAGATTTTTTTGCAAAACTTGGAAGTAAAACAAATGAGTTTAATAAAAAACTTCTTTCTTTGCTAAAACAGGATTAGTTATTTATCTTAATTATGAGCAACTTATTACAACAAATAGAAACGCATAAAATAGCTATACAATCTTATACAGCTAATGATGCAGCGGCAGTAGAACAGTTCCGCATTACGTATTTAGGATCAAAGGGTATTGTAAAACAATTATTAGCAGAATTAAAAAATATTCCTATAGAACAAAAAAAAGAAATAGGACAACTTGTAAATTCTTTTAAACAATTGGTAGAAGATAAGTATCAGCATTTACAATCTGGTATAGAAAAAAATAGTTCAACAAAAAATGAAAATATAGATTGGACACTTCCTGGAACTGCAATGCATGTGGGTAGTCGGCATCCATTAAGTATTGTACGCAATCAAATGATTGCTATATTTAATAAACTAGGCTTTGCTGTTGCAGAAGGTCCAGAAATAGAAGATGATTGGCATAATTTCACTGCACTAAATCTGCCTGAAAACCACCCTGCTCGAGATATGCAGGATACATTTTATATTTCACAAAACCCTGATTGGTTATTGCGTACACACACATCGAGTGTACAAGCTAGAGAAATGGAACAACAAAAACCGCCAATACGGATTATTTGCCCTGGTAGAGTATATCGCAATGAAACGATTAGTGCTCGGGCACATTGTTTTTTTCATCAGATAGAAGGATTATATATTGATGAAC
>CAZXBE010000146.1:0-5229 GCA_964638565.1 uncultured Chitinophagaceae bacterium
AATATGGCTCTTTGGTATTACTAAAGCAATTGCTAATTGTTTCATAAAAAAGGTTATTTAATCTTCAAATATACAATAATACTACCCTGACAATAGAATAATACACTTCGTTACATAAGCAATTTATTTTAACCAGGAGGATAACTTTTTTCACTATTTTATCTATATTGTAGCCTTATTACAATATTTATGAGTCAACCATCTTCTTCTACAAATAGAGGTGCTTTAGCAACCTTGATAACTGTTTTCTTTTTTTGGGGATTTATTGCAGCCAGTAATGGGGTATTTATTCCTTTTTGTAAACAATATTTTACGCTATCGCAATTTCAATCGCAATTAATAGATTTTGCGTTTTATGGTGCCTATTTTTTTGGTTCTTTAGGATTGTATCTTTTTTCTATCGTTAAAAAAAGAGATATCCTGAACAAATGGGGATATAAAAATGCTATTGTATATGGCTTGTTGATTTCTGTTATAGGTGCTGTATCAATGATACCTGCTGTACACAGCGGATCGTTTACATTTATTTTATTTTCTTTTTTTACCATAGGTCTAGGTTTTTCATTACAGCAAACGGCTGCACAACCTTTTGTAGTTGCGTTGGGCGATGTGGCACAAGGTGCTCATCGACTAAATTTAGCTGGAGGCATAAACTCTATTGGCACCACTGTTGGACCAATTGTAGTAAGTTTTATATTATTTGGAAGCATCACCTATGCAACTGTTAGTGATATTTCAAAAATTAATTTATTATACATTTTAGTAGGATTGCTTTTTTTAGGAGTAGCCTTATTTTTTTTATTTTCTAAAAAATTACCCAAAGGCAAAAGTGATGATACTTTAGAACAATCTCCTAAAGCTATTCGTGTTTTACTATGTATAAGTATTGCTCCAATATTAGTATTAGCAAGCAATTTTATTCCATCATTACCCAATATCAGAATAGCGCATATCGATTTTTATTTTTTAATGCTTGCGTTTTTAGTTGTAGTATTTGCATTATTTATTTCACATTATTCCGCACAACGTAATACAACTGGATGGGGTGCCATGCAGTATCCACAATTGTTATTAGGTATGCTAGCTATATTTATGTATGTGGGTGTTGAAGTAACTATACAAAGTAATTTAGGCGCGCTATTAAAAACGCCGGATTTCGGAAATTTAAAAGAATCAGAAATCTCACCATACATATCCATGTATTGGGGAAGTTTGATGATTGGTCGCTGGGCAGGTGCTATAACGGTTTTTAATCCAACTAAACAATGGAGAAACATTTTATTTATTATAGTTCCTTATGCGGCTTTCGGATTGGTATTGCTTGTTAATACAATTAGTGGTTATGATATGAGTGCGTTTTATTTGTATGCTATTTCTGTGGCGATACTTATTATTGGTTTTTTTTATGGACAAGAAAAGCCTGCAAAAACATTGTTGATATTTAGCATGCTTGGTATCATTGCTGTATTGATTGGTTTATTTGCTGTAGATAAAACAATATCGGTATATGCTTTTTTAAGTGGCGGATTATTTTGTTCTATTATGTGGCCTTGTATTTTTGCATTATCAATTGAAGGATTAGGAAAATATACTTCTCAAGGATCTGCGTTTTTAATTATGATGATACTGGGAGGCGCTATTATTCCTCCAATACAAGGTAAAATAGCTGATATTATTGGCATTCATCAATCGTATTGGATAGCTATTTTATGTTTTGCTTACTTAGCCTTTTTTGCTATACGAGTTAAAAATATTTTAAAAACAAAGCAATAATACAAAAGTGATTTATAAATTAGACCATTTATTTATTCTGAGATGTATATATCTATAATACACTTAAAGTTTTTTTTGGCCTAAAATAAATGTCCTTTTCGTACAATGTCAAAATTTAAAACCTTTCACACTTAGTCTTAACACTACCTGCTGCAACAAAAAACCTTGCTAATGAGCAAGGTTTTTTGTTGCAGGCTATTCGTTTTCGTTTATTAAGATTTTTCGTCGCCTTTCATTTTCTTTTTTAATTCTGCTAAGGCATCAATATCTCCCAAAGTAGATTTCTCCACTTTGTTCTGTACAGCTTTTACATCTTGCTTAGAGCGATCTACATCAGAACGAACCTCTTTTTTAGCTACCTCTTTCTCATCTACCTTTGTTTTTTCCCAAGTCATACTGTGGCTTAGTATAAGACGCTTTTCATTTTTATCAAATTCAGATACGATGAATAGTGCTGTTTCTTCTACACCAAGGCTTTTACCATCTTCTTTTTTTAACTGACGATTAAAGGTAAATCCTTCCAATCCATAAGGTAATAATACAACAGCACCCTTGTCTTCTTTTCTGATAATAGTTCCTTCATGCTTCGTTCCAACACTAAACGTTTGTTCGAATGTATTCCATGGGTCTTCTTCTAATTGTTTATGGCCCAATTGTAGTTTTCTATTTTCTTTATCAATATTTAAAATGAGGGTGTCAATATATTCTCCCACTTTAGTATACTCATTTGGGTGGTTGTATCGTTTAAGCCAACTTAAGTCACTTATGTGTATCATTCCTCCAATACCAGATTCTAATTCAACAAATACGCCATATGGCATGATATTTTTAACCAAGCCTTTGTGTTTGCTTCCTGTTGGATACTTCGTGTCTACGCTTGTCCAAGGGTCTACTGTAAGTTGTTTAATGGATAAGCTCATTTTACGTTCTTCTTTATTGAGGGTTACTACTTTAGCCTCGTGCTCATCACCTAATTTAAAGAATTCTTTAGCATTAATAGGGGTATTGGACCATGTAATTTCGCTTACATGCACTAAACCTTCCACGCCAGGAATAATTTCTAAGAATGCACCGTAATCTTCAATGTTTACTACCTTGCCCTTTATTTGAGCTCCTTCTACCACACTCGCTGGTAAAACATCCCATGGATGTGGGGTAAGTTGTTTTAACCCAAGACTAATACGTTTTTTATCATCATCAAAATCTAGTACTACAACTTGTAGTTTTTGGTCTAACTTTAAGACCTCTGATGGGTGACTCACACGACCCCAAGAAATATCTGTTATATATAGCAATCCGTCCAAGCCTCCAAGGTCCAAAAAGGCTCCAAAATCCGTAATATTCTTAATGATGCCTTCTAATATTTGTCCTTTTTCAAGTGTGCCTATTATTTGAGCACGCTGAGCCTCCATATCACTTTCTATTAATATTTTGTGCGATACGACTGCGTTTTTAATAGTTTCGTTTATTTTAACGATCTTAAACTCCATTGTTTTACCCACAAACTGATCATAATCTGTAACAGGCTTAACATCTATTTGAGAGCCAGGTAAAAAGGTTTCCATACCCCAAATATCTACAATTAAACCACCCTTTGTTTTACTTGTAATAGTACCAGTAACTATCTCACCTGTTTTATGTAATTGCATAATGCGTTCCCAAGCACGGTGTAAACGAGCCTGTTTGCGACTTAAGTGTAGGTTGCCATCCTTGTCTTCTTTTTCCACAACCATTACCTCTACCACATCCCCTATTTTTATATTAGGATTGTCTCTAAATTCATTTAAAGAAACTAAGCCATCACTTTTAAAGCCGATATTAATAACAGCATCTGTTTTAGTTAAAGCCTCAACCGTACCATCAATCAATTCTAAATCATTAATTGTTTTAAAAGTATTATCGTACACCTTATCATACTTCTCTTGTTCACTTTTAGTGTAAGTTGATACATTTCGTTTATCAATACTCCAATCAAAATCATCATGCGGGGTATCAAATGGAGTAGGCACAGATACTTTTTTTGTCGCTGTAGATACTTGCGTAGCCTCCTGTGTATCAGCGTTTAAAGGATTAGTAATTTGTTTTTCAGACATAAAATGCGTTTAATTTAAAAAATAGTTTGCAAAGGTAAGAATAAATAATGAATGTAAAACCAGGAATTACAAATAAAGCAACCCAGATGTTGAAGAGCAGTTTATAACCTATTCATAGTTTTTTCTTTTTACCTTCGGCCTAAAATATGACACAAGAACAGTTAAAAGATATGAGATCTCGTTTAGCCGGATTGAGGAGGTTTCTTTGACGTAGATGATCGTCAAATTAAAATAGAGATTGACAAACAACTGGCCTTATCCTCCGGTTTTTGGGATGATAATAATCGTGCCACAACTATTTTAAAAGAAATTAAACAAAATGAATATTGGGTGAACATGTACTGTTTGGTAGAAACAGCAGTAGAAGATTTCGCTGTGTTGTTTGATTTTTGGAAAGCGGGCGAAGAAGCAGAGGAAAATGTAAAAATTGCATACAACAAGGCGTTACAATCTATTGATGATGCTGAATTTAAAAGCACTTTAAATGCTCAAGAAGATGCGTTACCTGCCGTAGTACAAATTAATAGTGGGGCTGGGGGTACTGAAAGTCAGGATTGGGCTGAAATGTTGATGCGTATGTATCACATGTATGGAGAAAAGCATGGATGGAAAGTGTTGGAATTAGATATTCAAGCTGGCGAGGGAGCAGGTATTAAAAGCGTAACCTTACAATTTGAAGGGCCTTTTGCCTATGGATTTTTAAAAGCAGAAAGTGGTGTACACCGTTTAGTACGCATATCGCCTTTCGACAGCAATGCTCGTCGACATACTTCTTTTGCTTCTGTATTTGTATACCCTTTGGTAGATGATACTATCGAAATAGTAGTAAACCCTGCAGATATTGAGTGGGAGTTTTATAGAAGTGGTGGTAAAGGTGGTCAAAATGTAAATAAAGTAGAAACAGCTGTTAGGTTAAAACACAAGCCCAGTGGTATTATTGTAGAATGCCAACAATCTCGTACACAGGGCGAAAATAGAGAAAAGGCAATAAAAATGTTGAAAAGCAGATTATACGAAGAGGAGTTGCGAAAAAAACAAGAACTTATTAATACAACCAATGCTAACAAAAAGAAAATAGAATGGGGAAGTCAGATTCGTAGTTATGTTTTTCATCCATATAAAATGATTAAAGACCACAGAACAAATTATGAAGTAGGTAATGTCCAACCGGTTATGGATGGCGAAATAGACGGGTTTATTAAAGCATATTTAATGATGGAAAATTTACCAGACCAATAATAGTTTTAAACCCTAACTGGCACAGATGCGCTAAAACAAAATATTATCTACACCATCCCCTTTTTTTTATAGGGTCAAGATAAGTTAAGGACATTTAACTAATGCTCTAACTTAGTCTGGACAA
>CAZXBE010000147.1:0-5200 GCA_964638565.1 uncultured Chitinophagaceae bacterium
GGTGTTAAGTTAGATATAACAAGAATCCGTACTAAAGAAGCAATTCAAACCGATACTTGTATTTTTATTTATGAAAATCACAATGAATTCCAACAAGAACTGTTAGAGAAATTAATAACTAATTTAAAGTTGCTAAATATTTCTCCTATATATCTTGGAAAATGGAAATATTTACGTGGGGATGAATTTGAATATGAAATACATAAAACTATAATATAGAATCTTATTATTTAATGTAAATTGCTTTTGTCATTTACAAAAAATGGGGTATAAACTATAATTGATTAGCACATTCGAAATGCACACATTATATATGGACACATTTATTGTTTCAGCTCGAAAATATAGACCACAACAGTTTGATACGGTTATAGGCCAATCGCATATTACCACCACATTAAAAAATGCCATTAAGCAAAATCAATTGGCACATGCATTTTTATTTTGTGGCCCAAGGGGAGTAGGTAAAACAACCTGTGCACGTATTTTAGCCAAAACAATTAATTGTGAAACAATAAATGAAAATGGAGAAGCTTGTAATACTTGTAACTCCTGCGTTTCATTCAATAATGGAAGTTCATTAAATATTCATGAATTAGATGCAGCTAGTAATAATTCAGTGGATGATATTAGAACATTGGTTGAGCAGGTGCGCTTTGCTCCACAAGCTGGCAGATACAAAACATACATTGTGGACGAAGTGCATATGCTTAGCTCCTCTGCATTTAATGCTTTTTTAAAAACGTTAGAAGAACCACCACCCTACGCAATTTTTATACTAGCCACAACCGAAAAACATAAAATTTTACCCACTATTTTATCTCGTTGTCAAATATTTGATTTTAAGCGCATTACCACATCCGATATTGTAGACCATTTACAACAAATTGCTATAAAAGAAAGTATACAAGTAGAAAAAGCCGCATTACAATTAATTGCTCAAAAAAGTGAAGGTTGCATGCGAGATGCCCTAAGTATTCTAGACAAGATGGTCAGTTTTTCAAATGGAAAAGTAACCCATGTAAATGCATTGGAACATTTAAATATTTTAGATCATGATTATTATTTTAAATTGATGGAAGGTATGCAGCAACAGAAGATAGATGAAATTTTGTTGCTGTACAATGCTATCTATCAAAAAGGATTTGAAGGAGATCATGTATTAAACGGCCTGAGCGAATGTATACGCAATATATTGATTTGTAAAAATATGCAAGCTATCACGTTACTTGATATAGTTGAAGATATGCAAGGCCCTTACACAAAAGCAGCCAGTACCTTTTCAACTTCTTTTTTAGTAAGTGCACTAAATGTACTTAATGAATCGGAAATTCAATATAAGATGGCTCGCAATAAACGATTACATGTAGAAATGGCTCTTATTAAGCTATGTTATTTGCAACAAGCTATTGAACTGTCTATTAATAATGGAGAGATAGTAAAAAAAAAACGCATTGATCAATCCATAATACATACAAAAGCTATTGAACCCATCGAACTTAATATTCAAACACCGGGGAAAGTATACGCAGCAGCCTCTATAAACCAAAGCAATGCAGATGTCCATCCTATTCCGGAAAATAGAACAGTAGGAACAAGAGAAAATGAACGTATTACAATTGCCCAAAACAACACAATGGAAGAAAACCTCACCATAAAAGAGCCTATCCATCAATATCAACCTAACCAAAAGGAAAGAAACAGTGTAACAAAAAAAAGTTTATTAAATGCTCTTAAAGAAAAACATCAACAGCCTACAGCAGGTGTTACAACAGAAGCGAAACTGCTAACACAAGATGCTTTGACAATTGCTTGGCAACAATTTATTCAACAATTAAAAACCCAATCTAAAGCCTCTGCTGTTAGCAATTTTGAATTAGCTATATTAAATATTATCGATCATCAATCTTTTGAAATTATTTCTTACACAGCCATTCAACAACGATTTATAGAGCAAGAAAGGGTTTATCTTTTAGAGCATATACAGAAGTATTTCAACAACAATCAACTAACATTTACCTTTAAAGTTGAAAAAATAAAGGAAGATTCCCCTTCTAATATTCCTCTTTCTACTAAGGAAAAATTTACACGTATAGTTGAACAATACCCTTTAGTAAAGGAATTAAAGGATAGATTGAGATTGGAATTAGAATATTAAAAAGGATAATATCTTTTTGGAGATATTATCCTTGTAATTATTATTTAAAAGCAGCACTTATTTCACCTCTACCTCAGCACCAGCTTCTTTTAATTTAGCCACTAATGCGTCTGCTTCTGCTTTACCAATACCTTCTTTAATAGGTTTAGGTGCAGCATCTACTAGTTCTTTCGCTTCTTTTAAGCCAAGACCAGTAAGTTCTTTTACAACTTTTACAACATCTAATTTTTTGGCTCCACCACTTTTTAAAATCACATCAAATGATGATTTTTCTTCTGCCGCTGCTGCTCCGCCACCACCGCCAGATACTACTACTGCAGCTGCTGCAGGCTCAATACCATATTCTGTTTTTAAGAAATCGGCTAATTCCTGTACTTCTTTTACAGTTAAGCCAACCAATTGTTCTGCTAAAGTTTTAACATCTGCCATATGTATTTTTTTTATTTGTTTTGAAATTTTAATATATGTTGAAATTTGGAAGCTTACATGTTTAACTACTCAACGAAATTTATTTGTAACTAAAAAAGTCACTGAGAATTTGAATCATTTTAAGATTAAGAAGTTTGTTCTTCTTTTTTATTTAACAATGCTGACAATACTCGCTTAGCAGGCGATTGCAATAATCCAATTACATCTCCAATTAATTCATTCTTAGTTTTAATATTTGTCAATGCTACCAAACTATTATCCCCTACATATAATTCCCCAGCAATAAACGCTGCTTTTAACGTGGGTCTATCACCATTGCTTGCTTTTCTAAAAGAACTTATAATCACTGCCGGATCTTTAGGACTATCAGAAAACATTAATGCTGTAACCTTGTTTAGGGCATCATACATTCCCGTGTACTTGCTACTATCTAGCGATTCTAATGCTTTTTTGATAAGTGTATTTTTTGCTACTTTCATTTCTATTTTCTTATCAAAACAAGCACGGCGTAATTTACTAATTTGTTCTACTGTTAAAGATTCTGTATCTGTAACATAAAAATTAGTATACTGAGTGAACTTTTCTTTTAAAAGTTCTATTACTTCATTTTTTTGCTCTTTGTTCATAATTTATTTTTTGTCATCCTGATTGCAGTCGAAGGATAATTAATTTAAAAATGCTTTTGTATCAATGGCAATACCAGGGCTCATACTACTTGCCATAGATATTCCTTTCATATATGTTCCTTTCGCTGAAGAAGGTTTTAATTTAACGATGGCATTCAATAACTCTTGGCTATTTTCTTCAATTTTATTGGCAGCAAATGAAACACGACCAATAGATGCATGAATAATTCCCGCTTTATCAACCTTAAAAGCGATTTTCCCGCCTTTTACCTCATTTACCGCAGCTGCTACATCATTTGTAACAGTGCCCGTTTTAGGATTAGGCATTAAATTACGAGGGCCTAATACTTTACCCAATTTACCAATTTTGGGCATTACGGAAGGAGTAGCTATAATCACATCCACACCAGTCCAACCATTTTCTATTTTTTGGATAAACTCATCCAACCCAACATAATCAGCACCAGCATTTTTAGCATCCGTTTCTTTATCGGGAGTACACAACACTAATACAGTTTTTGTTTTACCTGTTCCATGAGGTAAACTTACGGTGCCTCTTATAGCCTGATCAGCCTTTTTAGGGTCAACGCCTAAACGAATATGTAAATCTACCGAGCTATCAAATTTAGTACAATTAACTTCTTTTACTAAGCCGCTAGCTTCTTTTAAACTATATAATTTATTTTTATCAACTTTAGTTTCTGATAATTTTCTTTTTTTAGTTAATGCCATAAACGCTAAAATGTTTTACAGGGTTAAAAAATTAATTTTCCCAAGGGGCTTTTCCTTCTACAGTAAGGCCCATACTACGAGCTGTGCCTGCCACCATTCTCATAGCACTATTCAATGTAAAACAGTTGAGGTCGGGCATTTTATCTTTAGCAATAGCTTCAACAGCAGTCCAAGTAACCTTGCCTACTTTATTTCGATTGCTTTCTTTTGAACCTTTTTGAATTTTGGCTGCTTCCATTAATTGTACTGCAGCTGGGGGAGTTTTAATTATGAAGTCAAATGATTTATCTGTATAAACAGTGATAAGCACCGGTAAAGTTTTACCCATCTTATCCTTTGTTCTGTCGTTAAATTGCTTACAGAACTCCATAATGTTAATACCCTTAGAACCTAGAGCAGGCCCTATTGGTGGTGCCGGATTGGCCTGACCACCTTTGGCTTGTATTTTTACAAACCCACTGATTACTTTTGCCATATAAATAATTTTGGTTTTAACGTGCCTTACTTTTTAATGAGACACTCCCAACATGTTTTATCTAAAAGATCTTTATTTGGGATGGCGAAGGTAATAAGTATTATTTAATACCAATAAAATAATTTTCAAGAGTATGTACAATACCGCTATAACATCATTTTACTTACCTTCAACGAAATACTTCTAATACACATGAAAAAGCAATGGATAATCTTAACTATGCTAATCATCAATAGCATAAAGGTTTCGGCCCAAAGCCAGATCAATGGTTTACTTCAAAAAGGCTATCAATTACATGATGCAGGAAAATATAATGAAGCTATAGAAATATATAAGCAAGCTCTACAAACACAACCTCAGTCATCTACCAAATGGCTCTAAGCTATATGTATGCTAAAGATTATCCAAATGCAGTCAAGTTTAGCTCTGAAGTTATTGCTATGAACGATCAAAATCTATTAAAAGCATATAACATTAAAGCATCAGCGTTAGACAATAGTAAAAAAAGCAAAAAAGCCATAGAAGTATACAATGAAGCATTGCAAAAATTTAGTACCGATTATTTGTTGCATTACAATCTAGCATTAACATACTTTAATCTCAAACAGTATAATAAATCTGCTGAGTCTGCTATAAGAGCCTTACAAAACAATAGCGGTCATGCTAGTAGTCATTTGCTA
Organism: uncultured Chitinophagaceae bacterium; assembly: GCA_964638565.1. Lineage (GTDB taxonomy): Bacteria > Bacteroidota > Bacteroidia > Chitinophagales > Chitinophagaceae > CAYVXB01. The sequence goes on from CAZXBE010000147.1 coordinate 5,101, forward strand.
TTAGGCTACAGTATGTATCACTTAAACAACAAAGTTCCAAGTATATTAAGCCTTGATTATTTTTTACTCTTAGAACCCCAATACAGATAGATCAAGGACT
>CAZXBE010000148.1:0-5128 GCA_964638565.1 uncultured Chitinophagaceae bacterium
GTTTTTACCGTTGAAAGTAAATAGTGCAGGAGTTATGCCTATTATTTTTGCACAAGCTATTATGTTTTTACCTACACTATTTTCATTTACCAATTTGGAAGCAGGAAAAGGTATTGCTAAAATATTTAGTGATCACAGTAATTTTTGGTACATGCTTGTATACTCTGTAATGGTTATTGCGTTTACTTTTTTATATACAGCACTGATCTTTAACCCTAAACAAGTTGCAGATGATTTGAAGCGCAATAATGGATTTATTCCGGGTGTTAAACCAGGGCAACCTACTGCTGATTATATAGGTGCAATAATGGATAAAATTACCTTACCAGGCGCTGTGTTATTAGCATTAGTAGGTATTATGCCTGGCTTTGCGCAACGCTTAGATGTAACACAAGGATTTTCTACATTTTTTGGAGGAACATCATTACTAATAATGGTTGGTGTTGTATTAGACACACTTCAGCAAATAGAAACACAATTGCTTATGCGTCAGTATGATGGATTAATGAAAAGCGGTCGTGTACAAGGAAGGCAAACAAGCACTACCACACCCTATTAGATTACAAAGAGTTTTATTTCAACTTGAGGTTAGTGATTGTGAAAAGATACTCTTGTTAAGGCCTGCCTTGCTTCCTCAAAATTTTTATCAAGTCCTATTGCTTTTCTATAATTTTCTGCGGCTTCTAGTCCTTTTCCTATAGCTTCTTGACAGCGTCCTATCCAGTAATAAGCATCTGGATATGTGTTTGAAACAGTAAGAGATAATTCAAAAACACGTTGAGCGGCCATGTATTTTTTTTGTTTAAATAACAACACACCTTTATCTGTATAGGCATCTACAAAAGTCCAATCGTGTACTATACTTTTATCAAACATATCTATGGCTTGCTCAGGTTTATTTGTATTTGTAAAATAAATGCCTTTGATGTAATAAGGTAAAGCTTTATACTGTGTGCTATCTGTAGCCAAAATATGATCGCTTAACTGCAATGCTTTCTTATTTTTTGTTTCTGCATATAAACTAGCCAATTGAAATGTGGCATTATTGATTTGTGTGTATGCAGAGTAGCTTTTTTCAAGTAATTGAATGGCTTTTAATGTATCCTTCAATGCTACATATAGTGTAGCTGCTTGTTGAACATAACGTACATTGTTGGAGTCCTTTTTTATTAAAAGTTGTACCATCCCTAAAGCTAAACTGTCTTCATGGTTTTTTCTATATGCATCTATCAATTGAAAATAAAATGAGCTGTCGTTTGGAAATTGTTGCATGCCTTTATTTAAGTAAACAATAGTAGAATCCAATTGTTGTAGTTGTTTAAAATTAATGGCAATTGCCTGTAAATAGATAGAAGAGGGCTTCAAAATATAGGCTTGTTTGTAATCATATAGGCTTGCTCTAAGTTGTTGATGAGTAAACAGTTGTTCTCCTCTTGCAAAATAAAGTGCATCATTTTTTGGAAATTGAGCAATACTATCCGTATATACTTTGTATGGCACCTGTTGCCAAATTTCCTCAAACTCTTTTGTATATTCATTTGTAGAAGATCTACAACCAACCAAGCATAAAAATAGAATGAAAATATTGAACCGATGAATAGTTGCCATTGCACAAAATTACATTACCCCTTATATTATAAACTACTAATTTTTTTTACATTGTAATGATATAGTCAACTACGCTCATTAAACTTAACCGAATACCTTCGCAAAAAATACAGTACATGCCATTTCTAAAACAATCAACCCTTCAACAAATAGTATTTTTATTCATATTTAAAATCTTTTGTAGTACAACCATTGCACAATCAGTAACAGATACACTGCGCTATCCAGAAGAAAAACATTTTAAAAATATACAGCAATTAACTTTTGGGGGCGAAAATGCAGAAGCCTACTTTAGTTATGATGGCAACTATTTAATATTTCAAAAAAGCAATCCCAAAGAAGGTATATTATGCGATCAAATGTTTATTGGACGAATACCGCAACAGGTTGGAGAAAAATTTGAAATACATAAAGTAAGTTTAAGTGAAGGCCGCACAACTTGCGGATTTTTTTATCCAGATGGAAAACATATTTTATATGCCTCTACACATTTGGGTGGCAAGGATTGTCCGCCTGTTCCAGATAAAGAAAAATTAAAAAAATATATTTGGCCTATTTATGCTAGTTATGATATTTTTAAAGCAGATACAAACGGAAAAATTATTAAGCGACTTACAAAAACGCCTGGCTATGATGCAGAAGCAACCATCTCTCCCAAAGGAGATAAAATAGTATTTACCAGCATGCGCAGCGGAGATTTAGAATTATATACTATGGATTTGAATGGGAAACATGTTAAGCAAATTACGAATATGCTAGGTTATGATGGCGGTGCTTGGTTTAGTGCCGATGGTAAAAAAATATTGTGGCGTACCTCTCGCCCCAATACCCCAGAAGAAATAGCCGATTACAAAGCATTATTAAAAAAAGGGTTAGTGGCGCCTACAAATATGGAAGTATGGATAGCTAATGTTGACGGAAGTGATGCGCATGCTGTAACCTCTTTAGGCAAAGCCAATTGGGCGCCTAATTTTACGCCAGGTGGCAAAATTATTTTTTGTTCCGATCATGAATATAAAAGAGGATTTCCGTTTAATATGTATACGATAAACACCGATGGTAGTGGATTAGAAAAAATTAGTAGGGATAAGGGTTTTGATGCCTTTCCTATGTTTAGCCCCGATGGTAAAAAATAGTATTCAGTAGTAATCGCAATAATGGTGGTACGCATGATACTAATATTTTTATAGCGGATTGGGTTGAGTAAAATTTCTGTATACACTTATAGATACCTCTACAAACTATCATTATGAAAAATAGAACGCAGATCAATTATGATTTTTCATGATTTTCGCAGATAAAAAATATAGTTTTTATAGGTTCCTTTATATTGTTATTTTTGAAAAGTCGATGAGTTATATCGACTTTTTTGCTTTATAAGAGGAGTACGAATAAAAACGTATTGTAGTTGACATCAAATAAAAATTATATTATTTTAGGTATAGACCCCGGTACGGTGGTAATGGGTTGTGCTGTTATGGAATGTGTAGATAAAAAAATATCTATGTTGTATATGGATGTGCTTAAGCAAACTGCAAAATCTGATGCTTATGAAAAACTACAATTCATTTACCAAAAAATTATAACTATTATTAATGAATATAAGCCTACTGCAATGGCTATTGAAGCGCCTTTTTTTGGTAAGAATGTGCAGAGTATGTTAAAGTTAGGTAGAGCACAGGGTGTTGCTATTGCTGCCGCCATGCAACAAAATCTTTCCGTTACAGAGTATGCTCCTAAAAAAGTAAAACAAGCCGTTGCCGGCAATGGAAATGCTAGCAAGGAACAAGTATGGCAAATGCTACAGCGTCAATTACATATACCCAATAAACCGAAATACTTTGATGCTACAGATGCCTTAGCTGTAGCGCTTTGTCATTACTATCAAAGCCAATCACCGTTAGCGAGTATAAAAAAGAAAAATGATTGGGGAAGTTTTATAGTTCAAAATGCGCATATGGTAAGGGCTTCTGTTAATTTCCTCAAAGGGGAGAAAAAATAAGGAATGGTTATAAATAGCTTAATATTTTTTCTTGTGCAGCTCTTAAAGCCTCTGGTGATAGTTTTAGTTTCTCTCTCGTAAAATTTACATCTTTTGCTGTATTAATAGGTATTAAATGTAGATGTGCATGTGGTACCTCTAAGCCTACAGTAGCCATTGCGCAACGGTTACACGTAAATGCTTTTTCAATAGCGTGTGCAATAGGTTTAGAAAAAAAGAGTAATGCTTGTAAATAATCATCAGGCATATCAAATATTTTGTCTATTTCTATTTTCGGTATTACAAGGGTATGCCCTTCAACCAATGGAGCAATATCTAGAAAAGCAAAAAACTTTTCGCTTTCTGCAATTTTATAAGATGGAATTTCGCCAGCAATAATTTTAGAAAAAATAGTCATAAAAAAATATAGTTTAAAAGATTGATCTTTATAATATCAATATAAAAATAATAAAGCCTTTATTCAATATGCCGTTGCCTTATTTTTTTGATGCAAACATATCATCTAAAGTATCAACATATATACTAGATGAACTTGCCAGCAAGCATTGTACACAAGTACTGCGTATGCAAGTTAGGGATACTTTAATGATTACAAATGGGCAAGGTTATTCATTTAAAGCAGTTATTACAGCAGCGCATAAAAAAAATACACAAGTTAAAATAGTAAAAGAAATCTACCAGCAACCTACTCAGCCAAAATGCACCATAGCCATTGCGCCTATAAAAAACAATAGTCGTTGGGAATGGTTTTTAGAGAAAGCTACTGAATTAGGTATTCACACTATTATTCCTATTATAACTGAACGTACAGAAAAGCAGTATAATAAAATAGAGCGGCAACAAAATATTATAGTTGCGGCTATGCTACAATCCCAACAAGTATGGTCGCCTAAACTTATGGAGCCAATATCTTTTAAAATGCTTTGGCAACAAGCGCTTCCAGAGCAACGATTTATTGCACATTGTGCAACAGGTTATAAGCAACCGTTGCAAAAAATAATGGATCATACTAAAAACACATTAATACTTATAGGTCCAGAAGGTGATTTTACTACAAATGAAATTGACGCAGCACTTCAAGATCAATGTACGGCGGTAAGCTTAGGTAACAATAGATTACGTACGGAAACTGCTGGAATCGTTGCTGCTACAGTATTTCAATTTAAAATTTAATAATAGTATTGTTAGTTATACCACCTTATTACTATATCACTCATTAAGATTATACTTAGTAGATAAGGACTGTTTAGAAAGTATTTTTGCAATCGCTCTTTCTCTATTCATTGAAGCATTTTTATATCGATCATCTTTACTATCCAAGTATTTTTTATACCAAACTAAAGCGGTCTGATAGTTTTTTCTTTTATCCTCGATATATGCAATTTTATATATCGCTTCTTTATCATACGATATATAATAAATTTTATAATAGATTGCTAAAGCTTTTTCATACTGTTGTTTTTTTTCTAACAGATAAGCTAAGGCTCGGCAATTGAAAATGTAATCGTAACTAACACC
>CAZXBE010000149.1:0-5122 GCA_964638565.1 uncultured Chitinophagaceae bacterium
GGGCACATTCCACTATCTCTATCCAGATACTTATACACCTGCCTTTCCATTATCCTTTCATAAAAACCTTATCTGTAAAGAGGTATACACTTTTTTACCAACTATTTTCTACCACATTGTCCTATTATATCATATTAAAATGGCGTCTTTAAAGACGCCATTTTTTTAATTAATTAACTCAGGTTTACTTATATGTTTAGTACCCAGGATTTTGTTTAAAATTAGAATTTGTGTTAATTTCTATTTGCGGAAAAGGCAATTGCATTCTATGATCAGTAGAATCCATTTGAACAGCCGCTTCAGAAAATGGCTCACCATTGCCATCTGCTTGATCTCCAAAATTAGGGTCTCTTGACACACTACGATTTAACCGCTTTAAATCATAGAAGCGTTGTCCTTCAAAAGCCAATTCTAATCTTCTTTGGAGTAAAATTTCATTGATTAGAGCAGCTTGTGTTGTGAATACATAAGCTACATAAGGGTTATAACGATTTTGTCTTAGCGTATTCAAATCAGTTACAGCGGCAGACATATTACCCAATCTAGCGCTAGCTTCAGCCCTAATTAATAAAACATCAGCTACCCTTAGCAATTTAATATCTACAACATTTGCATTTCCTGTTGCACGACCAACATGTTTCACGATATGTAAACGATTAGCCCCTCCATGTGGTAAAGATTTTACATAAATATTTTTTCTTACATCGGTGTTTGAATATAGCTGATATAAATCGAAAGTGCATACATATTCAGAATTAAAAGAAGTACCATCAGGTTGACTATAAGCAACCCCTGGAGTTACATTATCAGCATCAAGCACTTTTACTTTAAATAGCACTCCAGTACTTGTAGCATCTGTCCAAATATTAGCTAAATCTGTTGGGGTACCTACATTGTTATTAAGTGCTAACGATCGAGTAGCTGCGTCAACTGCGTTTTGCCATTGGCCCATATACAAATACACCTTAGCCAATAACCCTGCTACTGCTGCTTTGTGCCAACGCCCATTTTCTACAGCATTGGCTGTAGGTACAAGCTCTTCTGCTGTAGCTAAATCATCTACTATTTTATTATATGTATCCCCGATAGAACCTCTAGCAGGAAGCTCTTTAAAGTCTAAACTCGTAACATAAGGAATCCCCAAATCAACAGATGAATTGATAAAGCCAGGGTTAAAAATATTGGCTGAAGGTACTTTACAATACATACAAGCTAAATTAAAATGCATCCATGCTCTCATTACTAATGCTTCTCCTTTATAGTTATCTTTTTTAGTGCCAGTTATCACTCCATTATCAATATTAGCCAATACTGCATTTGCTCTTCTGATCATAATATACGCATCTTCAAAAAGTGTAGACGTCCTATTTGCATTATAATACCAATAATGATCCTCTAGATGGGTGTTTCGTCCAGCTGTGTTTACAATAAGATTATCTGCTAGCAAATCGGGCATAATAATTATATCAGCACCACTACTTCCACCAAAATAAGTAGAAACAGGAGTAATTCCATTAGGCCTAAGTGTTGTTGGCCGATACATCCCTCTAACGGCATTATCAAAATCCAAAGGTGTTAGAAACGACATTTCTTCCGCTATTGCATTATAAGGTAATTTTTCTAAGCTCTTTTTACAAGAAACTGAACAAAGTAAACTACTAAAAATTAGTAGACTTAGTATTTTATTTATATTTTTCATATTCACAAAAAATTAAAGGTTTAAAAAGTAACGTCAATACCAAAGGTTATTCTTCTAGAGGTAGGATAAGAAAATTGTGCTAATGAACCATTCCTATTAAATATATTTTCGCCCATGCCAATTCCAACCTCTGGGTCGCCAATAAACTTTGTTCTGGTTAGTAAATTTTGACCTTGAGCATATACTCTAATTCCTTGAATTTTCAATTTACCAAATACGCTTACAGGAATCACATACGATAAAGTCATATTTCTTAACCGCATAAAGTCCCCTTTCTCTAGAAAAAGATCTGTATCATATGAAGAATTACTAACTTTTTGAGGATTAGGAAAATCTGCATTATCTCCTGGCTTTTTCCAATAATTTAATGCACTTACAGCTTGATTAAATCTTTTAAACTGTCCATCAGAGTTTAAAAACTGTCTTCCATTATTATAAATATAATTTCCTCCAGAAAAATATACATCAAAGGACAAACCAAAACCTTTGTACGAAATAGTATTATTTACATTACCATAATATCTTGGATCAGGAGATTTTCCGCTTAAAACTACCGCATCACTTGGATCATACACTGATACTGTATTCCCATTTTTATCAAGATATTGTGGTGATCCATCCGCAGGATTAACGCCCACCCAACGATTTAAAAAATATACATTTATAGGTTCTCCTATTTGCACTTTTCCTATACCAACTTCGTCTACAAAATTGGTTACGCCGCCATATAATTTAGTAACCTTGTTCTTATTAAATGAAACATTACCTGTTATATTCCATCTTAAATCTTTCATTCTTAAAACATCGTAGCCTAGGGTAATTTCCATTCCTTTATTTACCATTTCACCTACGTTTTCTAACCTTGTAGTAAACCCTGTTGTTATTGACTTAGGAACATTAAATAATAGATTATATGTTTTTCTATTATAGTATTCTATTGAACCTGTTAATCGACTATTGAAAGCTTCAAAATCTAAACCAATATCGTAGTTAAAATTACTTTCCCAAGTAAGATCGGGATTGGGCAATTGAATAGGGAAAGAGGTAGATTGGCTATTATATCGAGAAAACCCATATAATCCTAATGATTGATAATTATCAATATTGAAATTACCAGAAGTACCCAAAGAAGTTCTTAATTTAAGTGCATTTATTTCTTTTACTTTAAAGAAATTTTCTTTTGCTATATTCCATCCAGCTCCAAATGACCAAAAATTACCATACCGATTGTTTGCACCAAAACGAGAAGAGCCATCTCTACGAAAAGAAGCTTCTCCAAAGTAGGTTTCTTTATAATTATAGCGCGCTCTAGTAAAACCAGAAACTAAAGTCCATTCTGAAGTATTGGTAGATGTTGTAAGCGGTACAGCGCCATTGGTTTGCTCTGAAAAATTTGGTCCAGGAAAGCCTTTAGAATTAAAAGAATAGGTATTTACCTTATTATCGTTATACTCTGTTCCAATCAACAAATCAACATTATGATTTTGATTAAACGTTTGTGTCCAAGTAGCTGTATTAGTCCAAGAGCGTGTAACATCCCAAAAACCATTGTCGCGTTTGTTCCCAGGAGCAGCTCTATCTCCAACAGATAAATCAAGTTGAGAACCTGGTTTAATAAAATAAGTACGTCTAAAATTAATAAAGTTTAGCCCAAGCTCTGATCTTACTACCAAGTGTTTGAGAAAGGAAAACTCTCCGTACACTGTTGTAAGACCACTTATTTTTTTTGAATTTTCTGGATTATTTTGAATAGCTTCCAATATATTTATTCCGTTGCCTCCCGCTAAAACCGTATTCCAGCTACCATCCGTTTTTTTTGGATTTTCATATGTATTATACCAATACATAGCCACAAAAGGACTTTGGGTATTCAAACGATCTCTTAATAGATTTTCATTGGTGAACCCAACTGTTGAATTTGTTCCTATTTTAAACCAATCTTTAGCCTTATATTCTACATTCAATCTAGCTACAGTTCTTTTAAAATCAGAACCTAACCCAATGCCATTTTCTTTATAAAAATTCGTAGAAAAGTAATAGGTAATTTTGTCGCTAGCTCCGGAAAGGCTTATTTCATGAGAAGATAAAGGAGCTTGTCTTAATAATATATCTTGCCAATCATTTTGATTAGCAATTAATTTATCCCAAATTGCTTGTCGATTTGCTGCTGAAATAGTTGTTACATTCCCTGTTAGTCCACGGGCTTTAATTTCTGCAGCAACAGTTGGATTAGTAAACGCTAATTCATATTCATATTGTAATTTTTCAGCAGCTGTCATCATTCTAAAATTCATATCTGGTATTTTAGAACTTAACCCATATTGAAAACGATAGGATAATTGAGGACGACTAGCTTGGCCTACTTTACCCTTTTTTGTAGTAACTAATATTACCCCGTTAGAAGCTCTAGATCCATAGATAGACGCAGCAGAAGCATCCTTTAAAATAGATACATTTTCAATATCATTGGGGTTAATTAAATTAAAATTATCTAAGGTTGTAGGAAGACCATCAATAATAACTAATGGTGCTTGTCCAGCATTTAATGACCCCACACCTCTAACTCTAACAAAAGCTGGGGAGCCAGGTCGACCATTCTGGCTGGTAACTTGTACCCCAGAAGATTTACCTTGTAAAATATTATCAAATGATGCAATAGGAACTTGGTCAAAAGCCTTGGAGTTCAGAACTGTAGTAGCTCCCACTTGGTTCTTCTTTTTTTGCTTACCATAACCAACAATTAATACATCGTCATCTGTTGTTTTAATTTCTTTTTGTAACATCACGCTCAAAGGAGCATTTGTAATAGCAGCTTCTTTGTTAGCGTACCCTACAGCGGATATTACTAATTTCTTGGCCGTAGAGGGGATGTCTAATGAAAAAGTTCCATCCGTACCTGCAGTGGTACCTATTTGAGAACCTTTAACAATAACTGAGGCATTAGCAATAGGGCTTCCCTTATCATCTGTTACCTTCCCCGTAATTGTTGTTTTAGTTTGCGCCAGCAATTGCCCAAGGGACAAGGCAATGCTCAGCATTAGTGTGGTTAATTTCCTCATAAACTCGTTTAGGTTTAGTTAAAGAAAGAGTACAAGTTATCAAGAATTGAACAAAAAATAACTTGAGAACTATTTTACAATAAAAATATTTCCCGTCAGGGTAAAAAAATAAACTTAGCTATGATGTTATCATTTACACATACGGCATCTAACAAGATATTAGATGCCGTATACACACAATTATGAATTTACTAAAATTTCAATACTAGTAACCTGGATTTTGTTGCATATTTGGATTAGCATCCATCTCTCTTTGCGGTATAGGTGATACAACTTTAGAATCGTTATAGGGTATATTACAATTAGGATTGTTCATTTGAGTTGGTTGATTACAATAATTGCGTTCAATAGCTTTTTTAGCTAT
>CAZXBE010000150.1:0-5061 GCA_964638565.1 uncultured Chitinophagaceae bacterium
TGCTTTTATTAGTGCAGGCAATACATGTGCCATGCTTGTTGGTGCTATGTTTAGCATAAAACCAATAGAGGGTGTACAACGACCAACTATTGCTACTATTATTCCTAAAACAAATGGCTCAACAGGATTATTACTTGATGTAGGCTTAAATGCAGATTGTAAACCCGAACACTTAAACCAGTTTGCCATATTGGGCAACTTGTATGCACAAACTATTTTAGATATTCAACATCCAAAAACAGGCTTACTAAATGTAGGTGAAGAAGAAGGAAAAGGCAATGTGCTTACACAAGCTGCCTACAGTATTTTAAAAGCAAATACACAAATACATTTTATTGGAAACATTGAAGGAAGAGATTTTTTTAACGACAAAGCCGATGTAATGGTTTGTGATGGTTTTACAGGAAATGTTGTTTTAAAAATGGCAGAAAGTTTTTACGAAATTGCTAAAGAAAGAAACTTTAATAACGATGCCTACATGAGCAGGTTTCAATATGATAATTATGGTGGCACACCAGTTTTAGGTGTTGCAAAACCTGTAATTATTGGGCATGGCATAAGCAATGCAAAAGCTTTTGAAAACATGCTTACACTTGCCGAAAGAATGATAAAAACAGATGTTTGTGGTAAAATAAAAAATAGTTTTACTGCTTAATTTTAAATTTTAGTTGTACATAACATTTTACAATCTTAGTTTTGAAAAAATAAAATACTATTAATTAATTATGACTATCGAAGAATTCAAAACACTACCATTAGAAAAAAAATTATTAGAGCTTAAACACTCTGCAGAACTTTTAGGTTCTTACGACAGGTATAATGAAAATGGAGGCTCAAAAACAACAGGTGATATTTATGCTTTATACGATTTTTGGGTATTCTTAAGCGATGACGAAAAAATGGTTATCCCATCAAGAAGAAATCCATTACCCCCAGTAGTAACTGAAGAGAAAGCCTAATAACTTTTGAATTAACACTACTTGTTTTTCATTTAATAATAGAAAAAAAATCTTTCACATACTGTTATTAAATAAACTACCAATAAACAACAGATGGCTTTTATATTTGAAAAAAAATATTCAATTATGATTAAGCTATTTGCTAAAAGCCTTGTATTAATTAGTGTTTCATCAACTCTTTTACTTATATCAAGCTGCGGAAATAATAAAAATGATGATAAAAAAGTAAAGGAAGATTCTCTTAAAAATGTAATTGTAAAACCTTTACCAGGTACACCCATTAAATACGATAGCAGTAAGAGATACATTTTCTTAACATGGGACGATTCACCTCAACCTCCAGGAACAACTAATTGCCTAAAAATATTTAATGAAGAAGGTGTTAAATCTACTTTTTTTGCTGTAGGTTTTAATCAAGTAGGTCCACACAAAAAAAGGATAATAGATTCTATAAGAAATAGTTATCCCAATGTGCTATTAGCAAACCACAGTTTTTCGCATGGTTTTAATGATAAATACAATAAATTTTATAGTACGCCAGACAGTGCTTACAACGATTTTATGCGTAATGAAAGAGATTTACAAATTGGTGTAAAAATAATTAGATTACCAGGTAACAATACTTGGGCTTCTAATGGAAATATTCAAGGGCAAAAGGCAACCAATGAAGTGGTGAAAAGATTAGATGCCAATGGTTATAAAATTATTGGTTGGGATGTAGAATGGATGCAACAACCTAAAGCCAAAGCACCTAAACAAAGTGCAGATGAAATGATAAGAACTATCAATCAAAAATTTGATGATGGTATGACGAATGAAGCCAACATGATTGTTATTCTTTCGCATGATCGCTTGTTCGAAAAACAACAATATGCAGATTCTTTAAGAAAATTTATACAAGTATTAAAACAAGACCCCAGAAATGTTTTTGAAACAATAGACCATTACCCTACTGTTCAAAATAAATAATTTTTCAAAAAAATATAACCTTCAAGTTATAGCATGATTGATTTTAGAAGCGATACAGTTACAAAGCCATCTAAAGCAATGTTAGATGCAATGATGAATGCTCCAGTAGGTGATGATGTTTTTGGCGAAGACCCTACTATCAATGCTTTAGAAAATTTAGTAGCAGAAATGTTTACTATGGAAGCAGCTTTATTTTGTCCAAGCGGAACAATGACTAATCAAATTGCCATTAAAGCACATACACAACCTGGCGATGAAATTATTTGCGATGTTCTTAGTCATGTTTATCAATACGAAGGAGGAGGAATAGCTTTTAACAGTGGTTGTTCCGTAAAATTAATTCAAGGAAATAAAGGCAGAATAAATGCTTCGCAAGTTGAAGAGAGTATCAACAATGCTAATGATGTTCATAAACCAATCAGCAAATTAGTAAGTTTAGAAAATACTTCCAATCGTGGTGGTGGATGTTGTTACAACTTCAACGATATGCTTGCTATTCAAGAAGTGTGCAAAAAAAATAATTTATTGTTGCACTTAGATGGAGCAAGAATTTTTAATGCACTTGTAGCAAAAAAAGAAACACCCACTCAATACGGAAAAATTTTTAACTCCATTTCTGTTTGTTTAAGTAAAGGTTTAGGAGCACCAGTTGGTAGTGTATTATTAGGCAATAAAAACTTCATTCAAAAAGCAAGAAGAATAAGAAAAGTTTTTGGAGGAGGCATGAGGCAAGCAGGAGTATTGGCTGCTGCTGGTATTTATGCTTTACAAAATAATATTAATAGATTGGTACAAGACCATTTGCACGCAAAGCAAATACAGCAAGCATTACAGGAAAAAGATTTTATTGGCGAAATATTTCCTGTAGAAACCAACATCATTATTTTTGAAATAAAAGAAAAATATACAGCACCAGAATTTATTGCTTTACTAAAAGAAAATAACATTTTAGCTATTGCTATTTCCAACACACAAATAAGAATTGTTGTACATTTAGATATAACCGAAAATATGGTACAACAAACCTTAGAAGTAATAAAAAAGCTGTAATTATTTTATTAAAAAAGTACAAAAATTAGTACACCCATTCCCCTGAAACACTTATTATTGTTATATTTCATCAATATACCACAAATAGCTTTACTTTTGCCGCCAAATTACAAAAAGTATAAAACGAGGTTAGTATGTTAAGTGCAAAAAATATTACGTTAGCTTACGGAAAAAGAGTATTGTTTGATGAAGTAAATATCAATTTTATTAAAGGAAATTGTTATGGCGTAATTGGTGCCAATGGTGCAGGAAAAAGTACATTTCTAAAAATTTTAAGCGGCGAAATAGAACCCAATAAAGGAACAATAGAAATTGGGAAAGGCGAACGAATGAGTTTCTTGAAACAAAATCAATTTGAGTTTGATGAATTTACAGTTTTAAATACTGTACTCATGGGGCATAAACACATGATGGAAGTAATGCATGCCAAAGATTCTATTTATGCAAACCCAGATGCCACAGAAGATGATTATATGAAAGCAGGAGAATTAGAAGCAGAGTTTGGAGAAATGGGAGGTTATACAGCCGAAAGCGATGCTGCTGCTTTGTTAGGTAGCTTAGGGGTGAAAGAAATTTTTCATCAAAGTTTAATGAAAGATATACCAAGCAATTTAAAAGTTCGTGTATTATTAGCACAAGCACTATTTGGTAATCCTGATATTTTATTATTAGATGAACCTACCAATGGTTTAGATATAGAAACAATAGGTTGGTTAGAAAATTTTTTAGCCGATTATGAAAATATTGTTTTAGTAGTAAGCCACGACAGACACTTTTTAGATGCAGTATGTACACATGTTGCAGATGTGGACAGACAAAAAATAAAAGTATTTACCGGCAATTATACTTTCTGGTACGAGTCTTCTCAATTAATGGCAAGACAAATAAATGATAAAAATAAAAAAGTAGAAGATAAGCGTCAAGCATTAATAGATTTCATTGCACGATTTTCTGCCAATGCTTCAAAAAGTAGGCAAGCAACAGCTCGTAAAAAAGCCTTAGAAAAATTAACTATTGAAGAAATAGAACCAAGCAACAGAAAATATCCAGGAATAATTTTTCAACCATTGCGTGAAGTAGGTAATCAAATTTTAAACGTAGAAAATTTAAGCAAAAGTGTAGATGGAAGAACACTTTTTACCAAAGCAACATTTAGCATAAACAAAGGAGATAAAATTGCTTTTTTAAGTAAAGACCCATCGGCAATTACTCATTTTTTTGATATAATTAATAACAATACAACAAGCGATGAAGGAAAGTTTGAATGGGGTACAACCATTACAAAAGCTTACCTACCTATTGAAAATAGTGATTTTTTTACAGAAGGATTAAGTTTATTAGAGTGGCTTCGTCAATTTGTACCTGCACATGTTACAGATGCAGATGAACCTTTTCTTCGAGGCTTTTTAGGAAAAATGTTATTTAGCGGCGATGATATTTCTAAAAAAACAAACGTACTAAGTGGAGGAGAAAAAGTTCGTTGCATGATTAGCCGTATGATGCTACAAAACCCTAACTTAATTGTATTAGACCAACCAACCAATCACTTAGATTTAGAAAGTATTCAAAGTTTTAACGAAGGTTGTCAAACTTTCCCTGGAATTGTTTTACTAACATCACACGACCATACTTTTATACAAACAGTAGCAAACAGAATTATTGAACTTACACCAAAAGGAATTATAGATAGGCTTATGACTTTTGATGAATACATGGAAGATAAAAGAGTGCTTGCATTAAGAGAAGAAATGTATTCTTAATGTAAATATAAGCTACCTCCTTATACCCATAGTATTATTCAGGTTTTGCAAAAAACAAATCAGGATTGTTTGTTTTATAGTCAATGTATTTTACACCAGTTGTAGTATCTGTTTTTTCAACTTTTTGAGGAGTTTGTTGCAATCCATCCAAAGGCAGCAATTCTACATACAATAATTCTTTGCCTTTTAGTGTAGTTTCTACATTATAGCCATAAAATACAGGTGCTTTTAAACGATATAAATTTTTAGCCATATAGTTTTCAAGATATTCTTCCTTGCTTTGTACAATTTCTCTATTCCAGTTTGCATCAGCATTTAAAACC
>CAZXBE010000151.1:0-5051 GCA_964638565.1 uncultured Chitinophagaceae bacterium
TTTCAATTATATCCATCACCTCTTTGTAGGTTATTCTATCTATATTAAAGCATTAAAAAAGTAAAAAGCAAATTATATTAAATCGAAAAATTAGTATTACATAGATGCTGCATAAAAAAAGTTGTTTTTTGAAGGTAAAGCATAATTGCCAAAATGCTTTGATTCTTTTAACTAGAGACATAATTTATACTTAGGATCATCTTGAAAAGCAGAATCATGAAAATAGTATTGTACATACCATTTACCTTTAATTGATGAGTTAGCCTTATTTCAATTACGTGGATAAATGGAAGGCTGGCTGCAATAACAGCCATTAGGAAGTTGTAGCATATGGTAGCATTTTTATTAACGTTTTAAAAAGCTACAGGATAAGAGTGTGTTTTATAAAGTGCTAAAATGCTCAATTGGCCTATATCTTAGCTTAGTAGCCCCTATAGGAATCGAACCTATACCATCTGATCCGAAGTCAGATATTCTATCCATTGAACTAAAGGGCCAAATATATATTCAGACAAAAATAAAACTATTCTTTAATAAATGTAGCCTCGACAGGAATCGAACCTGTATCAAAAGTTTAGGAAACTTCTATTCTATCCATTGAACTACGAGGCCCTGCTTTATGCAACAATTACATATTTGTTTCTTCTTCTACATTAAATATGTTGATAGCTATAATTTTGGCATCCTTGCTAAAGTCATTTATAAAATAAGTGCTTTCATGATGCTTTAGTTTATCTTTTGGTCCAATATAGCTTTTCGGATCAATAATGTAAAGAATATATTCCTCGCTGCTTTGAACTAAAAGCTTCCCTTCTGAACTTTTTACAATAGAGCCGTTAGGATACTTATTCAGTACGCTTTCTAAAGTTGAGCCTACCATCAAACCTTTAGAAGTTTTATATTTTGTTGAATAGGTAGTAATCTTATCTATTTTGTCCGTGTACTTCATTGTTTTTCGATTCAGTTTGGGATTGATTTCAACAATCATTTTGCCATCTTCCCAAACCGTATAAATCGTTTCTTTACCTCCATTAATCATTTTGCTATTATGCTTTAATGTCCAACCTTTATGTATTTTTAGCTTATTAATGCTTTGCTTTAGGCGTATATCACCAATAGTTTGATCGGTGATTTTTGTGGATTGAGCAAGTAAAGAAGACCTTATAAATACAATGAAAAGGAATAGAATAATATTTTTTTTCATCCTACATATTTAAATGAGTTATAACAAAGAAAAATTTTGATCGTCAAGTGTGATGCAATATTACATAATTCTTTAATGCCTACGCTCGTTAGGCATTTTGTATATTTGCCAAACTTATCAACTAAAATATGAAGTTTTATAATCAACTTATCAAATATCGACTATATATTGGTATAGTCTTTTTAGCTGGAGCTATAGCTGTTAATATATACACCAGCTTTTGGCCTTCATTTATATTATATTTTATTGCTTTTATAGCCATTGCCAGTCATTTTTTTATTGGACCGCTTAGGCTTATTCAAGTACACATTGAAAGTGGAAATGTAGAAGCAGCTGAAAAAGTATTAAACTCTATTCGGTTCCCGAGATTATTATACAAACCTATTCGTTCGGCATACTATACACTTAAGGGCAATATGGCTATGATGCGGCAAGATTTTGATGGTGCAGAAAAGCACATGAAAAAAAGCCTTGATTTAGGCTCTCCTATGAAAGAAGCAGAAGGTGCCAATAAACTACAATTAGGCATGATGGCTTTGCAAAAAGGCGATTGGAAACAAGGCGAATCCTATATTAGAGCTGCTATTAGAGCAGGGATACCTGATAAAGAAAGCATGGCCGTAGCATATTTACAGATGTGTCAAATAATGATGAATAAAAGAGAATTTCGTGCTGCTAAAGATTTCTTCAAAAAAGCAAAAGCACAGAAACCTGCTACAAAACAAGTGGTTGATCAAATAAAAGAAATAGAAAAATATATTTCTCGAGTTCCGGGATAGTTCTGATAATGAATAGTTCATATTAACAATTAATAATTTTTTGATCGAACCGTCTCCATTATTGTTTTTTCATATTTACTCATCTGTACGTTCGTATGCTCACATCTTCACAAATTCGTCAGCAATTTTTAGATTTTTTTCAATCCAAAGGACACCAAATAGTGCCTTCAGCGCCCATTGTTATAAAAGATGATCCTACATTAATGTTTACCAATGCAGGAATGAATCAGTTTAAAGAATATTTTTTAGGGAATAAAAAAGCACCATACTCAAAAGTGGTTGATACACAAAAATGCTTACGAGTAAGCGGTAAACATAACGATTTGGAAGAAGTAGGTGTAGACACTTACCATCATACTATGTTTGAAATGCTAGGCAATTGGAGTTTTGGAGATTATTTTAAACACGAAGCCATTGCATGGAGTTGGGAGTTACTTACTGAAGTTTATAAAATAGAAAAAGATCGTTTGTACGTAACTGTTTTTGAAGGTGATGCAAAAGAAAATTTACCTCCCTCGTCCATTGCTTTAGAGGAATGGAAAAAACTAGTACCCGAAGACCATATTGTATATGGAAATAAAAAAGATAATTTTTGGGAAATGGGCGATACCGGACCATGCGGCCCTTGCAGCGAAATTCATGTTGATTTAAGAACGGATGAAGAACGACGAAAAATACCGGGCAATCAATTAGTGAACAAAGATCATCCACAAGTTATCGAAATTTGGAATAACGTATTCATTCAATACAATAGAAAAAAAGACGGAACACTGGAAGATTTACCCGCAAAACATGTAGATACCGGAATGGGTTTTGAACGTTTAGTTCGAGTATTACAACACAAACAAAGTAATTATGATACGGATATTTTTACAGGCACCATTGCTGAAGTTGAAAAAATAACAAGTAAAAAATATGATTATAGCGACAGTAAAGAAGCTATTGCATTTAGAGTAATTGCTGATCATATTCGAGCCATTGCATTTACTATTGCTGATGGACAACTGCCCTCAAATACAGGTTCAGGTTATGTTATACGAAGAATATTGCGCAGAGCAGTACGGTATTATTTTTCGTATTTAAATTATACAAAGCCACTATTGCATCAATTGATTCCTTTAATAGCTGATCAGTTTGCAACTGTTTTTCCAGAGTTATATCAACAAAAAGATTTTGTAAGTAAAGTAATTAAAGAAGAAGAAGAAGCATTTTTAAGAACATTAGAAAAAGGGATTAATTGGTTTAACGAATATATACATGATCGGCATAATCAAAATAAAATTATTGAAGGATTGTTTGCTTTTGAATTAAATGATACCTACGGATTTCCTATTGATTTAACACAGTTAATGGCAAAAGAAGTAGGCTGGGATGTAGATATGAACGGGTTTTATAAATGTTTAGAAAAACAAAAACAGCGTAGCCGTGCTGCTACTGCCATGGAAACGGAAGATTGGATAATATTACAACCTAATACTAACAATACTTTCGTTGGATACAATCAATTCAATATAAAAACCAAAGTAGTACAGTATAGAAAAGTAATTGTAAAAGGGAAAGAACAATACCAAATGGTATTAACAAAAACGCCATTTTATGCAGAAAGTGGTGGACAAATAGGCGATACTGGCATTTTAGAATGTAATGATGAAACGATAGAGGTGTTGGATACCAAGAAAGAAAATGATTTGATTGTTCATTTTGTAAATCAATTGCCTAAACAAATAAATGGTGAAGTAGTAGCCAAAATAAACGTTTATAAACGATTAGAAACAACCGTACACCATTCCGCTACACATTTATTACATGCTGCACTGAGAAAAGTTTTAGGAACACATGTTGCACAAAAAGGATCTTTAGTAAATCATGAATATCTACGATTCGATTTTTCCCATTTCGCTAAAGTAACAGATAAAGAATTGCAACAAGTAGAAGTTTTAGTCAATGAAAAAATTAGAACAAATATTTCTGTTATCATAAAAGAATTACCAAAAGAAGAAGCGTTGAAATTAGGTGCTATGGCTTTATTTGGAGAAAAATATGGAGACATAGTACGAGTAGTCATTATAGATGAAAACTATTCTGTGGAGTTATGTGGAGGTACACATGTAGGCAATACAGGACAATTAGGGTATTTTAAAATAACCTCTGAAACTAGCGTAGCCGCCGGTGTTAGGCGAATAGAAGCAGTGAGTGGCATAGCAGCAGAAAAATATATAAATAGTCGATTGCAAGAATTGAATGATGTTTCTACTACATTAAAAAATCCAAAAAATGTTGTAAAAGCTATTCAACAATTGCAAGAGGAGCAAACACAGCAAAAAAAATATATAGAGAAAATAGAAGATCGATTAAGAAAAACAATTAAAGATAAATTGATTCAGAAAAAAGAAAAAATTAATAATACCAATTTTATTGGAACTGTTATAGAAGCTTCTCATGCGGACATGTTAAAGAAATTATGTTTAGATATAAAAAATGAATTGACTCATTCTGTAATTATATTAGCTGCAAACATAGATGGAAAAGCTGCTGTAGCCTTATCTGTTTCGGATGATATCGGTTCTACTAAAAATATAGAAGCTAATAAGATGATTAAAGAAATCGTTTCGCCGCTCATAAATGGTGGTGGCGGTGGACAAAAAAATTTGGCTACGGCTGGTGGCCAAGAGGTAAGTAAATTGCATGAAGTAATTGCTTGCATAAAAAAATATATACAAACACTATATTAATGAAGGATGAAAAAAATAATATTTGAAGATCTTATAAATAAGAATCGATTGTTGCCGTTAATATTTTCTTGTGCTATCCAACTTGGATTTATATGTAATATTACAGCTCAAACAATTTCAATAAGCGGTAATGTTTCAACATCAACAACTCCCGTAAAAAATGCTTTGGTAACTTTTGAAGATAATTCTTTTGACGTTGGGAAAAAATATACAGTTTTAACGGACGCATCGGGTAATTATGGAATTAACGTTTTAATAACTTCTGTGGAAGCGCAAAATAATATTCCAACAAAATTTGATTTGGAACAAAATTATCCTAATCCGTTTTCATCAAAA
>CAZXBE010000152.1:0-5045 GCA_964638565.1 uncultured Chitinophagaceae bacterium
CCCCATATAAAACCTTCTTTTTTTAAACCATTATATAAGTAAGCTATTTTGTACCAAAATGCAGACTTGCCATTCATTTTATTAATTACGGTTGTTTTTTCCTTAATCTCTATTTCTGTTCCCCACCGTAGGCTATCTATAATTCTTGCTGTAGTAGCGGGTTTTTCCCGAACTCTTGTTTGATCGTTAAAAACATATGTTTTTTTACCATTTTCAAATTGAAAAACACCATAATCATAAAGTTTTTCTTGCGCAAAGGATATATTGCTCATAAAAAGTAATGCGCTAATAAATAATGCTGATAATAGTTTCATATTTAAGAATCTTATTTTTAAATTGTTACATCATTATTTTATGATACCTTCAAAAGTACATAAAATAATAGCATGAAATGGATATGCGCACTTTTACTGTTTCCTTTAGCAGCTACTGCTCAAAAAATTATTATAATTTTATGTTGTATTGTACAATGACGAGATATAGAAAACAGCGAGCATTTGAAGCTACAGGCATACCTCCCAATGTAATAAAATTAGCTTATATAAAATAGTCTAATTTAGATCAAAAAAAATATTCACCCTTTTTGTGAATATCAGCCTAATTTATATAAGCTAATGGTATAATTCGAATTGTCTCAGATCAATAGTTGATCTTTAGATTATTTAGGTATCAATCTTTTTTCATTATTTTTCTATCAATAAAATTCCTTCTTTCGTAAAATCAATTTTGCGTTGTTTGTATAGTGCCCCAATAGTCATTTTAAATGTTTTTTTACTCATTCCGAAAAAGGTATAAATGGCCTCAGGAGATGACTTGTCGTTATAGGGGAGTGCATTACGATGTTCTTTCAATAAGCGCATAATTTTACCTACTTCGTTTTCTACTTTTTGATAACCTGGTTTTCCTAATAAAACATCTATTTTATTATTATCAAGAATTTTTTTGATGTAGCCTTTTAACTGATCGCCTATATGTAGGTTTTGAAATATTTCATTATTGTGCAATACCCCAATATGTACATTATTAATAATCATCAAATAGCCAATATCTGTTTGTCGATAAACGATAAGATCAACTTGTTGTAATTTTTTTACAGTAAGAATTTCATTACTTAACTGTTTATCTATTTTCTCAGTAGCTGCAATTCGATTAGTTAGTCTATCTACATAAATTTTTACCAGGTATTCTTTCCCTACTTGCATGGTTGTTTGTTGTTGCGATTTGGCAACAAATAAATCTTTCATCAATCCCCAATATAAAAAAGCACCAGCACCAGTAGTGCTTACACATTTTAGTAATGTTATATCGCCTACAATAGCTTTTGGATGTTCGGTAGTAGCAATAATTCGGCCTTCTCCATCATGATATAAAAAAACGTTAAGCTCGTCTCCAATTTTCAAATTTTCAGGAACAAAACGTTTAGGCAATAAAATACCTTCTTCGCCATCATCTAAATAAAAACCAAAATCTACTTTGCGTAAAACTTTTAGGGTGTTGTATGTGCCAATTTGAATCATGTAGAAGTAAATGAAAAGTTACAGGTAGCAAAGGTACTTGGATTGAAGATTTTTTCGGGGAGTAATTTTTATTGTTAGATTGATTGAGCGTTATTTTTTATACTGATAAAAAATGCCGCTTTGAAAAGGCGTCCATAAACAAGCTTTTTGATTACAGGCTTTTAATGCGTTGTTTGCCCAGGTATTGCAAGTAAAGAATAATCCATACACTCTTTTAGCTTCATAGAAAGCATCATTGCTTCCGTATGTGTTAGCTTTAATATAAATGATATTGCCATTGCTATCTACTTGAAAACTTTGTTTTATGTATGCTATTAAGGCTTTGTAGTCTTCATTACTCATTTCTATTTTTTTACAATCTTCTCTTTCGTGCATGATTTTATAAAATGTGGTATGCATGGCAGATGATCCTAAATAGAAGGCGGCTTTAAACGCCACGCTGAATTTAAGTTCTGCCCAAGTAGGTGTTTCTAAATAAAACCCTTTATCACCCCAACCAAAAGCTAGGTATTGCATGTTGCTATCTTTTGATTGTATATGTTCGAATTTTATTGTTTTACTCCAATCGATATAATTATTTTTTATAGGTGTTACAATATCGGTATGAATGCCATTTGAAAGAATGTAAATGGCTACCTCTTTTTTAGGATTTTTATTTTCACCGTTTACGGTTATTCTAGATAAAACGTACGCAGAGCCTAAGTATAATAGTACAAATACTATAAGAGATATTATTGTATATCCAATGATTTTTAGGATTTTAAAAAATCTTTTTCTCATGTATTAATATTTTAATACTATTTTATAAAGTTCTTGTAGTGGATATTCGCCTTTTAGTCCATAATCATTTATAGTAAATGTAGTTTTTCTAGTATAAATAATAGTTGTTGATCTTGGTTGATCTGTTTTTGTCATCTTGTATTCCTTTTTGAGTTTTTCTAGTTCTGAAATTTTAAGAAGTTTCAAAATAGTATTCATTTCATCTTTTGTTAATGAATATGTTGAGCTTTTATTTGCAGGATTATAAAAAGTTTTTATGCATGTACTCGAGCTTTTAGAAAAATTGATGAGTACCTTTATTGACGGGAAGTTATCAGATTCCACACCAAAGGCACCTAGGTTCATTTCAATTTTTAAAATCGAACTTTCGGTTGGTTATCAATACAGATAGTTTGAGCGTGTGTACACCTACATAAAGTGAGCAATATAATAAAAAATGGTGCTTTCATTTTTTTGACGCTTTATGTAGTTAACATGATTATTATATGTTAAAGATATTTATCAGCACCATGTCTTTAATGTAAAGCATTCATTTTTACAATCAATTACTTGTGTTGAAAGATCGCTTTATTACTTTGTTTTTCTTAATGTACGCTATCTTTTTTGGTTGAATTATGAAAGTATAAATCTAATGCATATTTATTTTGTTTTGGCTTTTTCCTTTAAGTATTGATACTTTTCCTCTATTACAGGTGTTGCTTCATTAATAGCAGTAAGAATTTGTTCTATAGATAACTGCATTTCCATTTTAACTATTTTTTTGTTACAATTCAATTCTAAAGTATTTAGCCGACTGGCTATTTCTCCAAAGCCTGTCATTTCAAAAATAGGTTTTACTTTATGTGCAATATTCTGTATTTCTTTTATATCTCCATCATGGTAAAGCTGTTCTAATTTATTTATTTGAGAAATGACATCTTCTTTTAATATAGAAAAAACATTTTTTGCATAATCGTAGTTGTCATCAAAATATTTTTTAAACCAATCTTCTTCTGTAAAGGAAACTATTTTTTGTGTAGAGATATTTTTACGATATTTATTTTTTGAAAAAATCAACAAAGCTTCTTGAAGCTGATTTGGGGTAAATGGCTTTGTAATAAATTCGTTCATACCGCAGGCTTTGGCATAATCTTTATGCTCTTTAAGTGCAGAGGCAGATAAGCCTATAATAGGTGTAGAAGCTTTTTTTTTGTTGGGTAACGTTCTTATTTTTTTTGTTGCTTCAAAGCCATCCATAATGGGCATATGAATATCCATCAATATAATATCATAGCTATCTTTTAATAAAGCCTCGAGCGCTTCTTTACCATTGTCGGTAAACGTAGTACCTACTGTCCATTTTTTTAACAAAGCAGATAGATATTTTTTGTTCATCTCACTGTCTTCTGCTATAAGTATTTTTAATTGAGATAATTGTGTTGTATTTATATTTTTTACATGGGCAGTTGATTGCTCTACTTTCGGAATAGCAAATGGAATTGTGATGGTGAACGTAGT
The DNA here is from genome assembly GCA_964638565.1 of uncultured Chitinophagaceae bacterium. Lineage (GTDB taxonomy): Bacteria > Bacteroidota > Bacteroidia > Chitinophagales > Chitinophagaceae > CAYVXB01. The sequence continues at coordinate 3,795 of CAZXBE010000152.1, forward strand.
GCCTTTCCCTAATATACTTTTTAAGGAAATCTCTCCATGCATCAGTTCAATGAGCTGTTTGGTTATGGGTAATCCTAAGCCTACACCCCGCATTCCGTTTTTACTAACGCCAATAGGTATTTGTTTAAATTTTTCAAAAACATAGGCATGCTTTTCAGCCGCAATGCCTACCCCTGTATCTTTTACAATGAATTGTATCCATGTTTTATCAGCTTCTACAGCTTTTACGGTTGCATGTAGTTGAACACTTCCTTTTTCAGTAAATTTTTCGGCATTTCCTAGTAAGTTAAAAAGTATTTGGGTAAGTTTTAATTCATCACCTGTAATGTGTATGGGCAGCTTATTATCTATGTAAACTTCATAACGAATATTGCGAGAGTTAAATCGGGCATTAAATGTTGTTTTCAGGTTGTTAAAAATTTTTCTTATCTCAAAAGGCGCTTCTATTAATTCTATTTTCCCTGCTTCAATTTTTGAAATATCTAAAATGTTTGTAATAAGCCCTTGTAAAATACTTGCCGCATTTTCAATAACCTCGATGTATGTATTTTTTTCTTCAGTAGAAGGGGCAGTTTTTAGTAAATGGGACATGCCCACAATGGCGTTAAGGGGCGTTCGTATTTCATGGCTCATACTTGCTAAAAATTGCTGCTCTGCTTTTTGAGCTTGTTCTGCAATTTCTTTAGCTTGAGCTAAATCTTGCTCTAACTTTTTTCGTTCTGTTATATCATAATGAATACCGATTGATCCTATTGTTTTGCCTTTGGAATCAAATACTGGAACACCACTAATGATAACCCATATTTTTTCACCCTTTTTATTCAAAAGTTGCATCTCATAGGTACTGGGTTTACCTTTAGATCGGTTGCGTATTTTTTTTTTGTAGTAAGTGTCTAGGCCTTTAGGTATAAAAATATTTTTTGCTTTTTTGCCTACCAACTCGTTCGCTTTATATCCTACCATTTTACAAAACATTGGATATGCCTTTATAATTACTTCTTCATTATTAACCTCCATAATTCCCAGTTCCATATTTTCTATCATACTTCTGTATCTCGATTCGCTATCTCTAAGCTCTTGTTGGGCCTTGGTTAAATCAATTATTTTCTTCCTTAGCCTTTGCTCTACGGATGAGACTATTTTTTTTTCTTTTGATAGATTGGCTCTAACTTTTTTATCAGATTTCATTGGTAAATATATTTAATACGTGCATATCAGTGCTTACTATTTTGCATTAAGTTAGATGAATTA
>CAZXBE010000153.1:0-5014 GCA_964638565.1 uncultured Chitinophagaceae bacterium
ACCAATAAGGATTACAACGATAATGGTATGAGTGATTTGCTGGCTCAAAATGGTCAGGCATACGATATTAATATTCAAATATTTTCTCACCTACAACATACTATTACGGGTTGGCCAGGGGGAAAGCCCAATGCAGACGATAGCAAACGGCCCGAACGAGCTTTACCAAAAAAGAAAAAAGTTATTATTTTTAGCCCACACCCTGATGATGATATTATATCTATGGGTGGTACATTTCAACGATTGGTAGATCAAGGCCATGATGTACACGTAGCCTATCAAACATCAGGAAACATTGCTGTGGCAGATGATGAAGCAGTGCGTTTTATAGAATTTGCAACCAATTTTAATACATATTTTAATGTTGTGTCACCAAGCGTTGAAAAAATGTATGAAAACGTTAAAGAATTTCTTATTAATAAAAAAAATAGTGAAAAGGATATTACTGACTTACGCTACGTAAAAGGATTAATTCGACAAGGAGAGGCTAGAGCAACATGTCGATTTGTAGGTATTCCGGAAGAAAATATTCATTTTCTTAATTTACCTTTTTATGAAACAGGCACTGTGCGAAAAAACCCAATTGGGAAAAAAGATATTGATATCATTACTACAATCATTGAAAAAATACAACCACACCAAATATATGCTGCAGGAGATTTAGCAGACCCACACGGTACACATAAAGTATGTTTAGATGCTATTCTAGAAGCCATACAACAATTAAAAACGCAAGCCTATATGAAAGATTGTTGGCTATGGTTATATCGTGGGGCTTGGGCTGAATGGGATATTCATGAAATTGAAATGGCCGTTCCAATGAGTCCTGATCAAGTAATGAAAAAGCGCTATGGCATATTTAAACATCAATCTCAAAAAGATGGTGTTGTATTCCAAGGTAACGATATTAGAGAATTTTGGCAACGAGCAGAAGATAGAAATAAACAAACAGCCGCATTATACAATAAGCTAGGGCTTGCAGAATATGCTGCTATGGAAGCTTTTGTTCGATGGAAATTTTAGTGTTTTTTAATATAGATATAAAATTTTTTATGAATCGATTTCTATTATTCCTTATTGCTACACAAATTACACAAACACTTTACAGCCAAACACCACCTAAACGAGAATTAAGAGGCGCCTGGATAGCTACTTTTTATGGAATTGATTGGCCCAATCGTACTCAAACACCCTCCCAACAACAAGATGCTTTTATTAACATTGTAGATCATCACAAAGCTACAGGTATAAATACGCTATATGTACAAATGCGTAGTCAATGTGATGCACTATATCCAAGCAGTATAGAACCTTGGTCCGCAGACCTCACTGGCATGCAAGGTCGTGCGCCCAGTCCTTTATGGGACCCTATGCAGTTTGCTATTGAAGAAACTCATAAAAGAGGAATGGAATTTCATGCATGGCTTAATCCATATAGAGCCGTATCTAATACAACCAGCTTACCTAATTTTTCAACTACACATATTGCTAAAACACACCCAGAATGGATACTTACTGTAGGAACTATAAGTGTACTGAATCCTGGGCTTGCTGTTGTTAGAGATTATGTAACCGGCATTATAGTAGATATTATAAAACGTTATGATGTGGATGGTATTCATTTCGATGACTACTTCTATCCTTCAGGTACTATTAATGATGATTCTACATTTAAAGCCGATCCTCGTGGATTTACGGATAGAGGTGATTGGAGAAGGGATAACGTAAATCTTTTAATAAAAAAAATATATGATACTATAAAAAGTATAAAATCTTGGGTAAAATTTGGAGTGTCACCAACAGGTATTTATCGCAATAGTACCAATCCAGATATTGGTACACCTACTAGTGGACAAGAACATTATAGCGCTTTGTATGCAGATACCAAGAAATGGCTCCAACAAGGTTGGGTAGATTATATAGAACCGCAAGTATATTGGTATATTGGTCAGCCTTCAGCTAACTATGCGGCTATTATTCCTTGGTGGAACAATAATGCAAATGGGCGACACATTTATATTGGAATGGCTGGATACAAAGTTAATGATCCTGCATCAGGTGCAAATTGGACTAACCCATCCCTTATACCTAATGAAGTACGTATCAACAGAAGTTATTCTAACATATATGGACAAAGTATTTATAATACTACTAGTTTACGCAGCACTACCAAATTAGGTTTTCGTGATTCATTACAAAAAATCTTTTATCAAAAACCAGCCTTATTACCTACTATGCCATGGAGAGATAATTTACCTCCACAACCTGCAACAGCACTCAATGTTATAAAGTGGGGGAATGATTCTGTTGTTGTAAAATGGAGAAAGCCTCCCACAACTACAAATGAATTAGATAAAGCTAAAAAATTTGTAATTTACCGTTCAACAAAAGCTAACATAGACACTACAGATGCCAATAATATATTGGCGATTACAAACACCAGCACCGACACATTTGTTGATACAACTATACTTGCAGATACAACTTATTATTACACTGTTACCGCACTAGATCAATTTCATAATGAAAGCACTATCTCTAATATAGCATCTAATACGCCCCCTAGTATCCATTGCCCACATACTCAGGTTATATATAATGGCTCTAGAGCAGCTATTTTACCAGACTACACAGAATGGGCAACTATAAATAATGGAATACCTACTGCATTTCCTATAAACATTAAACAAATACCTGCACCAAAAACAGTTTTAAAAAGTGGAGTTGTTGTTGTTACACTCACTGCAACAGATATAGCAGGAAATAGTAATTCTTGTAGTTTTGTTGTTAGAGTGGCTCCTGAAATTACCAATAATTTTAAGATACTAGATGATGATCAATTGAAGATTACCGTTTTGGAAAATCCAACACAAAACCAATTTATACTTACAACAAAAAGTAGTTCCAATCAACTTTTGAATATTGCTATATTAAATGACGTAGGTCAGGTTGTAGAACAAAAAAATAGCATAGCACCCAATAGTAATGTTTATTTTGGCAGTACATATCAACCAGGAGTTTATTATGTACAAGTAATTCAAAGGAAAACAAAGCAAACACTTAAATTGATAAAAATGGCAAGATAGATTCAAATTCTACTAACAAAAGATTTATTCATTATTTTTTACCCTGAAAAAATCCAAGGTGTTTTAAAATGGTTTTAAGAATTGTTTCTCTAACAAACCTCATATCAATATTTTTATCAACAGACTCTACATGTAACACAAAAAAATAAGGATGGTAATTCTCCTCTATCCAACCTACTACCCACCCAATATTATTACCATTTTCTCTAATGCCCCAACCGGTTTTGTAACTAAGCGAATAATTTGTATTCTTTTCTCTTAGCATTACTTGCTTTACAATAGCTTGTGTCCGTTTTTGAAACGGTAGTTGATCAAAATATAATTTTTTTACTAAACCCAATTGCTCATCGGGTGTTATTTTAACAGAGTTGTCTAACCAAAAAGAATCAATATGTGTTCTTATTATGGCTCTCCCATACTTACTGGCATAATGCAAACTATCTAACCAATACTGCATGGTATCTTTTCCAATACGTCGAGCTACTTCTTGGTAATAGGGCACAGAGGATACTTTAAACGCTTCAGCCATAGTTAAGTCTTTATTCCATTCTTGCCGGTTACGTTTTATCCCATCCCAAGAAATAATCATTTTTTCATCGTTGATACGGCCTGTCTCAAGCCCAATCAAGCTATTTACAATTTTAAAGGTAGAAGCAGGTGAATATGCACTATCACGATAAGAAGAAAGATTGTATATAATAAACGTTTCTTGTACATTATCTAATATACCAAAAGAGCCTACTACGTGTTGCTCTTCAAAATACTTTTTTAAGCTATTGTCTATAGTAACGTTATTAGGTGAGCAAGACAAGCACAACAAATAAACCATGAGGTATAAAGCATACAGAATTTTTTTCATACAGCATCATTAATATCAACAAATATACAGTCTGAAATAACTTCATGTATTAAATAAATATGTTATTTGTTTATTGATACACTCTAAAAAGAAAAAGCTACTATCTTTCCAATATGTTGTAGTTATCCTATTTTTAAGTTTTTTGTACGAAACTTTAAATGTGTAAAATTAAAATAGATCCTATCCTCTAAAAAAATGTATACCAGAAACGCTTCAAAATATGCCCATCAATGCAATTTGTAGCTTATTAAGCTGCATTTTTATTTATCTTGGCAAGAAGTTTGGTTACTTAAACTCATAAATTCGTTCTGTCAAAAATAAAATAGCACAATATGAAAAAAATATGTACGATCTTTTTGTTATGCATTGGCCTGCGACTTCATGCAGGAGATGATGATTTCTGTAATGTAAAAAATACAGCTTTTAAAGCAGGCGAGGATATTACATACCATGTATACTACACATTAGCAGGGATATACGTAATGGGTGGAGAAGCCAGCTTTACCATCAATGCCGAACAATTAAATGGTAAGCCAGCATACCATATGATTGCACAAGGAAAAACGAACTCTTTTTTTGATGGTTTTTTTAAAGTGCGAGATAAATATGAATCTTATATTGATACAGAAACACTACAGCCATTAAAATTTGTGCGAAGTGTAGAAGAAGGTAAGTACAAAAAGAAAGAAACTACATTATTTAATCATAATACAAATACTGCAACTGTAGAAAATAACACATACAAAACGCCTAAATGTATACATGATGCTATTAGCTCTGTGTACTATGCACGTAATATTAATTTTAATAAATATAATAAAAATGATAAAATCCCTTTTGATCTATTTATTGATAATGAAGTGTACCATCTATACATTCGCTACTTGGGTAAAGAAAGAGTAAAAACCCGTTTTGGAAAATTTAATGCTATTAAATTTAAACCTTTACTAATAAAAGGAGAAACTTTTAGTGGTGGAGAGAAAATGACTGTATGGGTGACGGATGATGAAAACCATCTGCCCATTCGAATAGAAAGTGAAATAAGCGTAGGTAATATAAAAGTAGATAT
>CAZXBE010000154.1:0-4959 GCA_964638565.1 uncultured Chitinophagaceae bacterium
ATTAAGGCATTAAAAGAGGCTAATAATTTTTTGATGTCATGAAAATGCAAGCCTGTAGTAGGTTCATCAAATATGAATAAGATATGTGTTTGTATTTTTCCTTTACCTAAAAAAGAAGCTAATTTCACCCGCTGTGCTTCACCACCAGAAAGGGTATTAGAAGATTGTCCTAGCTTAATATATCCTAAGCCTACATCAGTTAAGGGTTTTAAAGCAGCCCCGACTGCTCCTCCATTGGGGTAGGAAGCAAAAAAGGCAATGGCCTGATCTACACTCATTTCTAAAATATCATATATACTTTTTTCATGATAGGTTACTTCCAGTACGTCTTCTTTAAATCGTTTTCCTTTACAAACTTCGCATGTTAAATGCACATCCGCTAAAAATTGCATTTCCACAAGTTGCTCGCCTTCTCCTTTACATGTATCGCAACGACCTCCATCTACATTAAAAGAAAAATGTTTGGGTTGATACCCTCGCATTTTACTTAAAGGTTGATGCGCAAATAAATCACGTATTTGATCATATGCTTTAATGTAAGTAACAGGATTGCTGCGAGATGATTTGCCAATCGGATTTTGATCTACCATTTCAACATGTGTTATACTATCAACAGCACCACTCATTTTTTTATGTAATCCAAGTTTATCTATGGATTCGCCCTTTCGTTTTTGTAAAGCAGGATAAAGAATGTGTTTCACTAAAGTTGTTTTTCCACTTCCACTTACTCCACTTACTACGCAAAGCAATTGCGTAGGAAAAGCTATTGTAATATTTTTTAAATTATGCTGTTGGGCACCTTCAACTACAATAAATTGCTTAGGTTGCCTTAACTTTTTAGGAATATCGATCGATAATTTTCCACTTAAATATTGACCTGTTAAGCTTTTAGGGTGATGTATGAATTCTTCATAATTGCCCATTGCTACAACCTCTCCTCCCAAATGACTGGCAAAAGGACCCATATCAATAATACAATCAGCTTCTTTCATCATCATTTCATCATGTTCTACTACAAAAACTGTATTATTTAAATCTCTTAGTTCTTTTAATACTCGAATTAAATTTGCTGTATCTCGAGGATGTAGCCCAATAGAAGGTTCATCTAAAATGTATAACGAATTCGTTAAATTGCTTCCTAACGATCGAGTGAGTTGAATGCGTTGGCTTTCGCCACCAGATAAGGAGTTCGCTAACCGATTTAAGGTTAAATAATTTAATCCTACATGTAACAGTGTTTTTAATCGAGTATCTATTTCAACTAAAATACGCTTAGCAATTTGTTGTTCAAACGCATTGAGCTTTATTGTTTTAAGCCATGCATCCAGATCTTTAATAGATAGGTTAGATAATTCGCCTATGTGTTTGTTATTTATCTTAATATATAATGCTTCTTTACGCAATCGGTATCCATTACATTCTGGGCAAATAGTTCTACCTCTGTAACGAGATAGCAATACACGATATTGTACCTTGTATAAATTATCTTCTACTTCTTTGAAGAATTGATTGATGCCATAACAATGTTCATTTCCTTGCCATAATAGTTGATATTGTGTTTTAGTTAATTGAGCTATTGGTTTGTGAATGGGGAAATCAAATTTCTTAGTAGCGTTTATAAATTGATCTTTCCAGGAGCTTAATTTTTCTCCTTTCCATGGCGCAATGGCTCCTTCATAAATACTTAATTGTTTGTTAGGAATGACCAAATCTTCATCAATACCCAGTATTTGCCCGAATCCTTCGCACGTTGGACATGCTCCATATGGATTATTGTATGAAAATAAATTAGGTGAAGGTTCCTCAAATAGAAGGCCATCTAATTCAAATGTAGTAGAGAATGATTTTTGTTGTTGAGCGTTTATTTCAAGATAAACATTTCCTTCACCTTCATCAAATGCGGTATTAATTGAATCGGCTATCCTATTTAAATCTTCTTCTGTAAAATTCTTTACAATAAATCGATCAACTAAAACATACAATGGCTTTTTCGAATTTGGTTTCCAATTTTTTTGTTCTATTAATGCATCTATTTGTAAAATAGTACCATCATATAAACGAGAAAATCCTTTTTGCAATAAAATATGTAGCTCTTCATGTGTATTTCTATTAGCATGTTGTTTAAAAGGGATGAGTAACAATACTTTACTGTCTTTAGGCAATTGTTGAATACATTGTAATACATCTTGTACATCATGCTTTTTCACTTCTTGGCCAGACAGAGGAGAAATGGTTTTTCCAATACGAGCATATAATAGTTTTAAATAATCATATATTTCCGTCATACTTCCTACAGTAGATCTTGGGGTACGAGTAGCTACTTTTTGTTCAATGGCAATAGCTGGACATAATCCTTTGATGTAGTCTACATCAGGCTTATTCATACGCATTAAAAATTGACGAGCATATGCACTTAAACTTTCTGCATATCGCCGTTGACCTTCTGCATATAATGTATCAATAGCTAGAGATGATTTACCTGAACCTGAAACTCCTGTTACCACTATTAATTTGTTGCGAGGTACGGTTACATCTATATTTTTTAGATTATTTATTCGAGCACCCTTTATATAAATATGATTGTTATTATTGGTAAGCACATTAACACATTTAGTGGAACACAATATTCATTTTTAAAACATACTTATTGCGAAAGTAACACATAAAATAGCTTACCTTCACACAAAATTATTGATTTGTTTATATCTTATTTTTTTCTAGAAGGAGAAGACTTCAGCAGAGAAGTATTGATAGTTGTAAAAGATATTTACGCTAAGGAATGCTTGGTTGAAAAAAGCATACGAAACCTTCATGCATTTTTAACGAAAATAGAGTCCTTTCAGCTCTTTTGCAATACCAATGAAATATTTGATGTGCAAAGGTGTAGGATAATTAAACGGCCAAGAAGAATTGCCGAGATAGTTTGTTATAAAAAGCTAAAACCTTTTATTTTTATTATAGGTAAAAACTAGCTTTAATTTATGCAAGTAGAAAATTTATACGAACGAGCACTGGCGTTTGATTTTTTAACTATTGAAGAAGGGGTGTTTCTTTTTGAGCAAGCCCCAATTGCAGAGCTTATGCTTATAGCCGATGCGTTGCGTAAAAAACAAGTACCTCATGAAAAAGTAACTTGGATCATTGATCGTAATGTAAATACTACCAATGTGTGTATAGCTAATTGCAAATTTTGCAATTTTTATAGAATACCCGGTCACGCTGAATCATATATCACAGATATTGAAACCTATAAACAAAAAATTGATGAAACATTTAAATATGGAGGCGACCAGCTCCTATTACAGGGTGGGCATCATCCTAATTTAGGATTGAGTTTTTATGTTGATTTATTTAAAGAATTAAAAACATTATACCCTTCTTTAAAATTACATGCATTAGGCCCCCCAGAAGTAGTGCATATTTGTAAGCTAGAAAAACAATCACATAGAGAAGTATTAACAGCTTTAAAAGAAGCTGGCTTGGATAGCTTGCCAGGCGCAGGTGCAGAAATATTAGTGGATCGGGTTAGGCGTTTAATATCTAAAGGAAAATGTGGGGCAAAAGAATGGCTAGATATTATGCACGAAGCGCATCTCCTTAATTTAACTACTTCTGCTACAATGATGTTTGGACATGTAGAAACCATTCAAGAACGTTTTGAACATTTGGTAAAAATAAGAGAAGTGCAAGCGCAGAAACCAGCTAATGCAAAAGGGTTTATTGCATTTATTCCTTGGACGTTTCAAGATGTAGATACTTTATTAACTAAAATTCGTGGAGTACATAATTTAACCACAGCTGAAGAATATATTCGAATGATTGCCATGAGTCGCATTATGTTGCCTAACATTAAAAATATTCAAGCATCCTGGTTAACCGTTGGAAAACAAGTAGCACAAATGTGTTTGCATGCTGGTGCAAATGATTTTGGTAGTATCATGATTGAAGAAAATGTAGTCAGTGCTGCTGGTGCACCACATCGCTTTACAGCAAAAGGTATTCAGGAAGCTATACGTGAAGCAGGTTTTGAGCCACAACTGCGTAATCAGCAATATGAGTTTAGAGAAATGCCAGAAATGGAAGAACAGGTAATCTCTTATTAAATAACCAAGCAATTATACTCTTCAATTATTAATTAAAAGACAATGAAATTAGATATCCTTGCTATTGGAGCTCATCCTGATGATGTAGAATTAAGTTGTAGCGGAACATTAATAATGGAAAAAAAGAATGGTAAAAAAATAGGTATTGTCGATTTAACAAGGGGAGAATTGGGAACTCGTGGAACACCAGAAATACGAATTACGGAAGCAGCCAATGCCGCTGCAATAATGAATGTAGATGTTCGCATCAATTTAAATATGAAAGATGGTTTTTTTCAAAATGACGAAGCACATCAACGCATACTTATTCAAGCAATACGAACGTATCAACCAGAAATAGTATTAGCTAACGCCTTATCAGATCGACATCCAGATCATGGAAAGGCTGCCAAGTTAATTGCGGATGCCTGCTTTTTAAGTGGGTTACAAAAAATAGGTACTACAGATAGCCATAAAAAAGAACAACAGGCTTGGAAACCTAAATACGTATTTCACTATATACAAGATAGATTTTTAACACCTAGTTTTGTATATGATATTACACCAATATTTGAGGTAAAAATAAAAGCCATTCAAGCATATCAATCACAGTTTCACTCAGAAACATATAAAACGAATGAGCCCCAAACCTATATTTCTACTCCCGAATTTTTACAATCATTAATAGATAGACATCGTATGTTTGGAAAGATGATTGGCGTAACATATGCAGAGGGATTTATATCAGAAAAAATATTAGGAGTTCATTCATTGAATATGTTTGTTCAAAAAAACACCTAATACTAAACCGCTAACAAGATGTATAAAATAGTTGTACATTTGGTGAATGCGAACCATACAATTAAAGGCTCATTTA
>CAZXBE010000155.1:0-4896 GCA_964638565.1 uncultured Chitinophagaceae bacterium
TGAACGAAAAAAATACTTGTTATTCATTGTCCAGACTAAGTTAGAGCATTAGTTAAATGTCCTTAACTTATCTTGACCCAAAAAGAAATAAGCTAGGTGGAATGTAAATACATTATTTGATTAATTAATTCGAGGCTTCCACCGAATTTCAGGCATGTTCATTTCATAAGCAATATATCTTGCTAATACAAATAAATAATCGCTTAACCGATTAAGATATTTAATTACCAAAGGTTCTACAAACAATTTTTCTTGTTGCATGTGTACACATAAACGCTCAGCTCTTCGGCATACGCAACGAGCAACATGAGTGGTGGATATAGCTACATGCCCTCCAGGTAAAATAAATGATTTCATGACAGGTAACACTTCATTCATCTTATCTATTTCTTTTTCTAAAAAAGTAACATCTGTTTCATTTAAGTCCGGAATTTTTAGTTTAGGTTCTTTATCTGGATCGCAAGCTAAAGAAGAGCCAATTGTAAATAATCTATCTTGAATTTCTTTTAAAGCTGTTTTACTTTTTATATCTGTTAAATAATCATTTACTAATCCAGTATAAGAATTTAACTCATCTACTGTGCCATATGTTTCAATACGAATGTGGCTTTTAGGCACTTTAGTGCCGCCGATTAAAGAGGTTTTTCCGGCATCGCCGGTTTTAGTGTATATTTTTAGAGACATATTTTTAATGAAAAAATTAAATTATTTTAAAATGTTTAGTAGTATTATAACCGTTTAACAGAATCTTTTCGGTTACGCCCAGTGTACACTTTTAACGTATGCTTAATAGTAGTAATAAGTTGGGCTTACAATATTTAAAATTCTTCTTCTTTTTCTAAAAACGGATAACGGTAATCTATAGCTGGATTAAGTGTTTCCTTAATAGTACGAGCACTTAGCCAACGATATAGATTAATCATACTACCTGCTTTATCATTAGTACCACTGGCTCTTGCGCCACCAAAAGGTTGTTGGCCAACGACTGCTCCAGTTGGCTTATCATTGATATAAAAATTACCAGCGGCTTGACGAAGTTTATGTGTTGCTAGTTCAACTGCGACTCTATCTTGGGCTATAATAGCACCTGTTAAAGCATAAGGAGAAGTTGTATTTACAACATCTAATATTTCTTCAAACTTGTTTTCATTATAAGTATAAATGGTAAGGACAGGTCCAAAAATTTCTTCGCACATGGTAATGTATTTTGGGTCTGTTGTTTCAATAATTGTAGGTTCAATAAAATAACCTTTAGTTTTATCGCAGTTCCCGCCCACTAAAATTTTGACTTTAGAATTTTTTTTAGCATCATCAATGTAATTTTTTATTTTATCAAAACTTTTTTCATCAATTACCGCATTAATAAAATTACCAAAATCTTCTGTAGATCCCATTTTCATGGTTTTGATTTCAGTAATTAATTTTGTTTTAATGGCATCGGCCAAATTACTTGGCAAATAAGCTCTGGAAGCGGCTGAGCATTTTTGTCCTTGAAATTCAAAAGCGCCTCTGGCTAATGCAGTAACTGTTATATCTATATCAGCGCTTTTGTGTGCTAGTACAAAATCTTTGCCACCTGTTTCTCCTACAATACGGGGGTATGTTTTATACTTACCTATGTTTTCTCCTATTGCTTTCCACATGCCGTTAAAAACACCTGTTGATCCAGTAAAATGAACTCCGGCAAAATCAGGGTGGCTTAGGCAAACGTTTCCAACAGTAGGGCCATCAACGTATATTAAATTGATGACTCCAGCCGGCAATCCTGCTTCTTGTAAAATTTGCATAAACAATTGTGCACTATAAATTTGGGTATTAGCCGGTTTCCATACAACTACATTACCACACATAGCAGCACTGGTTGGCAGATTGCCTCCAATAGCTGTGAAATTGAATGGTGTAACGGCTAGCACAAAACCTTCTAACGCTCTCCATTCCATACGATTATGCATTCCTGATGCAGATAAGGGTTGTTGTTTATATATGTCACTTAAAAAATGAATATTAAAGCGAAGAAAATCTACTAATTCACAAACACAATCAATTTCAGCTTGATATGCGTTCTTACTTTGACCGAGCATAGTTGCAGCATTCATTTGGTAACGATATTTTGTAGCCAGTAAATCTGCTGCTTTTAAAAATATGTTAGCCCTTGTTTCCCAATGCATATTTTCCCAAGTTTGTTTAGCTTGTAAAGCAGCTTCAATAGCTTGTTGCACATGGGTTTCATTACCCATATGAAAATGGCCTAGCGTATGTGCAATTTCATGAGGAGGATGCATTTTTATCTTTTTTTCTGTACGTACTTCCTTATCTCCAATATACATGGGTACATCGAGCACCTGCTTTTTTAATGCTGATATTGCTTTTTTAAGCATTTCCCTTTCTATAGACCCTAAAACATAATTGGATACGGGTTCATTATGTGGAAGTGGGTAGTTAAAATAACCGAGGTTCATATAATAGCAATTAAATTTTATAAAAAATATTTTAATTGTGCAAAGTTACTCTAAGTAGGTTAACAAAGAAGAATAAGTGTCTTTAACTTTGAACTATTTAAATATATGAAATTTAAGCTCTCAAAAGTATTGGGGCCTTTTAGAAACGAGTTTAAAAAAACGGTACTTGATTATATTCGAATTCGTAAGGCAGAAGGCGAACCAATATTATAGCAAAGTACATTAGGTCGGTATCCCTATTTAGCTAAAAATGTAGAGGAAAAAGACTTCGTATTTCTTGCGCAGATTAAGTTTCAAGAAGTGCTACAATTAGATTCATTCCACACATCAGGCATTTTACAATTTTTTATTAATGACGATAATTTTTATGGGCTTGATTTTGGCAACCAGCTTGTATAAAATAATTTTATTTTGTACAATAAAAACTAAAGCAATTGGGTATTTAGGTTGTCATCATAAAATAGCTATAGTATTTTCATAACGGAATATTACCTTCGGATATGATATTTCTATTCGGTTTAACAAGGCTTACATGGAAATTTTTCTTAGCTTATAAACGGCAAAAACGCTACTTAAAGCAATTCCTTATTCCGCTGATGTCTGATTTGGAAGTACGTTATAATGGAAAATTTTCCGATACCCTTCGCAAAAGAATTTTAACGCAATATGCCCTGCCTGTTCCAGCATTAGTATGTGAAGCATATACACATCTTTGGAAGAAAAAAATCTCTGCTCAAGAAAGAGAAATAGCTACTTACATGGGCGTATTCTCAGCTCTTTTTGACGATTTTTTTGATGAAAGCCAATTATCTGAAGCTGATATAGAAAAACTTTGCTTTGATACTATTCATTTTCAAGCAAAAAACTTTGAAGAAAAGGTAGCTAAAGAAATCTATCTAAAAATGATTCCTATGCTCGCACATCCGGATATATATGTGAAAGGGATGAAGAATGTTTTTTCAGCTCATATCGATTCTACAAAACAACTCTCATCAAATGTATCTATAGAAGAGCTTTGGGATATTACGTATGCAAAAGGATATTATTCTTTAATACTATATCACTACATTTTAAATACATTGCCTACGCCTACTTTAGAAAAAGTAATGCAATACGGAGGAAATATGATACAAATGACTAATGATATATATGATGTACGCAAAGATTTGATAGATAATATTAAAACCCTACCCCTACAGCTACCGAGTTTACAAGCATTTTATGATAAGATAATAGCAGATATAAAATCTTTAAATTTTCTTTGCAGGCAATTAGAAACTTCAAAAAAAGAAAAAAAAGTATTTCAATTAACTATTAATGCGATTGTAGCTCGTGGGCTTGTTGCCGTGGATCAATTGAAAAGGCTGCAACAAAAAAAAGGATCTATCAATTTAGAAACCTGGAGTAGAAAAGAGCTAATTACAGATATGGAAAAGCCCATTAAAATTTTGAAATGGATTAAGTATACCTATAAACTATATCATCTACCCTAATAGTAAACCGCTATCAAAGATATTATACGAAAATGACATTTATTTTAGACTAAAATTAAACTTTAAATTTATAGTCATCGATTTTGGACAAGGTGAAAGTTCGTTCCTTTACTTTTCTAAAATAACAGATGATGCATCTATAAAGAAGGAATATAAATCAAATGGAGGCAGTGTACTAAATATTGAAAGACCCTCTATCAATAATATTCCTAAAGCATATATAGTAACAGATCTCTACAAGAAAAAAGACCTTAATGTGCATCTATACATATTTACCTCCAATGCAAATCTTTTTGCAGATATGGACGCTTATTCGGATGCTATAGGTAGCAATGCGCTAACTCAAGAAAAAGTCAATACAATTAAACAGATGGTTAAAAGTTATCAATTCATACAATAAGATATTAGACCTCTTCGGGAATCTTTGGTTCTTAATGTACAAACAGTTTTCCCGAATGGGTCTATTAAACTATTTTTTTTAAGCTGCATGTATTTGCAGCTTTTTTATTTGTATATCTGTAAACCAAAAAATCTATTAGCTTTACAGATATATCAATTATTTGTAACACATCAGCAACTATATATTTCATGTCTACACATTTTCATGCCCTTACTGTAAAAGAAATTCAAAAAGAAACAACCGATTGTGTTTCTATTGTATTCGACGTTCCAACTCATTTAAAAAATGATTTTGCTTTTACGCAAGGTCAAAACATTACACTTAAAACAATTATTGGAGGCCAGGAATTAAGGCGCTCTTATTCTATTTGTAGCAGTCCGTTTGAAAATGAATTGCGCATTGCTGTTAAAAAAATAGCTAATGGCGTTTTTTCAACTTATGCTAACACCGTTTTGCAAAAAGCGGATGCTATTGATGTACTTCCTCCCACCGGTAGATTTTTTACACCCCTCTCCCCCAGTAATAAAAAAAAGTATATTGCTTT
>CAZXBE010000156.1:0-4874 GCA_964638565.1 uncultured Chitinophagaceae bacterium
TTTTGTGAAAGAGATATTAGACCTCCACAAAATCTTGAAACAATTAATAAAAAAGGAGATTTTTTAATACAAACGAAAAAACAAGGGAAATTATATAGTATACATTATGCATATCACCCATTTGATTTAATAAATTGGGATGGATACTGTTATCCTTTTGCTTTTTCGATTCATGATTTTGAGCCTATAACAGGCAGGGTACATCAGCCACCACCAGTGCACCAAACATTTGAAGCACATAATTTTGTAGTATGTTCTTTTGTACCTCGTTTGTACGACTATCATCCGCAGGCCATCCCTGCGCCGTATAATCATAGCAATATCGATAGTGATGAGGTGTTATACTATGTTGATGGAAACTTTATGAGTAGAAAAAATGTAACGAAAGGTCAAATTACATTGCACCCCGCAGGCATTCCTCATGGGCCACACCCTGGCACTGTAGAAAAAAGTATTGGTGCCCTAAAAACAAAAGAATTAGCCGTTATGGTGGATACATTTCATCCTTTGCAATTAACTACAGAAGCTCTAAATATTGAAGACCCTGCGTATGTGATGAGTTGGACTGAGTAAATATTAAAGTTATTCCCGTTTGCTATGGACAAAACAAAAATCTTACGAGGAGAAAGAAATTCCAAAACTTCTTTCTCTCTAAAAGAAAATTTTATTAACTGATACAGTTTATTGAATACACCCCGTATTTATGGAGAGGAGTCAGGTATTCATGGAATTGGGGGTAAATTATTGATTTTTACAATAAATGATGTACCTTTGCTCCCTCATTTTTGATAAAGCAGATTAATCATGGCAAATAATAAAGCAACAAAAAAAGACGTACGACAAGTAGAGAAGCGCAAAAAGCGCAATCAGTACTATGGTAAAACAACCCGTAATGCTATTCGTGATTTAAAAACGGTAGAAGAAAAAAAATTGTATGCGGAGAAGTTACCTGCGGTAGCATCAATGATTGACAAGCTAGCTAAACGGGGTATTATTCACAAAAATAAGGCGGCCAATTTAAAAAGTAAACTGGCAAGAAAAGCCAATACAATGGCATAAGTATTATACACGAATTAGTGAAAAAATAAACAATTCTCAACCTCTTTATAATAAAAGAGGTTTTTTGTTTGCTTACCTCAATAGATTATTGTTACAGATATTATTTACAATAAGGAAATAGTAGTTTTGCTAAAATTATCCATACACAAATGGTTTACTTAACTCGTATTGAGCATTTCAATGCAGCACATAAACTTTATAACCCTGACTGGAGTCATGAAAAAAACGAATCTGTATTTGGGAAATGTGCTAATGAAAATTGGCATGGTCATAATTATGAATTGGTTGTAACCATTAAGGGCAATCCAGATCCTTCAACAGGCTTTATTTTTGACGTTAAAAAATTAAGTGTACTTATACAAAAACACATTATTGAAAAATTAGATCATAAGAATTTAAATTTAGATGTGGATTTTATGAAGAACAAAATGTGTAGCACTGAAAATCTTGCCATCGCTATTTGGAGTGAATTAGAACCACATTTGCCTATTAATGCTCAGTTGCATTGTATTAAATTGATTGAAACCTCACGTATTTATGTAGAATATTTTGGAGAGTAGTATAATTAAGAATGATCCATTTTTTACGTTTAATTCAAATTTATGAATCAAAAAGTTGCGGTATATAGGAAAGAGCATTTTAATGCAGCGCATCGATTACATAATAATAATTGGTCCAATGAAAAAAATATATCCATTTTTGGCAAATGCAATAATCCACATTACCATGGGCATAATTATGAATTGATTGTAAAAGTAGTTGGAGTTCCTGATTCAGAAACAGGATATGTGATAGATACTAAAATTTTATCGGATATTATTAAAACACAGATCATTAATAAATTTGATCATAAAAATTTAAATCTTGACACTATAGAATTTAAACAATTAAATCCTACTGCAGAAAATATTGCTGTTACGATTTACAATTTACTCCGACCACATATTGATTTAAATAAAGAAATTACTATAACGCTGTATGAAACGGAACGAAACTTCGTACAATATCCAGCATAAATCCTTATTTTGAATTTTGTATGCTATATGCTGAATGATAAAAAATAATTTTAAAATCACTTCAACATTCATACAACATACATCATTTAACATTCAACATAATTTACATGGCATATAACAAAATAGAACAATACGAAGAAAAAATTACTTCAGGGCTAGTTGAAAAGTATAAACAAATTCTTGATTTATTAGGTGAAAACCCTAACAGAGAGGGATTATTAGAAACACCCAAAAGAGTTGCTAAATCTATGCAATACCTAACTCAAGGATATCAAATGGATGCAAAATCTATTTTAGAAACAGCTAAATTTAAAGAAGATGTAAGCGAGATGGTTATTGTAAAGGATATTGAACTCTATAGTATGTGTGAGCATCACATGTTGCCTTTTTTTGGAAAAGCGCATATAGCCTATATTCCCAATGGATGGATAACAGGGTTAAGTAAATTAGCCCGTGTAGTAGACGTTTATAGTAGACGCTTACAAGTGCAAGAACGGTTAACCCATCAAATATTAAACGTAATTAAGGAAACATTAAATCCGTTAGGAGTAGCTGTAGTTATTGAAGCACAACATTTATGTATGATGATGCGAGGTGTACAAAAACAAAATTCTGTAACTACTACCTCTGCATTCTGTGGAGAATTTGAAAAAGCAGAAACTCGTAGTGAGTTTACTAAGTTAATTTCATCAAGGTTACATTAAACAAACTCGTTAACAGTTTATTACATGAAAAAAGCATATATCTTTCCAGGACAAGGTTCTCAATATAGCGGCATGGGAAAATCGCTATATGAACAAAATAATCAAGCAAAAGAATTATTTGAGCAAGCCAACGAAATTTTAGAATTTCGGATATCTGATATTATGTTTACGGGAACAGATGAGCAATTAAAGCAAACAAACGTAACACAACCGGCTATATTTCTTCATTCTATTATTTTATATAAAACATTGCCTGGCTTAAAACCCGATATGGTTGCGGGCCATTCTTTAGGTGAGTTTACTGCATTAGTAGCCAATAAAGTATTGCGTTTTGAAGATGGATTGAAATTGGTTGCTGTACGTGCTAAAGCCATGCAAGCATCTTGCGAAAAACAACCTTCTACTATGGCTGCTGTGCTTGGTTTAGATGATACAACAGTAGAAAAAATTTGTGCTTCTATTACCAATGAAATTGTGGTGCCAGCTAATTATAATTGTCCAGAACAATTAGTAATATCAGGAAGTATTGCTGGTATTCAAAAAGCATGTGAATTACTAAAAGAAGCTGGTGCAAAAAGAGCATTGCTATTGCCTGTTGGAGGTGCATTTCACTCGCCTTTAATGGAATCGGCTAAAAAGTTTTTACAAGACGCTGTTGATGCAACACCATTCAATAATCCTACATGTCCTGTTTATCAAAATGTAACCGCCAGCGCTATAATGGATAAAAATATAATTCGTAAAAATATAGTAACTCAATTAACTAGTGCTGTTCGTTGGACACAAAGTGTACAAGCCATGATAGCTGATGGGGCAAGTCGTTTTATAGAAGTAGGTCCCGGTAAGGTTTTGCAAGGATTGATTAACAAAATAGATAAAAGCGCAACAGCTGAAAGTAAGAGTACATATTAAAAAATAAAGCAAGATACATTAGGCCGAAGGCTGGTTTTTTATAAACTGTAATTTGCTTTTTTTTCTGCTGTACAAAAAATAAATTAATAGCCCAATGGTCATCCATATAAAAAATATGATCCAGCTATCTACAGGAATTTCTATCATTAAATACATACAACACAACATGCCTAGTATAGGAATTATAGATAGTTTGCGTACAATGGTTAGTACAGTAATTCCAAGGGATAGTAGTAAAAAAACTATGAACAAAATTTCTTGATGGGATTCATGACTAATATTTTGTACAGCATCATGTATTCTATTCCTAAATCCATAAATAAATAAGGCTAGTAAAAGAGGCATTATATATCGGCCATTAATATATGGTAAAGAAAATTTTCCTTTTTGCTTCGCTATTCGAGGTAATAGTAACACCCCGCCACATACCAACACAAAAGCAAACAGGGTTCCAATACTAGTAAGATCGGTAACAATATCGCTTGGTACTAGCAATGCAGGAATAGCTACCACAAGACCTGTAACAATAGTAGCAAAAGAAGGTGTTTTAAATTTGGGATGAATTTTTCCAAACGATTTTGGTAGTAATCCATCACGACTCATGCTCATCCAAATACGAGGTTGGCCTATTTGAAATACCAGAATAACACTTGTTGCTGCTACTACAGCACTAAATGAAACGATATAGCCAATAATAGGTTGATTAATTTTTTCAAATACAAAAGCTAGTGGATCAGAAACATTATTAAACTCTGAATAATTTATCATTCCTGTTATAACTAAAGTAGTAGCTACATAAATGACTGTGCAAATAATGAGTGAATACATCATACTGCGGGGCAAATCACGCTGGGGATTTTTACATTCTTCAGCGGTAGAAGATATGGCGTCAAAGCCAATGTAAGCATAAAATACAGCTGATACCCCTTTTAATACACCAGTAAAACCATTGGGTAAAAATGGCTTCCAGTTACCCGGTTGAATATAAAAAACCCCCAACCCAATTATAAATAATAAAACCACTATTTTAAGTATCACCATTACGTTAGCACTCTTTCTACTTTCTTGAATACCTACATACACCAAGGCTGTTATTAATATCACAATAACACAAGCGGGTACATTTAATATAATACGCCATCCACCTAGTATAGGAGCTGTTGTCCAGGCTAAACCATCTACA
>CAZXBE010000157.1:0-4833 GCA_964638565.1 uncultured Chitinophagaceae bacterium
TTCTTTTTATCACCACCCCATTGTTCTGGAGTATAGTATTTACTCATGCCAGCCATAATAAAAGGTCTTGGGTTTGTAGAATCCAATTGTATAGACTTGGTTAAATATGTTGCAGCTAAAGGACCATATTTTTGTCCATTTACCATAGGGTTCATCATAATAGTATTTGTAGCTAACATATTCTTAAGTACATATATCTCTGAATTAGATGGATCTATTAATTCAGCTTTTGCAATAAGTGCTTCCGCTTTATTAAGCATTGCTTCCACACCTGTAGCGTCTTTTTGTGCAGCACCTTGTTGAATACTATTTCTTATTATTGAAATTTGGCATAGTGCCGCATAATAATAGGGCAGCCAAATTGTTTTTTCTGCATCGCCAATACGCTCAAAGGAACTAACCAACGGGATAAGTTGATCATTGGTTTTAGCTGAATCTAACAGTACCATGTTTTTTTGCATGGCCGCTTGATATTTTTCGCTTTGTGCAGGAACAATAAAAGAAATTAATACTAAAGCCGAAATAATTAAAAACTGTTTCATAATAGATGAATTATTTAAAGATGAAGATACCCATTTTTTCTTGCCCTTATATATTTTAGTAATTTGAAATTATAGGAAGTTGTTTTTATAAATTATTATTAATAGCATCTTCTGTTCTATCTACACCAAAACTCATAAATAAGCCTATAAAGAAAAACCTATTAGCAGCAGGCGTTATAGGCGATTTTAGATCACCCTTGTAACTATATCGATATCCAAAGATTTGATCATTACCCAATACATTTGTTAAACTAAATACCAATACTGAAAAATCTTTTTTATGAAATAAGCTTGTTAGGTAGTTTAAACTAAAACTTACATTGTGATAAGGAATGGTACGGCCTTGGTCAAATATGGAAAATGTATTCTTTGTACCATCGTATCGAATGTCGTAATAAGGGCGGCCTGTAGCAAAGGAGTAAGATAAATTAAATCCCGTTTTCCACTTGGTTACAAATTTTTTTAATACCAATGAGGCCGTGTGCTTTGCAGCAAAATTGGGTTCTATGCGTTGTGGAAAATTTAAATAATTGCGTCTGGTATCCAAATAAGAATAAGAAATCCAGTAGTCTAGATTTTTAATCGTTTGCTTATCTCTCCAAAATAGCTCAAAACCTCCTGCATAAGCATTACCGTTATTGTTTATAGTTGGATGTGTTTTTATAAGATCATAATATGTTTTGTGAAAAGCTTCTACTCTGAAAGTACGCATGCTGGTTATTTTTTGATAATTTAAAATGTAATGCGTGGCCTTAGAATAATTTAAATCATTCGTCAATAATAGATATTGCTTGTCTGGCTTTTGATAAAAATCACCATAAGCAAAACTAAACTGACCTCCTTTATTTAATTTGTATGCGATGCTTATTCGAGGAGCAATATTTACCCTGCGTAATATGGAGCTATATTCTAGTCGGCTACCAATTTTAGCCGCAATATCATTTGTGATATACACACCCCCCTCCGCAAATAAAGCGCTCAGGTTATCATGAAAAGAATTTTCAAATGCATTTAATTTGTTTTTATCTGCACTGTATAAATATTCTCCTCCAAAGCGCAATGTATTCAAGCCTTTTATCTTATGTTCCAACACTAATTTTATTTGTGCTAAACTAGAGGTACTTTTTAAGGAATAGTTTTTTAATAAAAAAGGATCTCTATTGATAAATAATGGTTGATTGTGGATGTTTTGTAATTCTTGATTCACATCATCTATGTTATAGCTGAAACTAGCGCCTAAATCCATTTTCCAGCGTAGTCCCAACTTTTCTCTATAGCTCAAATTGGTGTAGGTATTGTAGTTCGTTAAACCAAACGCATCTTTTAATTCGGTTGTATCTGTATCCTTAAAACGCAACCCCAACGTGTTGGTAGCAAAAGTGGTATAAAACTTTAACATACCTGTATTGCTGGTTTTGATACGAAAATTAGCATCGGCTAAATGATAATAAGGGGCAGTAAAATAATCAGGTTTTTGTTTTACTATTTTAAAGTAAGGTGTCAGATTCGTATATCCATAAGTTACACCCCAACTGTATTGTTTATTTTTAGCTAACTGCTGAAAACCTGCATTGGCACCTACTGTAGTAACTCCTACATTGGCCGATGAGCGATCAGGTAAGTCAATACTTTCTAAAATTAAAGCAGCAGAGAGTGCTTGACCGTACAATGCAGAATAACCTCCACTGGTAAAAATAGTTCCTTTAAACAAAAAAGGAGAGAAGCGCCCTCGTTGTGCAAGATCGGGTATACTGCTAAAAAAGGGGTTGTTAACCATGGTGCCATCTATAAACTGTTTTGTTTCGGCATTGGTACCACCCCGTACAAATAGCCCTTCTTGATCACCTACTTGTTGTGTCCCGGGTAATGTTTTAATAGCTCCAGTAATATCGCCATTGGAGCCAGCCGTGGTTACAATATCTAAGGAACTTAATATAGTAGTACGTTTTTTATCGCCTGCTTCGAAACTGCCTGCAGTAATAACTACAGCGGTTAATTCATTTGATTCTTCTTTTAAACGTATAGTAAGATTGATGCTTGTATCAGCCAATATAACTTTTTGTTCGTACGGTTTATATCCAACAGAAGAAATTTGTAGAATGCGTTCGCCTTTTTCGGTAGTCGTAAACGAAAATTTTCCAGTTGAATCGGTTGTGGCACCATCATAACTATCCTTGATGCTAATACTAGCGCCTATAATAGGTTTACCTTTATTGCTTTGGATTGTTCCTTTAATCGTCGTTTGTGCATACATAGCAACTGTTAGCCATACGTTGCAAGTTGTAAATAGAAGTATTTTCATCATTTTAATAAATGTATAACATTAATTTTATAATGGAATTTATAGTATTTAATTCTAAACAAAATTACTGGAGATATCGTTTTCAAACACTGAACGTAAGTTAAGAAATGCGCTTTCTTATTCTGCTTAATGCTTGTGGTGTTATGCCAATATAAGAAGCCAAATATTGTAAAGGTATATATTGAATAAGTTCGGTATGATCTTTTAGTAACTGTAGATATCTTTCCTCGGCACTTAGTTCTAGTAAAGAAAGTTCTCTTTGTGATTTCTTAATAAATAATTCTTCTGCAGCTAATCTTCCAAATAATTGTCCACATTGCGTTTCTGTATATATTCTTTGCAACTTATTATAAGTTATACCCCAAATGGACACATCCGTTATAGCTTGTACATTGTAACAAGATGGTTCTCTAGTAAGAAATGAAGTATAGGAACTAAAAAAAGATTTTCGAAATCCAAAAGCAGTGGTAATTTCTTTTTCGTTTCTTTCTGCAAATATTCTGATTATGCCATTTTCGATAAAATAAAGGTAATTTTCTACTTTGCCAGATTGTAAAATAATGTCCTTTTTACTGAAAGTTCTTACTTCAAGGCAGTTATAAAATGCTTCCCAATCTTTATTAGAGATCGGGAATTGCCTTCTTAAAATTTCTAAAAAATTATGCACTTATTTTTTTATGAAAATATGAAATAATAGAGCTAGTTAAAAACGGAAAACATTATTTTACCCATCTTCCCTTCCAGTTGTATTTCCCAAATTTTCCTAACCATCCTGCAATTAAAGTATATAGAATATGTGCAGGTTGTGCTATAGGAAAATAAAGCATTAAAGAAGATTGTTTAAAAAAACGAGCCACTTGCCAAACAAATGGAATTTCTACAATAGTTTTAGCGCTTAAAAAGATAAGTGCACTTATCAAATACGTATAATTCCAAATACTTGCAATTAATAAAATAGGGAACAATAAATTGAGGATATAAAGAAAAACAAGCACAATCATTATCCGTTTATCATCATATTTATCTGCTTTGCTAGCCCAGCGTATACGTTGGTTAAAAAACATTTTCCAAGTAGGCATAGGATCTGTAGTTACAATAGCTTCTGGACTCAATAAAAATTTAACTTGCTTTGGATAATGCGTATAGATTTTATGCATCAGCAACATATCATCCCCGCTGGCAATATGGTCTATATTTTTAAAACCACCTACTTCAAAAAAAGTATGTTTCTCATATGCAATATTAGCGCCATTGCACATTGTATGAAAGCTTTTATGAGCTGATGCAGCAGTAATGCCTTGTAAGCTTAAAAAATCCAATGTTTGAAAAATAGAAAGAAAAGATTGTTTGGTTTTGTACATAACAGGCGCTGCAATAAACCGAGCGTTGGTAGCTTGTTGGTATGCGTTTATTGTTTTTAACCAAGTTGGAAGAACGACACAATCTGCGTCGGTAGTAACAATCCAGTTGCCTTTTGCGTGCTCTATGGCTAATTCAATAGCCTTTTTTTTATATGAATGAGTAGATGCATTTAGTAATACATCTTTTAATTGCAATAATCGAACAGATTTTACTGAAAAACCTTGCACAATATCGGCTGTTCTATCAGTAGAGTAATCATCTACTACTATTATTTCATATAAATTGGGGGGATATGCTTGTTGTAAAATACTATCTATGCATTTTTGAATATTCTTTTCCTCATTACGAGCAGGGATGATAATAGAAAAAAATAATGCCGCATTTTGATTTTCAGATATTTTAAATATAGGAATCGATGCAAACCAATAATGGTAACACGCAATCAATATGCCATACAAACCCAGTAGGATAAAACAAATAATAATAAACATATAACGACGACTATAACAAAACTATATTAATCTATTAAGATGAAAGAACCTTTCCGTAACTTTATCGCACTTTCTATTATGTTTTTGGTTGTGTTACAAAATGTATGATGAATAAAAAGCAGTAGGGCATTAACTT
>CAZXBE010000158.1:0-4829 GCA_964638565.1 uncultured Chitinophagaceae bacterium
CATTGTCCAGACTAAGTTAGAGCATTATTTAAATGTCCTTAACTTATCTTGACCCTAAAATAAAAACCCGAACATTTGTTCGGGTTTTTATAACATTTTTTGATGTTATTAATAATCCATACCGCCCATACCTGGCATACCACCACCTGGCATTGCAGGAGCAGCTGTTTTAGGCTCTGGTTTGTCAGAAATTACACACTCGGTAGTTAATAACATACCTGCAATAGATGCAGCATTTTCTAAAGCTACTCTACTTACTTTAGTTGGATCAATAATACCAGCACTTAGTAACTTTTCGTATACTTCTGTACGAGCATTAAAACCAAAATCACCTTTACCTTCTTTTATTTTTTGTAAAACAATAGAGCCATCCATACCACCATTTGCTACAATTTGACGTAATGGCTCTTCCAATGCACGTTTTACAATTTTAATACCTGTATTTTCATCAATGCTTTCTCCTTTTAAACTTTCCAATACTTCTATAGAACGTATAAATGCAGTTCCACCGCCAGGTACAATACCTTCTTCTACGGCAGCACGAGTAGCATGTAAAGCATCGTCTACACGATCTTTTTTCTCTTTCATTTCTACCTCGGTTGCTGCACCTACATTTAACACCGCTACACCACCACTTAATTTTGCTAAGCGTTCTTGCAGTTTTTCTTTGTCGTAATCGGAAGTGGTATTTTCTATTTGCGATTTTATTTGGTTAATACGAGCAGTGATATCTTCTTTTGTACCTTTCCCTCCAACGATTGTTGTATTATCTTTATCAATTGTTACACTTGCGCATCTACCTAAATAATTTAGATCAGCATTTTCTAATTTATAACCTTGTTCTTCGCTAATTACGATACCTTTCGTTAAGGTTGCAATATCTTGTAGCATTTCTTTACGACGATCGCCAAAGCCTGGAGCCTTAACTGCAGCTACTTTTAACGTTCCACGTAATTTATTTACTACCAATGTTGCTAATGCTTCACCTTCTAAATCTTCAGCAATAATTAATAATGGAGCACCTTGTTGTGCTACTTTTTCTAAGATGTGTAACACATCTTTCATCGCGCTAATTTTTTTATCGTAAATAAGAATGTATGGATTCTGTAATTCTGTTTCCATTTTCTCACTGTTTGTTACAAAGTATGGAGACACATATCCACGATCAAATTGCATACCTTCTACTACTTCAACAGTCGTTTCGGTGCCTTTAGCTTCTTCAACGGTAATTACACCATCTTTACCTACTTTAGCAAAAGCTTCAGCAATTAATTTTCCAATTACTTCGTCGTTGTTTGCTGAAATAGATGCTACTTGTTGAATTTTACCGCTATCTATAGCTACTTTTTGAGATTGTGTTTTTAAATGCTCTACTACTTTAGTTACTGCTTTATCGATACCTCTTTTTAAATCCATTGGATTAGCCCCAGCAGCTACGTTTTTCAAACCTTCGCTAATGATAGATTGAGCTAATACAGTAGCAGTAGTTGTTCCATCTCCAGCAAGATCAGCTGTTTTAGAAGCTACTTCTTTTACCATTTGAGCACCCATGTTTTCGATAGTATCTTCTAGTTCAATTTCTTTTGCTACCGTTACACCATCTTTAGTTACTTGTGGAGCACCAAATTTTTTATCAATTACCACATTACGACCTTTAGGTCCCAACGTTACTTTAACGGCGTTGGCCAAAGTATCTACACCCTTTTTCATTTTGTTACGAGCTTCAATGTCGAAGAATATTTGTTTTGCCATGTTTTATAATTTATAATGAACAGTTAATAATTAATTATTGTTTAGAATTTTTAATTGATTTTATACAATTGCTAAAAGATCACTTTCTCGCATAATTAAGTAATCTTCTCCTTCAATTGTTATTTCGGTGCCAGCATATTTTCCGTATAAAACATTATCGCCTGCTTTAACAGTCATAGGCTCATCTTTTTTACCTGTTCCGGCTGCGATAATAATTCCACGTTGTGGTTTTTCTTTAGCGGTATCTGGGATAATAATGCCGCCTGCTGTTTTTTCTTCGGCAGCAGCAGGTTTAACAATAACTCTGTCGTGTAGCGGAGTTACACTTAGTTTTTTAGCCATAGTTGTATAAATTTAGTTTTAAATGAATAAATAATAAACTCTAGGCATCGATTTCTATGCCGTTGAGCATAAAAAGCCAAAATTTCAGGTTGCAAAGGTAGTGATTAATGTGTTGTCTTTTATTTTGGCAGTATAGGTTTTCAAAAAATCAGAAATAATGCCAAAATTTCATTTAAAGGAATAGTATAGAATATTTTTAGTGCAGTTGCTTTTTGTTGCGCCTACTCCGTTAACTTAGCGGCGTAAACGTTCTTTTTAATGATTACTAGACGAAATATTAGAGTAAAAGTAATGCAAACATTGTATGCATTGCTTCCATTAAACAATTCTTCAACTACTTTAGAAACGGGGCAAAAAGAGCTTAATAAGCATTTTGAAAATAGTCTAAAATTATTGCTATACACTTTGCAAACAATGGTAAGAGTAGTTCAGTATGCTGCTATAGATGCTCAACAACGAGCTACAAAAAATTTACCTGGCAAAGAAGATTTAAATGTAAATATTTCTATTACTAAAAGTGTGTACCTACAAAGTATTTTAAGTGATAACCTTTTCACAAAAGCAGTAGAACAGCATAAAGTTGATTTATTATTATCCAACGAATTCATTAAGAAAATATACACAACACTTGTTGAATCGGATATGTATAAAGCGTATATAGGTGGAGTAAGTACAGATCAGCAAGTATTTGAATATTTATTGAATAACCTCTTATTAGGGGGCGATTTATTTATGACCACGGTAGAGGAAGTGTTTGCTAACATGGACGATGATATAGATGTGCTATATACTACTTTAAAAAAATATTTACAAAAACCTGGTTGTATAACATTCACAGACATTATAGGGAAAGAAAAAAAACAGTTTGCAACATTGTTGCTACAAACTGTTTTAGAAAAGGATGCGTATTTGAGCACGCTTATCAACCCTAGGTTAAAAAATTGGGACGCTGATCGTATTGCAGTTTTAGATATGATTTTGCTAAAAATGGGTGTATGTGAAATACTTTATTTTGAAACCATTCCTGTTAAAGTAACCATCAATGAATACATTGATATAGCCAAAGAATATAGTACTGCACAAAGTGGCCAGTTTATAAATGGAGTTTTAGATAGTCTTCAGAAAGAGTTGATTGTGCAAAATAAAATCCATAAAGTAGATTTTAAACAATCATAATTACCGTACTTTCGCCACCTAAATGTATTGTAAATAGGATAATGATGAAATATCTACATTATACGATTTTGATATCTTTGGTAGTAGGGTTGATTGCCTGCAAAAGAAAGAGCTCCGATAGCCAGATTATTGAATTTGATGAAAAAAATCGTACAACCGTAAAGTGGATAGATAGTGTGCAAAACTTTGGTAGAATAAAAGAAGGAGAAAAAGTGGAAATTAGTTTTCGGTTTAAAAATACAGGAGTGAGTGCACTCATTATAACGGATGTTAGACCAGGTTGCGGTTGCACTGTTGCCGATAAACCTGAAAGGCCTATTGCTTCAGGTGGAGAGGGGGTGGTGAGGGCTGTATTTAATAGTGATGGAAGATCTGGGTTTATACATAAAACAATCTTTGTGTATGGGAATTTATTAAATAATGCATATACAGAATTAGTATTTGAAGGAGAAGTAGTAAAAAAATGTGATTGATGTATCTAAAATAGTTTTCAAATTGGTTTAATACAGTTATTTATATTTTAATTTTTAAAAACAATGAATGCAATGGCTACATTTACGTTATTAATGGGGAACCCACAAGGCGGAGGTTCTGGTGGTGGATTTCAGTTTATCTTTTTAGGAGCTATGATTTTGGTTTTTTGGTTATTTATGATTCGCCCACAAGCCAAAAAAGCTAAAATGCAAAAACTCTTTTTACAAGAGCTTAAAAAAGGAGATAAAGTAGTAACCCTAGCCGGTATACATGGTACCATCAATAAAATAAATGAAGATGATGGAACACTACAAGTAGAAATAAGTCCTGGTAGTTATATTAAAATTGAGCGCAGCGCCATTTCTATGGAATCTACAAAGAGGGTCAGTGCTTCGTAGTGTGGTATGTAGATCTACGATTATAAAGTAATATAAGTATGCTTAAGGTAGGGTTAACAGGCGGTATTGGTAGTGGTAAAACTACTGTGGCTAAAGTATTTGAAACACTAGGAGTCCCTGTCTACTATGCCGATGATATGGCTAAACGGCTGATGCAAGAAGATGCAACACTGCGGCAAAAAATTATGAACGCTTTTGGTAAAGAAAGTTATACAATTGATGGGCAGTTAAATAGAGTATATCTTTCTTCAGTAGCATTTAATCATTCTAAAAAAATAGAACAATTGAATGCAATTGTACATCCTGTAGTAATAGACCATGCCGCAAAGTGGATGCTACAACAAACCTCTTCTTATGTAATTAAAGAAGCCGCACTTATTTTTGAAAGTGGTTCCCAAACTAGGTTAGATTATGTAATTGGTGTTTATGCCCCAGAAACGTTGCGCATACAACGTGTTACGCAGCGAGATAAAATAGAAAAGGAAAAAGCATTAGCACGCATTAACAAGCAAATGGAAGAAGAAGTTAAGATGAAATTATGCAATAATATTATTCGAAATGATGATCAAACACCATTGATAAGTCAAATATTAAATATTCATAATCAGTTATTAGCAAAATTTTCAGATAATAAAGAGACTCTAAAATAATTTGTGTAAATGGAAATGAGTAACTGTTATTTAGAGT
>CAZXBE010000159.1:0-4781 GCA_964638565.1 uncultured Chitinophagaceae bacterium
ACCAGCGTGGCTGCCATGGTACATGCTCCCGTGTTTCATGTAAATGGCGATGACGCTGAAGCCGTAATTAAAGTAGTGGAAATAGCAACTCGCTATCGACAAGAGTTTAATAGCGACATTTTTATAGATATGGTCTGCTATCGTAAACATGGCCATAACGAAGGCGATGATCCAAAATTTACCCAATCCAAATTATATGAGCTCATTGATCAACACCCCAACCCAAGAGAGGTGTATACTAAATACCTTATAGAACATGGCGAACCAGAAGCAAAAGAATTAGCAGCCAATATGGAAAAGCAATTTTGGAATGAATTGCAAGAACGTTTAGATGAAGTAAAACAACAATCGGTACCTTATACTTTACAAAAACCAGAACAATGGTGGGAATCGCTACGCTATGCTACCGCAAAGGATTTTGAGCAATCGCCAACTACAGGTATACCCCAAGAGGCC
The DNA here is from genome assembly GCA_964638565.1 of uncultured Chitinophagaceae bacterium. GTDB lineage: Bacteria > Bacteroidota > Bacteroidia > Chitinophagales > Chitinophagaceae > CAYVXB01. The sequence goes on from CAZXBE010000159.1 coordinate 457, forward strand.
TTCGATACTATATTTAATTCCATCATGCATTGGCCAGAAAATTTTAACCCTCTGCGCAAAATAGAAAAACTCATTACCGAAAAAATAAAATTATACAACGAGCAGCAAAAAATAGATTGGGCAACTGCCGAATTAATGGCTTACGCAAGTGTATTATTAGAAGGTAATAACGTGCGAATGAGTGGTCAAGATGTATGTAGAGGAACCTTTTCTCATAGGCATGCTATACTTGCAGATGAAACCACGAACGAACTGTATAACCGATTAAGCAATATTCCTGAAGCAAAAGGAAAATGTTGCATTTATAATTCTTTATTAAGCGAATTTGGAGTATTAGGCTTTGAATATGGATATGCACTAGCCAATCCTAACACACTAACGTTATGGGAAGCACAGTTTGGTGATTTTGGAAATGGAGCGCAAACCATCATTGATCAGTTTATAGCTTCTGCAGAACAAAAGTGGAGAAAGATGAATGGATTAGTCTTATTGCTACCACACGGTTATGAAGGCCAGGGGCCAGAACATTCTAGTGCTCGTATGGAACGCTATTTACAAATGTGTGCAGAATTAAATATAGTAGTTACCAATATTACTACGGCTGCGAATTTCTTTCATGCTTTACGAAGACAGTTAGCATGGCCTTTCCGAAAACCATTAATTAACTTTTCTCCTAAAGCCAACTTGCGTTATGAGGGTTGCTATTCCCATAAAACAGCCTTTATAGAAGGTGCGTTTAAAGAAACAATAGATGACATACAAGCTCAACCCAATGATATTAAAAAAGTATTGATGTGTACAGGTAAAATATATTTTGAATTATTAGAGAAGCAACAAAAAGATCAACGAAATGATGTAGCTGTTATTCGCTTAGAACAATTATACCCTTTACCTATAAACCAACTCAGCGAATTAAAAAAGAAATATGCTAATGCTATTTGGTTTTGGATACAAGAAGAACCCTTAAATATGGGCGCCGCTTCATTTTTACAAATGAATATGAACACAGCATTTAAAAAAGCAGGATTACCTATTATACAATATGGTGTCATTAGCCGTGAACCAAGCGCCTCTACTGCAACAGGTTTTTCGAAAGTACATGCTAAAGAACAAACAGCTATTATTGAAACAGCATTTAGTATATAATGTGATATCATATTGCTTTATATGAGTTGTTATTATTTAAAAACAGCAATAAATGAAAATAGTTGCATGTATATTTTTATTGATTATTGGAAGTTGTAAAACATCCCTTAAGGCAAAAAAAAATAAAGTTGATAGTTTAACTTTACCAGTAACACTTCAAAACTACATACCTCCCAAACTCGTTACAGGAGATATCTGTGGTTATGGACACGGTAACAAGGAATTAAATCTGCTTTGGTACAACTACTTAGAAAATACAAATTGGGTTATTGATTCAATATTTGGTCTTAATATGAATATAATAAAATATGCATTAACAAAATTTAAGGATAAAATTAAATGGGCAGGAAATTATATCCATTTTATGGATAGCTCACACTTCAAAAGTGGATATCCCTCATGGTGTAGGAACGATTGTTTTACAACAGTTAATGGACAATATAAATTTAAAGGAGAAAATGTTATAGAAATTATTATTGATAGCATCTTTTATGATAGAGAATGTACAAAACCAACTGAATATCTTAAAAAAAATGAACTTAGATTTGTACTCTTACAAAATACAGATACTCTAATTATCAAAAAGTATTATGCTAATAATATTAATTTAGGGAGGTAGGAGTAGAAATCAAATATAAATAAAATGTAAAAATCATGATCAATATCAAAGTACCCACAATTGGCGAATCTATTAATGAAGTAACCCTTTCTCAATGGAAAAAAAACGATGGCGATTGGGTTGAACGAGATGAAATAATTGCAGAACTAGAAAGTGAAAAAGCTAGTTTTGAGGTTAGTGCTGAAAAAGCAGGCGTATTAACAACCATTGCAAAAGAAGGAGAAGATTTAAAAATAGGCGCTATTGTTGCACAAATAGATGAAACAGCCAAAAGGCCTGCTGTACAAGAAATTGGAAATAATACAACTAAAGAAAACCATATTAATACTTCCAAAGAAGAGCCCTCTCTAACAGAGCAAACAAACGCACATACTACTACAAAAACTACACCCGTAGCCAATGCAGTAATAAATGATAAAAAAATAGATCCTAAAACTATTACTGCAAGCGGTTTTCAAGGACGTATTGTAAAAAATGATGTATTAGAAGCGCTAAAAAATTCTGGTCAAAAACCTAACCAGGCATTCTTTAGTAGAGAAGAGAAGCGAGATAAGATGAGCAACTTGCGTAAAACCGTTTCTAAACGTTTAGTAGAAGCTAAAAATACTACAGCTATGCTCACTACTTTTAACGAAGTAGATATGAGTGCTATCATGCATATTCGAAGTACGTTCAAAGATACGTTCAAAGAAACACATCAGGTGAATTTAGGATTCATGAGCTTTTTCACTAAAGCTTGTTGCCATGCTTTACAAGAATGGCCCGCTGTAAATTCTTACATTGATGGAGATGAAATGATTCACCATAATTATTGCGATATTTCTATTGCTGTAAGTGCTCCAAAAGGCTTAGTAGTTCCCGTTATTCGCAATGCAGAAAGCTTAAGTATGGCCGAAATAGAAAAAAAAGTGTTGGAACTAGCCACTAAAGCTCGTGATAATAAACTTTCTATGGAAGAAATGACCGGCGGAACATTTACCATTACTAACGGTGGGGTATTTGGTTCGCTCATGTCAACGCCAATTATCAATCTTCCCCAATCGGCTATTTTAGGCATGCATAAAATTCAAGAAAGACCTATTGCTGTAAACAAACAAGTCGTTATAAAACCAATGATGTACTTGGCTTTAAGCTACGATCACCGTATTATCGATGGTAGAGAATCTGTAGGTTTTTTAGTACGAGTAAAAGAATTGCTTGAAAATCCAGAACAATTACTATTCGGGAAAGATGTAGTAAAAATTTTATTGTCCTTATAATAATTGTTGGCTACTTTGTATATAATGTTCATTTGTATTTCTTATGTTTCATCGCCCTATCTATCAACTCAATTAATGAAGCAATTTTACAATAGACCTTAAATCTATTACCATATAAATGAAACATTTACTATCTTCTTTCTTCTATTTTATCACTATCCTCTCTTTTGCCCAAAAGAAGGATACACTTTATTTTGATAAAAATTGGGAACCTTGCACTAAAGCAAATCATGCCTTCTATAGGCCATTGCCCATGAAAGAAGTAGGGGAACTAGTCTTGATACAAGATTTTTATAAAAATGGAATTATGCAAATGCAAGGATATGCTTACAAAAATAATGAAGAAAAACATGTTGGCGATTTTTTTTGGTATGACCAAAATGGTTTTGATAAATCTTTTTCCCAATATGTAAACCCAACAAATTTGGCATTAACATATTACCATTCTGATGGAAAAATTTGGAAAATAATTGTTTATGCAAACGACATAAAAAATGGACAAACTGTTATCTATGATAACACAGAAAAAGTTTGCTTGATAGAAAATTATGATAAAGGAAAACTAATACCCAACAAGGTTTACTCAAAATTTACTTCAGATTATTATCGTGGAAATTTTTCAAACGAAGAAAAATATATAGAAAAAAGCAATAAACCATTTACCTATAAAGAACAATTATTTTGGATGGATTCTAAAAATATTGCACAAGAAATAACATTTGAAAATAATAATGGATATGATAGAATATTTTCAAAAATAAATTATGACAATAAAGGCAATTTAGTTCAATCACTGTCTAAAAATGATTTTTATAAGGATATACAAAAATTTGGAAAAGAATACGTATATGAAACTCAAAATGGATTTGTTAAGACTTTAAAAATTCAAGAACCTAAAACTCAACACGGTAGAAATATAAAATTACAACAGGTTAATTTACTAAACTTACAAAGCAACAGCAATCTAAAATTTTATAAAGATAGCAATGGGAAATTAACCGAAATTGATTACGACATAATGCACGAACATGGTGAAAATATTTTTTTTAACCCAAATGAAGATGATAATAAGGAATATACAATTGAAGAAATAAAGAAAAAGAATGGCAAAATACTTTCTGTAAAAGACATAAAAACTCAAACTATTGAAGATTTATTAAAAGAAATTGCTGAAAAAGAATGGATAGTTGAAAAGGACAATGAAAGCAAGAAAATTTATAAGATGTTCAATGATCACATTTTTATGTTTGTAGACTACGATTTTAGAGACAATCAAAGTCGTGGTTTTGGTTCACACATTG
>CAZXBE010000160.1:0-4750 GCA_964638565.1 uncultured Chitinophagaceae bacterium
CAGATAGAAAAAGTTGGTGCTAAATTGCGAAAAATGATGAAATGGATAGATGCAAAATAATACACATTAAAGAATAGTAACCTCCATCGATACCTCCTTAAAGGATTGTTTTCCACTATTTGTTTTAAAGGAGGTATCGTATGAGGCTATATAGGCTTTTATAATATGAATAGAGAATTGCCATCAAAAAAATATTATACAAGCACACTACGATAATTCGACAGAGATGCAATATCATAGTGACCAAATTTTTTCCATTCCTGCTTTTAATAGCAATTAGCGGGATTAGTAGCACCATCGTTCCCATAAGCACAAAAGTCAATAAATAGTACAAAAGTTCACGTTAGCACGTTTGTCAGCCTTGTCACAAATGCAATGTTGGGCATTTGCATTTTTTATTATCGGTACTTTTGGTTCAGTTGGTCTGCTGCCCAATTCAGATTTTCACTACTTTCATCTGAAAGCACCACTTGAAATCTTGCTCCAAAGTTATTTTTATCCTGGTAAGTGCCAACAATAATATTCTTATTCTCTTCGGTTTTGACTGTAAAACCAATGCCCTTGATTGCTTGCTGTCCATGATAGGATAAAGACCGACAAGTCTTAATCCATTTATTTTCTCTCCAAACTTTTTCTACAAATTCTTTGAAGCCTATAGGATAATGGTGATCGTTGCCGAATGTTGGTTCTTTTCGCTCATTATCACTTAGTGTCTTAAGACTCACAACTTTTGGATAACGAAGCCTAAAAGAAGTTAAATAAAGTTGTCCTATTGCGTTTAGTTCAAAAACTGGCTCATTGTCTATCTCAATTTCTGTTAAAAATACTCTGAGTTTTTCGTCAAAGTTATCAATTTCACTTCTGGAATAAGACTTACCACGTTCAAAATCAGTCAAAATATCAGAATTTCGTCCAAGAATGTCGTAATCCAAAGAAATTGGTAAGGGTGGAAAATCTATGATTTCCGAAAATTTTTCGTGTTTGTAATAAACAGGAATATCTAATGCTTGTCCTATCAATACTGCAACAGCAATTTGTGCCTTATAACCCCCTGTTGCGTCTATTGCAATGTATTCGTTCCCAAATCGTTGTATTAAATCTCCAACTTTTCTAACAAGGTTTCTGAGTCCATGAATTTTAAAGTTTTTGGGTTTTTCGTCTTGAAGTTGCTCTATTACCTCAAAGTCAACTTGTTCCAGCTTTAAATCAGGCCTGCCTTCATAATACTTTTTCAGCACATAGCCTGTGTTTTTACCTGCTTCTGTGTCAGACACAAGAAAAATAAGGTTTTTCAGTTCAAGCCATTTTTTCTTTTTGGCTTCTTCTATTGTATTGATTTCTGCCCCACATGTTCGGTTGCTTGGATCTACATTTAGAAGTTCCTTAGCTAATTCATTCCAATTTCCACTATCAAAGTGAGTTTTAATACTTTGCCAATTTTTAGGACATTCAGGACTATTTTCTGAAAGCCGTTTTAGGTTACTTTCAAATAGGCTTGTGCCAACTGTGCAAACTAGTGTATTTCTCATTTTCTTAGCCTTAGTTTTTTAATGTAACGTCTAACGTTTCCAATATATTGTTACCTATCCAATTTGCCGTTTAATTATGTCTATAAAATCATCTTCTAAATATCTTATCCGTAATGACTTTGGATGATGTGTCCTAAAAGTCAATCGTGGTAGTTTTGAATGTTTTAATCTACATAATTGTCTACTATCCCAATTCTCTATATTTTCAAATAAAACTTCGTTAAAAATTTGTTTTATTCTTTGGTCAAAAGAAGGCCCAGTAAAGAAAATACAGATATCTGGTTTTAAAATCTCAATCTCTCTGATTAATAAAGAATCAAGTTTTGAAATTTCTAATTCATAGTCTCCATAGGGTCTGTTAGCAGCTAAATCAAACTTATTAATGTTTGTCCAGGCACACGAATACTCTACATTTCCTAAAGCCAATTCAATCTTTCGAGTAATATTCCAAAATGGAGATGAATAATAATCAATCCCTAAATTAAAATCTTCATAAGTTTTCATTTGTTTATCTATATCATCTGCATGATAAGTCCAGCCATTTGTCTGTTGTCCAATAATCATTAAACGTTTAGGCTGATTTAGATACAAATCATTTGGAGACATAAGAATCGGTCCTGCCAAGTCATCATCCGGAAATTTCTCAACAATCCGTTTGAAATCATTAATCCTTGCTTGGTAAATTTGTTTTAATTGCTCTTTTATTGTCATAGTAGCGTTTTTTTTAACATGGCACACAACGTCCTGCGGCTATGCGCCGTTTTAATGGCGTATAGCCGCTGTTAGCGGTAGTGGCTTAATATGTATCTTTAAGTCGTTGTATTTCTGCTTTTATTTCATCAATTACTTCTTTGTTTTTTATTTCTTTTCGTTCTCCTACTTTTTCAGAGAATAAATAAAATACCTTTCCTCCAAATACTTCTGTAAATTTCTGATGAGATTCAGATTGTATATTATACTCCTTAAATATTTCTGGTAATTGAATACCAGCATTGATGGGTTTTATTTGCAGGCCAATGTATTTTTCATTAATTTTTATATAGAAATCAACGTTAAATAATCTGTCCCACTCGTCAGGCGCTGGTTCTATCTTTACACCTAATATTTTTTGTAATTGTCCATAAATAGTCTGTATTTCTGTAACATAACCTTCGTAAGTACGGTCAATTACTAATTGCATCATATAATCAATACAATCTTGTTCTGTTATCTCTGATACTTCAGCTTGAATTACTTCTGTTATTTTAATATAAAGTTTCTTCCCAAGTTGAATAATATGTTCTTTTGATTTTACATTTTTAAAATAGTACTCTCTCCACTCTTCAATATTTTTAGGAGCACATTTCCTTATAGATTCTGAAGTCGGTCCAACATTTCTTTTAAAATTGAGTTGGAATCGATTCATTGCTGAATTTAATATCCATTCTTTAGCCATCGTTATGCCTTAAATAATTCAAAAATTTTTGTTTGTATTTGTAATCTAATGCTGTATCGACTTTTACTAAACCGTTTTTAATAAGGTGTGCATTAATAAATGTTTTATTTTCCAAATACATATAACAAAGAACATTATTTTCATTATCGTATTTTATATTATCATATTTTAGAAATATCCGTTTCCCTTTTGTTTTTTCAATTAAGAAAGAAACCGCTTTTCCGTTACTAGATGGGTCTTGTTTTACACCAAGAAGTTTTATTATTAAGTCGTTACTTAATTTTATTTTTTCTGGGCTAATGATTTCCTTTACTGTAAAGAATTCTTCTCGTTTTGCAGGGCTATTGTTGTCTATTTTGGAGCCAAATTGTAGTTTTTTTATATCTATTTTTTTGTCAAGTGCGTGTGGATCCTTAAAGATATAAGGCAATTTTTGGATTTCGTTTTCAGAGCTGAAATTAAATGTTTTTTGTTCTATAAATTCATAGGTTGTCCCGTATAAATCAGGTTGATTAACTTGTAATTTTTCTTTGATTATAGAAATAAAATCAGGATTGATTTCAAATCCAATAGAATTTCTATCAAGCCTTTTTGCAGCAAGTAAAGTTGTTCCGCTACCTGCGAAAGGATCAAGAACGGTCTCGCCGACAAAAGAAAACATCTTAATTAACCTGTATGGTAATTCTAAGGGAAACATCGCAATATGATTCGTTTGTCTTTCACCTGGAAAATTCCAATGCCCCGCAAAAAATGTATTCCATTCTTCTGCGGTCATTTTGGAGAGTTCCTTTTGTTCTTTTGTAGGTTTAGGACTTTCACCTAATTTTTTAAAAATGAGTATAAATTCGTAGTCTAATTTTAAAATACCGTTTCTTGGATAGGGATACGAACCCATTTGAACTCCGCCACCTGTTGTATTTGAAGTTGTAATTTTTTGCCATATAATAGCTCCCATGTAGTCAAATCCTATTGTTTCACAAAATTTGATAATTTCTTCCCTGATAGGAATAACTTTATAACGTCCATAATAAACCGAACGTGCAAACTGGTCGCCAATATTCACACACAGCCTACATCCATTATGAAGAACTCTATAGCATTCCTTCCAAACCAAATTTAAGTTGTTAATATAGCTTTCATAGTTTTCATGAAATCCAATTTGATTATCTGAACCATAATCTTTTAATTGCCAGTATGGGGGAGAAGTAATCACTAAATGTACAGAGTTGTCAGGTACTTCAATCATTTGTCTGCTATCACCAAGTATTATTTTATGGTGCGTTTTCATTCTTTGAATTCCTCTTAACAAAAATACGAAAATCTATTATCCGTTAAACGACAAATTGATAATTATTTATTTTAGTGCCATTACCGCTATCATCCCCATGACTGATTATAATGCTAAATCTGATTCCATTTTTCAGTCAACATATATTTAGTTGTCTTTTTCTAAAAAATCCAGAGGATTTCTTATCTGGCCTAAATTTTTTATATTCACATGAGTTTAAATTTCTATTTGCATTACTTTTAAAAGTTTCTCTATTTGCAGATTTTTATTTCCAAAAATTTCTAAAAGAATGTCGGCCAATGCCCGAAGGGAAATTTAGACCTTTGAAGGGTGATTTACTTGAAAGTTGCGATATTTTTTTAAAATTTTTTAAAAAAATGTTGACTTAAAAAGGCATATAAATTATTTGTTATCTAACGCTAAGGAAACATTTCCTCGGTGGCTATAGAGAGAGGGTCACACCTGTTCCCATTCCGAACACAGAAGTTAAGCCTCTCA
>CAZXBE010000161.1:0-4745 GCA_964638565.1 uncultured Chitinophagaceae bacterium
TAAGAAAAGTAAAAAGAATCCATTAACAAAAGCTGATAAAAAACAAAATCATAGATTATCTTCCAGTAGAGTGGTTATAGAAAACGTTATTAGAGATATAAATATATTTAGAATTATAGCCGAAAAATATAGAAACAGAAGAAAACAATTTGGTTTGCGATTCAATTTAATCGCTGCGGTTTTTAACTTAAATATTAACGTAAAATGATTTTCCGAAGAGGTCTAGTATACTTATTTTAAAGTTTATTGGGAGCAACGAAAATGGTACTATCTTTGTCAAGTAATAGTATTATACAGTATATTTTCATTCTATTCACCTTAAACAAATAGATTTGTTATGTCACCACAACACTTCACTGTAGTAAAATGGGGAATTACTATGTTGGTTTTAAGCATAGGCCTTAGCTGTAAAAAGAGCAACAATAATCCACAGCAACCTGCTGAGCTTTTAAAAAACCTTACCCTTATTCAGGGAACTAACTCCTTTATGGTGGGCAGTCCCACAACAGAAGTAGGTAGGGATGGCGATGAAACCCAACACGAAGTAGCCTTAAGCAGCTTTTATATTAGTAAATATGAATTGAGCAGAGGAGCCTTCAAACCTTTCTTACAATCAAAGGATACCAACTATTTAGTTACTGGACAACGAAGAATAGAAGATTATAATATCTCAGGTTGGAATGAAACCGATGCACATCCTATAGTAAATATAAGTTGGAATACAGTGGTACGCTATTGTAACTGGGTTACTAAAGAAATACTGAAATCTACCGATACAGCCTATATTTTTAACCCGGATGGTAGCTTTAATAGTTGGAATACTAATTCCAAAGGCGTTCGCTTACCTACAGAATCAGAATGGGAATATGCTTGTAGAGGCAATGCAGCTACCTATACCCCCTTTGCTTCAGGAGCTAATATAACTACTGCTCAAGCTAATTATAATGGTAATTTTCCTTACAATGGTAACCCTGCTGGTATATATATAGGAAAAACCATACCGGTAGATACAGCTACCTATTTTAAAAATGCATTTGACTTAGAACATATGCATGGCAATGTATGGGAATGGTGTTATGACTGGTATGGTACTTATCCTACTACTAAACAAACTAATCCTACAGGTGCTGTAACAGGCTCGTTCCGTGTTATTCGTGGTGGTAGCTGGTACTACAATGCAGTGCGCCTGCGTTCGGCCTACCGCGGCAGCGGCAGCCGAGGCATTCGTAGCAACGACATAGGTTTCCGCTTGGCCAAGACCATGTAAATTTTTATATTTTTTACTTTTTTACCTTTTATAAAAATGTATATATAGCGTTTAATAAACGTATATATACTACAGCATATATATCAAAAAAATATAATATATCATATATATAGCCCATATATATACTGTGTATGGTCTATATATACGTATACGATCGATCTTAATACTACCAATACAACAAGTAGTGAACAGACTCCAAAAACTCCAACAAGAAATTTTTAATTGAGTTTTTCAAAGGATTCTAATACAACGAAAATATTATTACCTTTGCAAAATACGTTGTTGTATAAATACCTTCACATTAAATCAATATTACATATGCAAGGCAAATTGTTTACCAGATTAAAATCGGCTTTTATGCTTGTGTCCGTGCTTAGCATGGCTTTCAGTTGTACAAAAATAGATGTTACTACCCCACAAGAACCACCCCGTGGTTTTGTACTTGTAAGAGCAAATAGCTTTACTATGGGCAGTGCTGAGAGTGAGGGATATGCTGATGAACGCCCCCAGCATAAAGTAACCTTGAGTGCTTTTTATTTAGATACTGCAGAGTTAACTAGAAAAAAATTTCTTCCTTTTCTAAAATCGAGCGATACGAATTATTTAGCTACGGATCAAAGAAAAGAAGAGAATTACAAAACAGACCAAATACAAAACGAAATGCATCCTATTGTAAAGGTAACATGGGTAACGGCTGTAGCATATTGCAATTGGGTTACTAAACAAACAGGCTCAAAAGATACCTGCTACACCTTTACTTTTAACGGAGATGGAACAATTAATGCACTAACCATAAAGTTTGATAAAACTAAAAAAGGGTATCGCTTGCCAACCGAGGCAGAGTGGGAGTATGCTTGCAGGGCAGGATCTACAACAAAATATTGTTTTGATGATACCAAAGAGTTGCTAGATGCATACGCATGGTATTCAAACAACTCAGGCGACACTATTCATGCTGTGGGTCAAAAAAATGCAAATGCGTTTGGCTTACACGATATGCATGGTAACGTATTAGAGTGGTGCTGGGATTTTTATGTAGATAGGTACCCTCAAATAATAGATCAGGTTGATCCTGTAGGGCCTCCTCCTCCTGATCAAGGCTATGTTCGTATTATTCGTGGAGGTAACTTAAACGATGATGCGGAGCGTAACCGCTCGGCCAGTCGTTATTCGGGCAATCCAGTTACCTTTTTTAATTATGTAGGCTTTCGCTTGGCTAAAAGCATGTAATCTTTTTTACACTTTTGCTATAAATGAACCAATTATAAGAACTGTCAAAACGTTACCGGAAAGCTTATCCATGGCATATCAAGTCCATCATTGATGGACTTTTTTTCTACAAACCTCATCCATTTTTGATACTAAACCGCTAACAAGATTAACAAAAAATAGTTACTGTAGCGTTCCAAAAATAAATGGAAAGCAGCTTTATGATGATCAAAAATTTATGCTTTGTGCAAATGAATATATGTATAAAACTAAAAATGGCTTTTTAAGGGCCGACTATTTAAAAAAGCATATTTTGTGATACATTCAATTTATTACATATGCACTACTTTAAAAATGCATTACCAAAATTTAGCAAACAAATACTAGCAAGCGTATTTTTCTTGTTTGCATTTATGCAAGCCTATAGTCAAAAAAAACAAAAATGCTTTGAAGATGATGGATTAAAATACAAAACGGTTATTCATATTAACTTTTTATCTACAACACAGGTAAGTGGAAATGTTACAAGCGAAGAATATGACAGTCAAGCAAAATTAAAAACAGATTTTACAGGAATCATCAGCGGCAGAATGTTAAAAATTAAATTTAATGGGAATCGCCCGGTTGTAGGAGCTGCAACACAATGGCTAGACAAACCTTGGACCATTAAAAAAACTAAAGGTAAAGAAACTCTATGTATTATTTTTTATAGTAAAAATTATAACACCCAAAAGTGGAGTAATACCACATATGAGTTTATACCTTGCCAATAAATGAATAATACGCAATAAACTATTTCAGACATTGTTAACTAAATATAGTTTTTTATTGTCTGCATGAAAATATGTCCAAAATGCAAGCTGTCTCATTATAGAAAATACGGTATACTTAATTAACAACGCTATAAAAGGTAGTTCCTGTTCATGTAATAAAAGAGAAGAATGTTCTTGCATGATTTTTGGTGATTTATTTGAGTTCGTCAAACTTGGCTTTCATCGTTGGGTTTCCGTGAGTTAATTTTTTGATGGTTAAATCTTCCGCTTTTTGATTTGCCAAACGAAGATTGTTGTCAGATGAAAGTAATGCGTCTTTAGTTTTTTGTAAGTGGTCAATTGTTTTGTCAATTTCTTCAATAGCTGTTTTGAATTTGCGGCTTGCTAATTCGTAATTTCTTGCAAATCCATCTTTAAATGTGTTTATTTTTTCTTCAAAATTGGTAATGTCTATGTTTTGATTTTTCACTAATGCAAGCTCTGCTTTGTATTGCAGCGAGTTCATAGCTGCGTTTCGAAGAAGTGTAATTATTGTAATAAAAAACTGCGGACGGACAACATACATTTTATTGTATTTATGTGATACATCTACAATCCCAGAATTATAATACTCACTTTCTGCTTCTAAAAGAGAAACAAGCACAGCATATTCACATTTTTTCTCTGTACGGTCTTTATCTAGTTCTTTGAGAAAATCTTCGTTTCGTTTTTTTGTTACTGTTACATCTCCTTCATTTTTCATTTCAAACATTATGGAAATAATTTCATTTCCAGCTTCGTCTGTTTCTCTATAAATAAAATCGCCTTTGCTTCCTGATTTTATGTCGTTGTCTTTTTCAAAATATGCTCTTTGAAAAGCTGTTGCACGAAGTTTATTAAACTCCGTTTCGCAGTGCTGCTCAAGCGTTTCACCAATCATTTTTGTTGACAGTTTCAACTTCATATCTTTTCTCAAAGCAATTTCTTCATCTTTGTGTTTTATGATTGCATCCTTCTCTTTTAATTCAGCCGAGTATTTTTCACTTAATGACTTTTCAAGTAGCGCTTTTTCACTGTCTTTAATTTTTACAACATTGGCTAATTCATCTCTTTCTTTTTCAATTTGTTTGGTTGCCTCGGTTACCGCAAGTTTTTTCTCTACTTCTACATTGTCAAGTTTGGTTTTAACTTTTAAAAATTCATTTTCCTTTTGAGCTTTGAGTTCGGTTAATTCCTTGTCCTTTTTTGAGAGTTGCTCTTGCAAAAAATTTCTAAGATTAGCTTCGGCTAACTTAACTGCACTTTCTTTTTCTTTCTCTGCAAGTGCAAGTCGGTTTCGTATTTCCTCTTCAAATTGGCGATCACGAACCTGTTTAAGTATGTTAGCGAAACCTGCTTCGTCCACTTTAAAAGCTTTATTACAGTTTGGGCAAATAATTTCATTCATGTTGTTAATTTTTTAGGGTCAAGATAAGTTAAGGACATTTAACTAATGCTCTAACTTAGTCTGGACAATG
>CAZXBE010000162.1:0-4711 GCA_964638565.1 uncultured Chitinophagaceae bacterium
CATCATCAAAATCGGTTGTAAATCCTATTTGGTTGTTAATGACAAAATGAATAGTTCCGCCGGTATAATAACCTTTTAAATTTGACATTTGAAGTACCTCATATACAATTCCTTGGCCTGCTATAGAGGAGTCTCCATGAATGAGAATAGGTAAAATTTTATCATAATCACTATCATATAACACATCAGCCTTTGCTCTTGAAAAGCCTACTACTACAGGGTTTACTGCTTCTAAGTGTGAAGGGTTTGGGCATAATTGAACATTTATTTTTTTATTATTAACTGTTTTTACCTCACCTCTAAAACCTAAATGATATTTTACATCTCCACTGCCCATAGTGGAATCAGCAATGGCATTGCCTTCAAATTCATTAAATATTTGTTCGTATGTTTTGCCTAAAATATTTGCCAGTATATTTAATCTACCGCGGTGTGCCATACCAATTACAACCTCTTGTACTCCATGGTCTGCAGCGGTGTTCATAATGGCATCTAGTGCTGCAATTGTTGTTTCGCCGCCTTCTAAGGAAAATCGTTTTTGTCCAATGTATTTGGTGTGCAAAAATTTCTCGAAAATGACACCATGGTTTAGTTTGTTTAAAATACGTTTACGTTGTTCAATAGAAATGGGTCGATGTATTTTGGTTTCTACCTCATGGGTAAGCCAATCTATTTTTAATTGATCGTTTAAAGCATTGTACTCTACCCCAATGGATTGTGTATAACACTTTTGTAAAAAAGTTATAATGTTGTTTAACGTAGCTTCGCCCAAACCAATAAAATTACCTACATAAAATACTTGTTCTATATCTTGTTCACTTAAGCCAAAATCTTCTAACGATAAGTGCGCTTGTCTATCTTTTCTTTTTCTAATAGGGTTGGTTTTTGCAAGGAGATGCCCTTTTTTGCGATATGCTTGTATGAGTCGATACACCGCAAGTTCTTTCCCAATTTGATGGGTATTGGTTGGCGCTTTTTCGCCATTATGCCCATTTTTATTGGCCATAGCAAAATCAAAACCTTCAAAAAATTTTTTCCATTCCGGATCTACCGTTGATGGATTCTTTGTAAAATTGATATAGAGGTTTTCAATATGTGCCGGATCGGCGTTGTTGATATATGAAAAATCGTTCATTTCAATAAATGGTTAAAAACGACACAAAGATCGTTTATTCATGAGATAATTAACAAATTGAAAATGAATCCCTAGGAAAAATATTTTTTTATTATTGTATAATTTGGGGAGAAGAACAGGTCTCTTTCATAATTCAGTAAGAAAGAACCGTATATGCTAAAGAGCAAGGTGATAGCCTGAATAAGAATTTGGGAAGTGCATTTATTTATTCAGATTCGTCGTCATCATCATCATCTTCTTCTTCTTCTGTTGGTTTAATTGGATTATATACACTTATTCCATACAATGAATCTCCTGAAGAAGTGTACATATTTTTACGCTTATATTTTAGTAATCCTATACCTAGAAAAACATTTAGAATAATAATTAAACATCGATAAGCTGTCCAAAATTTTAAAGTAGAATCGGGTGGTAAATATTTTTTTAAAGCCAGATCAACGCATATGAGTACAGGAATAGAAACGGTATAAAAAATATTTAATCCTGTATTGATAAAAAAATAAGGTACCCTATTTCGTGCATAGTGCAATCCGTTAATAAATTTTTTGGGCATTAGTCTATTATGCCGCTCGTATATACTCAAAAAAATAAAGGTTAAAATAACAACAGAGGATAACAATAAGGTATACGTTGGTAGTGTATCAAGCGGTTGTAAGTATCGGGCATTCAGTATAGCCAGTATAGTAAAAACCACCATAATTGTTATAATCCATTTATTATGAATCAACTCTGTTAAAATAGCACCATAGTACCTAGCTAAAAGAATGAAAGACCCTACTACATAAATATGGACTAGAAAAAGATTATTCTTGCCTAATAAAGTTAACCAAGTAGTTACTATATGAACAGCTACGGAGAATACAATATACCAAGATATTTTCTTGAGTTCAGAAAAAAATATCTTGTATTTTACTACCACTACAATTAGTGGAAATGTCGGTATATAGTGTTGTATACTTGCAATTATAAGCTCAAAATCAATCATCGTAAAAAGGTTTTTTACTAAAACAATACATCTAGTTTTTTTATTTGAATTTGTTTAATACATTAGAAATATTCCCAGAACATACAGGAGGGAAATTATATGAACAATATACCCCAACAGCCCATTGGATGGTATATGAGGTTATCCTATAAGCATATACGGTTGTTTTTCTTTTTGGCAAGCAATAATAGTAATACCCAATACAACCATCATTAAAAACAACGATGCAATAGACTTTTTCATAAACAATGTACTTTGTGATTTAATTTTAAAAAATATGTTATTAGATTATTGTATTGGTTCTATAAAAAAAGATAAAAAGGGAGTAAAATACTCCCTTTGTTTTTCATAGGATAGGAACGGCCCCTTAAAGGCAGTACGCAAATATAGGAAATATTTTTAATAATTTATTAATTTTTTAAAATATTTATTAAGTAGTGCTTAAAAAGCAGAAACCCCAAGGCTAAAAAGCTTTAGGGTTATGGTTTATGATGAAAGCAGCAGGCAATAAAAAACCGGGCAATGAAAACAAAGCCCGGGTTAACCGTATGGGTTATCCTATGAAAAACACGCTTTTAACTATTTTTTTTATGTTAATGGTTGTTGTATGACAAGGTTTATGAAAGAACATATAAATATCTTTTCTATATTTGTTCGACACAAATGTAAGAGACATTTATCACAAAATAAAATTTTTTTTGTGCTTTTTTTCTCTGATGGTTTTAACACTTTGTTTATTAAATATGGATGTACGGAAATATAGGCTGGAGCTTGGTCTTTCCCAAAAGGAGTTGGCGTATGGTGCTAAAATACCTAGACACAGAATAGCTAAATGGGAAGTAGGAAAGGGAAATCCTAAAGTTGGGGATGACCAAAAATTAAGAATTTTTTTTAAGGCAAACAATATCAACATTGAGCAAAATGTGACAAATGGCTCTGTTTTAGATATTGAATTAAGTCAAAATCCGGCACAAATTTTAATAAATGCAATAAATGAGCAAGGATTAACCTCTACCCAAATAGCTACTCAATTGGGCATTGAATGGAATGAATATCAAAAAATTGAAAAAGGAGAGTTTGAAAAGCGACATAAAAAAGATATTAAAGCAATTGATAGAATGCTGGGTACAAATTTGTACGGTGCTATTTATCAAAAGGAGTATGAGGCTTCCTATAAATTGCCTAATAAACTTATTCGATTATATGAGCGTAAAATAATAGATCATTTACAGTTAATGCAAGTGCCTTATTTGCCTATTTATACACAAGCTAGTTATTTAAAGCATTATGCCATTAATGGAAAAAAAATAGATAAAAACGTAGGGAGTATTTGTGTATACAAAGAGCAAGAGCTGGGTTATTATATGGCAATAGAAATAGCCGATAATAGCATGAACAATAAAACGGAAAAGGCTATTTGCAATAGAGATAAATTATTGATACAGGAAGTTAAAAAGGATATTTGGACGAAAGAAACGTTTCATTACAAGCACCAGCTTTTTGTTTTGTTTACAAAACATCATTCTGTTTTATGTAGAGAGATTGTTAAATATGATAGTAAAAAAGGGTTTTTGCTACATGCCTGGGATAAGCACTTTGAAGATATTAATATTGCTATAAAAGAGGTGTATAGATTGTTTCTTGTAAAAAAAATTATTGAAAGAGGGGTTGGAAATACTAAGTAATGATTCTTTGGCAACATTGCAATAAAGTACTATATGAAATATTCAAAATGGATAGGGTTGATGGGGGTAATTGGTTTAATAATAACCTGCTTTATTCCATGGGTATACATTCAATCTAAAAATATTACAGTATCTGGCTTTAAAGCTGATGGTACACATTTTGGAAAGCCTGGATTACTTCACCTTTTGTTATCTATTTTTATTTTAACAGCGTTTGTGTTATCTAAAATTTGGGCAAAGCGGGTTAATGTTTTTTTGTGTGCTATGAATCTTGCTTTTGCTATACGAAACTACATATTGATTACAGGTTGTTTGGCGGGAGAATGTCCTGAAAAAAAACTGGGTATTTTTTTAGTATTAAGTAGTTCTACTATAATGATGATTGCTGCACTTTTTCCTGATGTTGTTATCAATCAAAAAAAAAAGTAGAGGGTACTATATTTTTTTAAGAAAATAAATAAATTCAATATAGCACAACATCTGTAATAATTATTTATAGTAGCCTTATTATTAAAATTTAAAGTATACAAACAGCCTACCAAAATTCTTACTATCATTTTCAATTCGATGGTAGAGAGGTTTTATAGGGGCATTTGTAAAAAGCGTTCTACTTTTTTTCGTAATTGCTTACTACCTTTACCTGGGATAATTTCTACTTCACAAATTTTTTTATCGATAGCTTCTTCAAAAGCTTGTTGCAAGGCGTTATCTATTGCCGAACCGTTGTTGTAAATGGGGTGTAAATCAACCTTTATTTTTGCCATAACTTATAATGTAATATAAATTATTTGAAAATAGTCTAAAATAAGTATACCTCTGTTATTATGTCACACTCGCTACCATTTAGAATCAATGAAAGCCTTGAACAACTCAAGAAGTTGCATAAAGGCTCAAAGAGCAAACTTC
>CAZXBE010000163.1:0-4704 GCA_964638565.1 uncultured Chitinophagaceae bacterium
GTTCATAGTTCAGGTACTACTTCACCTGGAGTAGTAACTCCTTTTTCAACAACAATAACTAATCCATCAGGCTCTAATGGTTTGCTTCAATTGGTGGTTACTGCTGGTAATCAAGTAGCAACTTGTATAGCTTATTTGCCTTAAATAATATAAAAATGAAAAGAATACTAATTAAATCGGGACATTACTCAATAGATAATGGACACTCAAACAGCCCTAATGATTTAGACTTAAATAGGGCAATTAAAGATGTTCTAGTAGAAATAGGTATATTAAAAATGGTTAAAAAGAATAATTGTTGTACTTATGAACTAGATCTTGAAACTTTAAATATTATTGTAAATACTCCTCCTGCTTAATGGAACAGATAAGTAAATATTTGACTATAAAAGATGTAGAACGTTCATCAGTAGCTACTAGATTTGGATTAGATAATACTTTACCTAGTGCTTTATATGATAATGCTAGATATGTAGGAGAACTATATGATAAAGTATATGAGTATTTTAAAGGTAATATAATTGCAAGTTCTTTCTATCGAGGAGAAAGAGTTAATACTAAAGTAGGGGGTTCTAAAACATCTCAACATCAAAAAGCAGAGGCTATAGATATAGAAGGAATAAATGGAGTTTCTAATAAAGAAATTTTTGATTTTTGTAGAACTTTAGATTTCGATCAACTTATAGATGAGTTTCATTTAGATTGGGTTCACATATCAAGGTCTAAAAAAGGCAATAGAAAACAAGTTTTAAAAGCTATCAAAGATAGTAAAAATAGAACTGTTTATCAAAATATTTAATCTTAAACAACCTCAATAAAGAAAAAAGATGTTAAAATCCCAATTTTTGCAGTTATTCAAATCTGCATTAATAAAATATAAAGTTACATACTTTGATCCTTGTACTAATCAATGTGTACCAGGAGCATGTGATCAAGGAGGTACAGGTACAGAAACAGTTACTACTATTACAAATACTTTAGTAGGACATAAAATAGGAGATTATACCAATGAAACTGGTACTATTACTCCTATTAATGAAACTATTACTAATATAAGTGGAAATTCATATATCAATGAAAATGGAGCTAGTCAACCAATAATTCAATCAGTAACAGCTTCTTACTCCCCTACAGGAGATGTTTTAGTGACAGTAAATGGTGTTGTTTCAAATGCTCTTCCAGTTCCAAAGTGGACAAAAGAAATAAAGAATATTACCACAATAAATACGATACCTAACTTTTTACAAACTCCTTTATGGAAGTCAGTAACAATAACCCATGATACAGCTACCTTAACAGAGGGTGTCCACTATACTATTAGTGGTACTACAATAACTTTTAACCCAATAGCTTATAACAAAGACATTTTCCCTGGGGAATTAGTAGAACTTCATTATCAATACATTTAATTAAAATTTTTAAATAAAATAACATATAAAAAAAATAATAAAAGGATATGAAAAATCTAAATTTAAAAAATATCTTAGTTGTTTTTCTTTCAGTAATTACTTTTTCATTGTTTGCTCAGACAGAGCCAGCTAATGAGATGAGAACTTCTACATCAGTACTCAAAAGTATTACGGGTACTAACTTCCATAAGTCTGTCAAAACAATTGGAGGTAAATTGGTGACTGTATATGAGCAGCCTAACACCAATACTTACAATACTTTTTCTTTGGTTAATGATAGCCTTAGAATACAAAACTGGAAACTAGATACAGCTTCTAATACATTTGTAACAGTACCAGGTGATGACATTTACTTAGATAACTTGGTTAATGGTGCTCCTAATACAGACACAAGATTAGAATTATCTGCTGTAAATGATAGTCTAAAAATAGATGTACTAGATGTATTGTCCTCTACTGTCTTATCAACAACATATATAGATAATGTAATCAATCCACAAGAACATATTTGGAAGAAAGAACAATTGGTGATTACAACCGATAATGTAATACCAGACCTTTCATTTTTGCCTTTAGATTCTAGTATTTCACTCTTTTTTGATGGGTTTGAGTTAACAGAAAATCTACATTATACTATTTCTGGTCAAACCTTTACTTTTTCCCCTTCAGCATTAGGGAAGGATATCATAGCAGGTAGCCTTGTAAATGTTATATATCAAACAAAATAAAACTATGAAAAGAATTCTTTTTATATTATTTTCTTTTTTATCAATCTCTCTGTTTGCTCAGACTGAAGCTCCTAATAGATTTAGGACTGCTACTGGTATCATTGAGAGTGTGTTAGGTACTAACTTTAAGAAAGATACTGTAATAGTTGGTGGTAAAAAAACATTAGTTTACCGCCAACCAAATACAGACACCTACCATACAGTTAGTGCTGTAAATGATAGTCTTAAGTTTCAAAAATGGAAATTTGATACTATATCTCAAATATTTGTAAGTTCTAACTTAGATGATGTGTTTATTGATAATGTTATTAATAAAGCAACTAATTTTATTAACATAACATCGGTTTCTGACACAAGTATTTATTCTACAGTAGCACAAGAATATTGTCCAAGTTTAACTATTGCAAAGTTAGATAGTTGTAATGTTTCATATTTATATATGTTTAATTGTTCAACTGGACAATGGGAAACATTCAAGACTCCTGAAATAAAAACAGCAGGAAAGACTCTATTTGTTGATGAGGTAACAGGGAATGATGCTACTGCTAAGAAGGGTTGCCCTACTTGTGCATTTAAAGACCCTTATGAGGCTGGAAATTCCATACAAAGTAATGATGCTGATGTTGTAGAAGTTGAATCAGGAACTTATACATTTGGTGATGTGGGGAGTGGGGCTATGGTACAGCAATCAAATATTAATTGTTTTAAAAATAGAACAATTGCATTGATGAATCTTAAATCAGGAGTAACATTTAATACAAATAACAAGCAAAGATTCATTGGTGATGTTGGTATTTCACCTATAAGTAAAATAGAATTAACTGGTGATGGGAATATCATAAATAATAGTAATGGAGCCTCAGTATTTGCTTTAAATGCAATAGGCGAATCAGTCAAAATAAACTTAAATTCTCATAAAGGTAATTCCAGATTATTAAAAAATAATTTTAAAGACATATCTGTTAATGTTAAAGAATATCAATCTTCAGCACAATTTGGTTGTCTTATACTAACATCTTGTAATGGTTCAAATATTAGTGCTGCATTCAATAATTTAACTTGGAATGGGGGGAACGCAGCTTATCTAAGTCATCCACTTTTCTCCACAGAAACAAATGCGACATATTATCCATACTATAATGATAATAAATTAAATATTTTAGTAAACAATTATACGCAGGCTCAAAGGAATGGAAATTTTTACTACGATTATATAAGTGTAGTTGGGCATGGATTAAGGAATAATATTAATTCTTTTTACATCAATAATTTCTATCAATTCAACTCTGATAGTATCTCGAATCCGTATACAATCACATCTAATAATCATAATTCTATACTAGACTTAGGTGCTAATGTATCAACTGGAGCTATATTTTCAAATAATACATACTATTTAGATATTGACAACTGCAATATACAAAATAGGGTATTAAATTTTTCAGGAAACTATACAGTTGATTCTTGTACATTCAATATTAAAATTGATAATTTTAAAGGGTATTTGCCAATTTTTCAAAATTTTGGAAGCCCAATAATATCAAATTCTAATATAATAATTGAAGGTAACTTTGAAACTAATTCAGGGTTGCCATTAATTTATATAGATAATGGGACTTTTGTAAATTCAAAAATTATCTTAAAAGGCAACTTTACAAGTACGGGGAAAATTATAGAAGTTACAGGCGGTTCGTTTGATGCTAACAGCTCAATTGTATTAGAAGGCACATTTAAAACGACTTCTACCACACTTCCAGCTATCAACATTAATCACAATAGATTAATATTAGATAAAGCGTCAATTATTACAGGCGGTGGATATTCAGTTGATTCATCTGCTCCAATAAACATAATTGTTAAACCTGGTACATCCTCAAACGTCACCACTTCAGCAAGTGTAACACAATTAGGAAGCACAATTACAGTAAATTCAAATTACAATAATTAAAACACTAATACCATGACAAAGACAACAATAATCTTTTTCGCAACTTTTATCTTAGTAGCACTAGGATGGGTAGCATTAGTAGAATGGGCTGATTGGTCAACAATAGCAGCAGGTATAGTGGCATTTGTAGTAGGATGTGCAGCATTTGGCTTATATATTAAATATAAGTAATATATGCTATTTATAGCAATTCTTAAAGTAGTACTCCCTTTTCTATCACTTTTTCTAATCCCTATTTTTTGGGGTATGAGTGATGGGCGTAGAATATTGAATCCAGTAAAATATACTGAACAATGGCACAGATATAAATGGATTGTTCATGTACTAATAGGGTTATTAGTTTATAGTTATATGGGCTGGAAAGTAGCACTTTGCTTTGGAGTATGGTATTGGATTGTATTTGACATTTTTGTAAATATAGCTAGAGAATTACCATTTACTACAATTGGCACAACAGCATTCCTAGATAGAATTTTCCCTAACTTTTGGGTACAGTTTTTTATTAAAATAATCTTATTAATCATTGCAATATGGCTTTTATTTTAAAAAATACTGAAGATGGAGGTAATGATATAATTGCACTTCATGAAACTGTTAAACAACTGAAAGAGGATAGACG
>CAZXBE010000164.1:0-4693 GCA_964638565.1 uncultured Chitinophagaceae bacterium
ATTTTGTCGGGTAAAGAAAAAACCTATCAAGCTTGGAATGGCGTGCCCGAAGCAAAATTGAAAGGAGATATACAAGGCACGAAAGATATTGTTGCTCAAAATAACTATGATGTAGAAGATTCTTTGAATTTATTTCAATCTAATAATAGAACATACAACTATTTCTTGTACGAGAATCAAACAGATAACTATCAGCAAGATCATTATCAACTTTTTTTTAATCATCAATATAATAACCAATTGTCATTTAATATAACAGGTTTTCTTACTCGTGGTAGAGGATATTATGAAGAGTATAAAAAAAATGAAGAGCTTAAAAATTATCCCTTTCCTAAAACAGTTATAGATACGGTATTATTTAAGCGTTCAAACCTTATTAGACAATTGTGGTTAGATAATTATTTTTATGGCAACACGTATGCGCTACAATACAAATCTGCTACAGATGAAATAGCCTTGGGAAGCAGTTGGAGTAAGTATGATGGTAATCATTATGGACAAATAATTTGGGCGGATGCTCCTATACCACATCAATATAAATGGTATAATAAGAATGCGGATAAAATAGATTGTAATGTATATGCTAAGTACAACAGATCTCTCCATCAAAATTGGAATGCATTTGTAGATATGCAATATAAATGGATAGATTATATTATTGATGGGTTTCGAAAAAATCCGGATATCTATATTCACACAAAATATTCTTTTTTCAATCCTAAAATAGGTATTTTTTATGCTGATAAAAACGGATGGAGCGGATATGCTTCATTCAGTAAAGCCAGCAAAGAGCCTAATAGAGATGATTTTGAGACAGGCCTCATACAACGCCCCAAGCCTGAACATTTATATGATTACGAACTGAGTGTTGAAAAAAAATACAAAAAAGCTAATTTTAGTACGGTGTTATATTATATGTATTATAAAGATCAACTGGTGTTGAATGGAAAATTAAATGATGTAGGAGAAAATACTCGTATGAATATTCCTAAAAGTTATAGACTAGGATTGGAGTTTCAAGCAACCACAAAGCCTATAGATTGGTTTGAAGCAACAGCTCATGTAACATGGAGCAAGAATAAGATAAAAAACTTTACGGCATTTGTAGACGATTATGATTCAGGAACACAAAAAACTACTTATTATAAAAACACCAATATATCTTTTTCGCCTAATGTTATAGCAGGCTTTACCATATGTTTTATGCCTCTAAAATATTTTAAAATTGATTTGATGAACAAATATATAAGCCGACAATTTTTAGATAACACAAGCAACAAGGCCAAAAGTCTTAATGCCTATGATGTACAAGATGTTCGATTGAATTATACCATATCTACAAAACATTGTAAAACATTATCCATTGTGGCACAGATCAACAATATTTTTAATACACAATATGAATCCAATGGTTGGACGTACTCTTTTATGAGCGGTGGAAAAGAAATGATCAATAACAACTACTTTCCTATGGCAGGAACAAATATTATGCTCGCATTGCACATAGATTGGTAAAGAGTCTTTTTTATAAAAACTATGGAAACTTTTATAGTTTCTAAAATTTTTATAATCTATATCCTTTACTAGCCTTTTTTTGTAACGAGAACTAGTAAAGCTTGCCGGGCTTAATACTATGCTTTGTTTACAATTATAAAAATAGTTATCTTGGCTCAACCTATATGCAACGTTTTGCACACAGGTTGTGTCTACAAATAAATAAAATATGAAAAATCAACAATTACCCCCCTGTACAAAAATAACTTTAAAACAAATGGCATGCATACTTTTGAGCATTGCTGCTTTTCTTGCATCCTGCAAAAAAACAGTAGATAACCCTACACCAGTACTTATACCTGGGTTCAAATACACTGCAAACATAGATCGGGTTAATGTTATTACATTTGAGGATACTTCTAAAAATGCAGTGTCTTATTATTGGAATTTTGGAGAGTCTAGTGCTAATGGTAAAGATACCTCCACAAAAAAAGTATGTACTTATACCTATGATCCGAAGTCAGGTAGTTCTTTTAACGTTAAGCTTGTTGTAACCGACCAAAATAAAAAGAAAGATTCTATAACAAAAACGATAACCATTACCTATCCAGGGCAATCTAATGCTGCATTTGATACGATGCGTTTTGAAGGTAAAGATCTTGGTAAATATAAATTTTATAACAAAGCATCAAACCCTTATACTATAAATGGGAATAGTGTAACTTGGAATTTTGGCGATGGGTCTCCAGAAGTTACTCGAGTACTTGGAGAAAATGATAATGATCGATCTAAAGAAGATCCTATCCATATCTATACTCAGTCAGGTACATTTACAGTAACACAAACTATTACCGATGGATACAATAGATCATCAACCAGTACACAAACAGTGCATCCTAACATTATTACAAGTATATTTATTAAGAAAGTTGATCTCCTTGAAATACCTGAAAAAAATGGTAGAGGAGACGATTATGATATTACTAGCGACCCAGATCCGTACTTCAAGTATTTCATTGATAATACGTACAAAGATAAAAGCGCCGTCGTTGATAATACCCGCACTGCAAGCTGGAACACAGCTATACCTTTGCCATTGAATAGCTATATATCTTTTCGCTTTTATGATTATGATCCCCTTGCCTCTATGATTGGAGAAGATATCGGAGCTATATCTAATACTACAGGTTCTCAGATACTCGCCTCAAGTAATAACGGTGCTTTTGAGTATATAAGGGACTATAGTAATACGAGACAAGGAGGACAACTTAAAGTTCGTATAGAATTTGATATTCAATCGCAATAAAAGACATTGTTAAATAGTCGGTTCCCTTTACTAGTCCTCGTTTGTAACGAGGACTTACAATGTATGAATTTTAATTAATGCGTATTTTCTTTAATGGGTTTAACATTATATATTTTCATAGCATTTTCAATTTGAGTGGCCTCTGTAATTTCAGGATATAGAACATAACTTGGCGCTTTTATGTTGTAAATATCAGAAATTTGTATTTCAATAATGGCTGATATCGGAAATTGATCACCAAACAGATGAATGATAGGCACTTTGTATACCTCAAATAACGCAGTACCTTTATAATGAATTTTAGCCTTCCCGATTAATTTATAGCCTTTTTGAACGAAAACGTCTATGAATGCAACACATACATTTTGATTAATCAATATATTATTTATGCTATTAGGAGAGGCAATATTTGCAATTAATAAAGTAGCATCATCGTAATAAGTAAACATTTCTTTTGGCGAAACATTGGGAATGTTATGCTCATTGCTTGTTGCTAGCCAACATAAAACACTTTTAGTAATATATTTTTTAATCTCGTTATTAAGCATTGTTAAATAATAGGTATGAAATTTTAATAAGATTGAATGAATATATAAAAAATGGGGCAAGATAAGTTATGAGGATAATTTTTAATACTTTCATATAAACTAAAATTATTTACGATGAGTGATATCAGCGAAACCATTCAAGAATCTGTTGAACAGGCGGGTAAAAATAAACTTAATACTAAAGTGGCCCTGTTAGTGGCTATTACAGCAACATTTATGGCTATATGCAATGTTAAAGACGGAAATCTTGTACAAAGTATGGCACAAGCCCAAGCAAATAGTATTGATGCTTGGTCCTATTTTCAAGCAAAGAGTACCAAACAGTCTTTAGCAGAAAATACGCTTGAAGTATTAAAATTACAAAATGCGGTAGGCGTTGAGGAGCTCATTAAAAAGTATGAGGTAAAAATTGCTAAATATGAAAAAGAAAAAATGGATATAAAGACTCAGGCCGAAGGGTATCAAAAAGAATATGATGCTATTAATGTTTTTGATGATCAATTTGATATGACAGAAGCCTTACTATCCATATCCATTGCCATGTTTGGTATTACAGCATTGACTCAAAAGAAATGGCTTTTTTATTTTGCAACTACGGTAAGTTTAATGGGATTTATTTTTGGAATAACCGCGTTTATGAAAATTAGTCTGCATTCTGATTTTGCTTCAGAAATGTTGAGTTGGTAGATTTTTTGCAACAATGTTGCAAAAAATAAGCGCCTACTTTTACCGACGCTTATAAACATTTCAAAACAAGCTATATTTTTATCAATCGCGCATTAAAATAAAGTTTTGCATTTTCTTCTTCTTGATTTTTATTCTGAAGTATTCTTATATAAGAAGCGACTTTCCCTGCTATAAGTGTATTTTTTTGAATTTGGGTTAAAGATTCTTCCCATAAAGTTTTTGCTGTTACATTTCTGTAGTCTGCAGTAATATGGTCAACTGACTCTACGCCATCTTCATTAACCTTCATGGTGAGTAAATTAAACCTAAAAGCTTTATTATACGGAGACATTGCTAAAGTTCCTATAAGATTATCAAATACAAAAACAGATCGATACTGGCCGCTTGCTCCGGTTGGAGTATTGCTCACGCAAGGATATGTGTTTTGACATAGTGGTTTTCCGCCATCGATGCCATTCTCTTCTAGTAAACCAAAAAACATTCTAAGAGAGGTTGATAGTTGTATTGCAGAAACATCTGTTGCACAAGGGTATTTTATGGCTTCATCTTGATCTACAGATGACAGCTCTATTCCACCGTTAAACACATTAATAGTCCCAATTGTTTTTGGGTCAAGACTAGATAAGAGTTTAAAAAAGTAACTCTAATTTAGTCTGGA
>CAZXBE010000165.1:0-4545 GCA_964638565.1 uncultured Chitinophagaceae bacterium
AAGTGCCGGGTGGTATATTGATGATAATATCTTGTTCCTTAGTTTCTCTTTTTGCAATACGCTCTACTACTGATTGCGCTTCGCTACACAGGTATTCTATGTGCCAATTCCAGATAGGAGATTCTGCAATAATGATGTCCCAAAAGGTTTGTATAAAAGAGTAGAAGGAACGTTTGCATAATTCTGCTTTTAATTGCTCTATATCTACTACAGGATCGTTACTGCTCATGATTAATTTGTTGAAGAATTTCTTCTAAGGCTTTAGTAGATAAAGTAGAAGGATCGATTGTGAAATGGTTATTTCCTTTTAGTTTTTCTCCATCACTAGTAATATCCACTTGTTTTTTACTACCTAGTTTTTCAATGACTTCAAACCATAACCGAATCATGTGATGATTGTCTTTAGTAGTACTTGCTTGTTGGAATAAGTTAACTAATACTTTTTCATTAGCTGGTCTAAACTGCACTACGAAATCATCAAAGGTTAATTCTTGCAAGTGACGTTCTACCGTTTTTTCGGATAGTTTACATTTTTCAGCTATTGCAGCATAAGAAGGCACTTTTTGTTTTAAGGCAAGGAGTTCATAGAAGGCGTTGCAAATAAGTTGATGGTTGGTTTGCCAATCAGCTCGGTCCTTTGCAGGGTTAGGGTTTTTCATGTAAGATGTTTTAGGGTTAGTAATACAGTAACAATATTATTTAATCAGTATTGTTACACTACAAAATTAATGGATTACTTAAATACTATATCATAAAAATGGCGACATTTACCGACATTTTTTTACTAAAAAAAGTTATAGTATAAATAATTCTGCTATCTGATGTACTCGATTGGTACTTGATTTTAAAAAAATCGAGTACACCTAAACTCCTTTCCTATAAAGTGTTTGAAAAGATAGTACCTGATGTACCTAATTTATATATATATTTTTTATCTAAAAATTATTATTATATATAGAAGGAATATAAAAAGGGAGAAAAATAGGGTCCATTAGGTACTTTCCTTATTAGACAAAGGTTCATGCATATCACGATCAGAATCTAATCAAGTCAGAATTTCCTGCGACATTTTTAATTATACCGAATTCGGTATAATTAAAATCTGAATTATATAAAACCTCTTATTTACCTAAATATTCAATAGTGCTTTTTAAGCTAAACTATTTAATAATAACTACTTCTTGCATTTGACTTCTAGCCATATCTGTAGTTTCTAAAGATCAATAGGACATGTGTTGCAAATTACTTCGATGTTTGACAAGTGATTGTTTTAAGTTTTTGTTTAAGTGCAGATAGCGCACACAATATATTTTAGTTTTTTATTGACGGCACAAGCCTAAAAATTAATGATGGCTCTTTTTAGGCATTCTAT
Organism: uncultured Chitinophagaceae bacterium; assembly: GCA_964638565.1. GTDB lineage: Bacteria > Bacteroidota > Bacteroidia > Chitinophagales > Chitinophagaceae > CAYVXB01. The sequence goes on from CAZXBE010000165.1 coordinate 1,373, forward strand.
TTTTTATATATCCCCCAATATGGTTAATCTCTCTTACATCAATTAAGTGAATAGCCTCTACTAGTTTAATTAAATAATGGTATATAGAAATACAATCAGAATGATTAATATTTTTTGTTATGTTATTGGGTGAAAGAGCATACTCTGATAGATATTTTAGTATTTTCTTCCAATTCCATAGGTTATTATAATTGAAAAAACGTTTGATGGCTAAATAAGGGTTTACAAATTCTTCAAAGGCTAACATTTTTGGGAAATAATCCCACTGCGTATAATTCGTGTGCCATCCATAATATAAATTAGGATTAAATATATCGCTCATGCTAATAATTAAAGGACTGTGTTTGTGTTCTTTATTGATTAAATAAGCTGCGTTAATAATTAATTCTAGTTTTTCAAAAGTAAACATTGGATTATTTGGAATATCTTCTTTCCAACGTTTATAAGAATAGGCAGCACTGAGTATATTCTTTATATTTTTTCTGTAGATACTAATATTAGCTTCATCGAAAATTTCTGCTATTATTTGATAAGGATCTGTAATTCTTTCTTTGCACCAAAGAGAAGTTTTTAAATAGTCGTGTTGTTCTTGCATAGAAAAAGTATTTTAGCTTTTCAATACAAAGTAAGCACCGAGTTAAGCCGTAACCTACCATTAAATAGCCGTAGATTACGGCTAACATAATCCTTTTTAAAACAGCAAGTATTCTATATATTTGTCTCAACTAGAAATAAATATTATGGAAACTACTTTTGCAAAACGTTCGGTTCATGTTGGTCGCAATATCCAAAAGTTTCGTTTATTACGTGATAAAAGTCAGGGCGATGTGGCCGCTGATCTGGAGAATATACTACATAAGCCGGTTAGTCAGCAATTCATTTCCGACTTAGAGAATAAAGAAACAATCGAAGATGATGAGTTATTAAAACAAATAGCTGAAATATTGAAGGTTGACTCCGAAGTCCTCAGAAATATGGATTTAGACGCAGCTATAAACATTATATCTAATAATTTTACTAATAATCAGTTTGCTGGTTATACTGTCAATAATAATCCAGTTTTTAATCCCCTCGATAAACTGATAGAGTTATTTGAGAAGGAAAAGGCAGATTTAAAGGCTGAAATTGAAAGATTGAAGAAAGCCAAAAATTAATACAAATTAAGGCAAGAGTATTGTATGTGGAGTATAAGGATTATCCAAAACTCTAACAGCTTGTTGGAGAAATTCCTTGTAGCAGAATATTCTGATTATGTCAAAAATAGAGGGTAGCATATTATACCTATGGCAAAAATAAAAAAAGACCCATACAAAGTATTTTTATCTGAGATAAAAGAGAAAATACATCAAGCCCAATATGAAGCAATGAAGCAGGTAAATAAAACCCTGTTGGCATTGTATTGGGAAATAGGAAAAAGCATCGTAGAAAAACAAAAGAAACATGGTTGGGGAAAATCTATAGTAGAAACCTTATCCCAAGACCTTCAAAATGAGTTTCCAGGAGTACAAGGGTACTCGGCCGCAAATCTTTGGCGGATACGTAGCTTTTACGCTAATTATCAGGCAAATAAAAAACTCGCACCAATGGTGCGAGAAATTAGTTGGTCTCATAATATTGTTGTTATGGAGAAGTGTAAAGATGATTTAGAGCGTGAATTTTATATCCAAATGACTAAAAAGTATGGTTGGACAAAAAATGTATTAATCCATCAGATAGAAGGCAAGTCTTATGAAAAATTTTTACTCAACCAAACCAATTTTAACAAAGCAGTTCCTGAAAAATACAAACATCAGGCAAAACTTGCTGTAAAGGATGAATACAATTTTGATTTTCTGGAACTAACCGAAGATCACAACGAAAAAGAGTTAGAGTTTGCTCTGATGAAAAACATTAGAGCATTCTTATCTGAAATGGGTGGAGACTTTGCTTTTATTGGTAATCAATATAGATTACAAGTTGGGGATGAAGATTTTTATATTGATTTGCTTTTGTATCACAGAAAATTAAAATCACTAATAGCTATTGAACTGAAAGCAGGAAAGTTTAAACCCGAATATGCCGGAAAAATGAATTTTTATTTAGCAGTGTTAGATGATACTGTAAAACAAAAAGATGAAAACTCATCCATTGGAATTATCATCTGTAAAAGCAAAAATAAAACCATAGTAGAATACGCATTAAAGAAATCCACAAGTCCAATAGGAATAGCGAATTATACATTAACTGAAACGCTACCAAAAGAATACAAAAACCTATTACCATCACCGAAAGAAATTGAGGAAAAATTATCGGGATTTATTGATACAGCTAAATCAAACGAAGATTTAATCAACACTTTGTAGAGTACTTTCCTAAACTTCTAGTTTATTCTGTGTTATGTTGAACTGCAATTGCTGTAATTCGGCTATTCGTATTGGTGCTGGAATATAACCTACTACATGGTTGTATTGCTCTGCTTTACGCAGATCCTCTTCATATAAAGAAACGGTATGTATAAAAATACGGCTATGCTTACTTAAAATGGGAGATAGCTTTTCATACTCTTCTAAAAAAGTCCATCCATCCATAATAGGCATATGAATATCTAACAAAATAATATCAGGTAATTTTTCTACACTGTTATATTGTTGTAAGTAAGAAAAAATGGATAGCCCATGTTCAAATACTAAAACTTCAGAGAATAATCCGCTGATTTGTAAAAGTCGTTGGGTGGTAATCCGATATATTATATCATCTTGCACTAAGGCAATGACAGATTTGTTTTTCATAGTATAGGTTTAAATAGGTTTAGCAAAAAGCTTATGCAAAGTAAATAAAAATCTTTTATATATCTAGCTACATGATGCTGCACGATCTGAACGATTGCTGCACGATTTTTAAAAAATCGTGTAGCCTTCAAACGCTTATCTGTAAACAGTTGTAGAAGATGCTGCACGATATGCACGATTTTTTATATATTTTTATGGGGGGGGGTATTTTTTTATTATATATAGGATTATATAGGGGGAGGGGGGGGGTATAAGTATAGGTAAAATCGTGCATATCGTGCAGCATCCTTATTGGATAAGGGTTTTGCTTATAAAAATCGTGCAGCCAATCGTGCAGCATCATGTATTCCTGACAATTTTTGCCCCTAAAAAATGAAACTGCTTATTTTTCAATTCCTTTTTCAG
>CAZXBE010000166.1:0-4518 GCA_964638565.1 uncultured Chitinophagaceae bacterium
TCCAGCCCCAACTAAACCTGGAAAACTAGAATTATCATCAATTGGGTCACTAGTTTGCTTAAGTATATATTCTACTTCGCGAGGACTTAAACAAGGATTTACAGACCGCATTAAAGCAACCGTGCCAGCAACTATTGGCGATGCGGTTGAGGTAGAACCACCCCCAGAGTAACTATAATATGGAAAGCCTCTTGGGTCAGTTCTACTATGTGCCCTTAATACAGGTTCAGAAGGTGCGCATAAATCTACCCAAACATTTCTTGATGTATTAGTTGGCCCATGTTTATTATCTTTATTTACACCACTTGTAACAATAACACCAGGCACATTAGCTATTGCTGAGTGTGATATTATAGAAGGGTCATTACCAGCCGCATAACATAAAACTACACCATGCTGAGTTAATTCTTCTGCTTCTGATTTGGTAATGCCATCATCATACCAACTTACGTTGATAATTTTATGACCATCATTATATGCCTCAAGAATACCTTCGCGAGGGCTTATAATATCGTCAATAGCATATCCTCCAGCTTTTGTATTGTATCCAATAGAGGTGATGCCAATATTGTTGTTTGTTGCTGCTATGGCTACCGATGCAACCTTTGTGCCATGATATTCAATGGGTCCAGTATACCCAGGAATGCTATGCCAAACTTTAGTAAATTTACCAACTAAATCCTCATGCCCATCATCAAATTCAGAATCTGAAATTCCAATTGTTACCCTATCATCACCTTTGGTGATACTCCATGCACAATTAGCCTCAATCATATTCATAGCCCAATTATCCCAAGTTAAAATCAAAGGGTCATTAACAGTTACAGGGCTTGAGCATGCTAAATGCAAATTCCCTTTGTTTAAAAATATTACAGTATCAAACAAATTAGTTTCAACAAGTTTTTTCTTAAGTGAGTCACCGTTGCCATTAGCTAAGATTATAAACTCATTAACAGCACAAGCTCTTACTGAATTTCTAAAAGCTTGTTGATATTTAGTTGTACCATACGAAGTAAGTATTTGGTTAATTGTAGAATTATTTGAGAGATTAGAACTGACTGAAGAAGGTTTAGCTTGTTGGTTGGTTGTAGATAACCAAATAACGCACTGTCCATTACTTTTTGTAGGTCTAGCTAAAGTCAGTAATACAACAAATAATACGATAAAATGTAATTTTAATGTTCTTTTCATAATTAGTTATTTTTGATTAATGTGAGTGTTTTGCTAAATCTACCATCGGTAGTGCTTATCAATAATACATATACCCCTTGCTTAAAATTACTCAAATCAAATACTACTGAGGAATTAACAACATTAGGTAAAATATCTATCTTCTTACCTAAAATATCATATAAACTATAGTGTAGTGTTTTTTGTAATTGTTTGGGTATTTCAACTTGTATTTTATCCTTAAAAGGATTAGGGCTTACTGCTATTTGATCTTTGAGCTCCGCATAATTAATACTTGATGGATTCAATAAATCACAATCTAGTTTAAGGTATTGCAAGTTAGTATCAATTAAGGCATCACTATAACATGTAAGACCACTTCTATAGGGCAATCCAAAATGTTCAATGTAACCAATAATAGGGTAATTATATCCCCCACCACCTATTGTGCCTAGTCTTTCATACAAAGGCCCTAAACCAAACAAACTACTTGGTGTTTTTAAGCTATAAATAACTCTCGTTGTAACACCGTCTAGTGATAAATTTTTAATGCTATCAATTACAACAGAAAAAGTAGTATCAGTTTTTCCAAGAACCATATAAGGCACATGGTAAATAATAGTGTCTCCAACCTTTACATTAAAAACATACAAAGGGTAAAAGCGATTAAAATTTTCATTATAATAGAATACAGTATCATTACGAGTATAGGTGTATAATGCTTTCTCCTGAGTGGTATCAACTATACTACCGCTAGCACTTACTTTTATACTTCTACCTACTATTTTAGAGCAGAGTTGCCCGTGGTATATAGTATCTTTTAAAGTTTCGTATTTCTTATATAACGAGGTTTCATCGCCGAAATCTTTTGTACTAACATAATTCCATTTTGAATTAAGTGGAGCAAAAACTGTTTGAGCCTTTAGGTTCCTACTTATAATAATGCTACAAAGCAAGAATAAGATTGATTTTTTCATAAGAAGTTTCATTTGATTATATGAAGTAAATGTAAGAAATTTACTACTATATGGTGGGCTTTTGTTCATTTTAAACAGTTTTATTGGTTAACTAAAATCCCAATCTGTTTAAAATAAAACAGTGTGGGCTTTGCTTGTTACTCGCCTGTCGGGTGTTCGAAGACCTCGGATGCAAGTAAGGCAAACACCCACACTGTTTTTTTAGTGCGGGCGTTTTGCTTTTGTACTTACTGCATCCTACTTTTTCGAACTTAGACAGGCAGTTTTGTATTAGGCGTAAACGCTATTAAAAATTTATATAAAAATGTTAATTTTCATTAATCTCAAACAAACCTAAGAATGTTATTTTGAAAAAACAAAAATAAATATTCAAAGCAGAATTCATTTTAACATTAAAAGCTCTTAATACATTCAAGTATCTTTGCTGTCTTATGGCAAAATTTTTTCTGCGCAAAAAAATAGGAGATAGAATACTCCTTGGGCATCCTTGGATATTTGCAACCGAAATAGGCGATAGTGATGGTGATTACGAACCCGGAGATATAGTAGAAGTGTATTCTTATGGTGGTTCTTTTGTGGGTAAGGGTTATGTCAATCCCGCTTCGCAAATTCGTATTCGCTTGCTTACTCGTGATAAAAATGAACAAATAGACGAGCAATTTTTTCTTCGCCGAATAGCGGATGCTTGGGCATACCGCCAACAAATAGGCTATCTCGAAAACTGTCGTTTAATCTTTGGCGAAGCCGACGGATTGCCCGCTTTGATTATAGATAAGTTCAACGATTATATCGTTATCCAAACTTTAGCCCTAGGTATTGAACGTTGGAAAGAGGCTATTGTGAAGGCTTTGAACGATATTTTTAAACCCAAAGGTATTTACGAGCGCAATGATGTGCCTGTGCGTGAATTAGAAGGGATGCAACAGGTAAAAGGTTTTCTTTCTGCGCCTTTTGATACCAACATTATCCTCAACGAAAATGGTTTGAAATTTCATGTGGATATTGAAAACGGACAAAAGACTGGTTACTTTCTTGATCAGCAAGATAATCGCCGAGCCATACAGCATATTTGTAAAGATGCTGATGTGCTTGAGGCTTTTTGTTATACAGGTACATTTTCTCTTCACGCTGCACAATACGGAGCCAAAAGTGTTTTGGGCTTAGATATTTCGGATAGTGCAGTAGATACAGCACGCAGAAATGCCTTGCTTAATGGCTTTGAACATACCTGCAAATTTGAGTCGGTAAATGCATTTGATGCACTCAAAAATTGGGTTAAAGAAGGTCGAAAATATGATTTGGTAATGCTTGACCCTCCTGCATTTACCAAAAGTAGAGCCAATATTGATAAGGCAATTACGGGTTATAAAGAAATTAATTTGCGCGGCATGAAACTTACGAAGCCAGGTGGCTTTTTGGTTACGGCATCATGCACTAACCTTGTTTCTCCCGACCAGTTTTTAAAGACTATTGATGCCGCTGCCAAAGATGCGAAAAGAAAAATCCGCCAAGTGACCTGGCAAACTCAAGCATCAGACCATCCTATATTGTGGCATGTTCCTAATACACAATACTTGAAATTCTTAATCGTTCAAGTGATGTAACATTAATTTTCAGCTTGTATAGCGCATAAAAAAAGAGATTGTCATTTGACAATCTCTTTTTTTAAATTATTTAAGTAAATAAGCTCTTTAAAAGATTAAAGCTGGTTGTAAATCATTACATCACTACCACGGCTAATACCATAGTATTGGAATGATTTATGACGATATCCTTTTTTGTAGTAAGCATCTGTATCACCTTCTTCGGCAATAGTAACCCAATCTTTGCGTTTGGGAACGAACCAACGGTAAACCGCTACTTGGTTAGCTGCACGACGTGTAGGAGCGTAGAATTGAATATGTTTATCAGAATAACCCATTTTCAACATTTGGTCATCAGTATATTCGTCTTCTGCAATACTTGCAAAGTCTTTAGTGCTAGGGTTGTACCAGCTGTTTACAGCTACACGACCTTCACCCGGATTGCGGTATGCAAAGAAAATTAAAGTTTTATCTTTCCAATGCCAGTTAAGTAATTGACCATCTTGGTATTCGCCTTCGGCAACGGTGATGTAGTTTGCATCTGTTGGGTTGTACCAACGATATACTTTTACTATTTCTTTTTCTGCATCTTGAGCCTTAGTTTCAGTTGCAAATACAGAAGCTAATACAGTAGTAAGGAGGATGAAAGTTTTTTTCATAATTGTTGTACGTTTTTCTAAAATCGAACCCAAAGTACATAAAAAATTTATTGTCTTGCAATAGTTTGGCAATATTTTTTTTAAAGAGTTTTTTTTCTTCTGTCATTATCTGCTTGAGCTATCTATTAT
>CAZXBE010000167.1:0-4459 GCA_964638565.1 uncultured Chitinophagaceae bacterium
AGATGTTTTATTGCTTGATGTTACACCTCTCTCTTTAGGTATAGAAGTACAAGGTGGATTAGTAGATAAAATAATTGAGGCCAATACAACCATTCCAACTAAAAAGGAAAAAATATATTCTACTGCGGCGGATAATCAACCCGGCGTTCAAATACACATTTTACAAGGAGAAAGACCCATGGCATCTCAAAATAAAAGCTTAGGTATTTTTAATTTAGATGGTATTCCTCCTGCACCAAGGGGCGTCCCTCAAATTGAGGTAACCTTTGATATTGACGCCAATGGTATTTTGCACGTAAGCGCTAAAGACAAGGGTACTGGTAAAAGCCAAAATATTCGCATTGAAGCTGGTTCTGGTTTAAGCAAAGAAGAAATTGAGCGTATGAAAAATGAAGCTAAAGCAAATGAATCAACAGATAAGGCAGCAAAAGAAAAAGTAGAAAAAATTAATCAGGCAGATAGCTTAATTTTTCAAACAGAGAAGCAGTTAAAAGATTATGGAGATAAAATTTCTGCTGATAAAAAAGTGCCTATTGAAACGGCTTTGAATAAGTTAAAAGAAGCACACAAATTACAAGATATAGCGGCTATTGACGCAGCCATAACTGAAATGAATACAGCTTGGACAGCAGCTTCAGAAGAAATATATAAAGCACAACAGGCAAGCGGTGCACAAACAACTACCGATCAAACTCAAACAGAAAAAACAGCAACAGAGAAGAATGATCAAGTTACTGACGCTGAATTTGAGGAAGTGAAGTAACCATATTGTTTTTAACGTATAATAAAAGAGGCTGTCTTTTTGACAGCCTCTTTTATTATACGTTAAAAACTTTTTATAGATACAACAAAAACAAAATTACAGCTTATATTTCTACCTCAGTATTCTCCCGATCTTGATCCTATGGAAAGTGTTTGGTGGTATATCAGAAAAAAAATCACCCACAATCGATGTGGCTGTATCTCTAATCGAAAGAATCAAAGCATTTTGGCAATTATTCCCTACCTTCAAAAAATCAAGTCTTTTTATGCAACATCTATGTAATACCAATTTTTCAGTTTAATACAACACTCTCGTTTTCAAATGTCATATTTAATTTTAAAAGGATTTATGATTTTTTACCCAATCTGAAATATAACTAGCAATTTCCTGTGTAGGAGTACCTGGCGCAAATAATTTTCCTACTCCCATTGCATGTAATATTTTCATATCTGCTTCAGGAATAATACCGCCACCGGTTAACAATATATCATCCATTTTTTTTTCCTTCATCAATGTAATAATTTTTGGAAAAACAGTCATGTGTGCACCTGATAGAATACTTACTCCAATAGCATCTACATCTTCTTGTAACGCAGCATTAACAACCATTTCTGGGTTTTGGCGTAAACCTGTGTAAATGACTTCCATACCGGCATCACGTAATGCGGTTGCAATAACTTTGGCACCTCTATCATGACCATCTAAACCAACTTTAGCAATGAGTATGCGCAATGGACGTTTATGAGGTAGAAAATTTGGCATAAATTATCGACAAAATGTTGTTTTTAAATAGTACTATTTGGATTATACTCTGAGGAATATTACTTCCGTCATCTTTAAAGAAGACCAAAAAAGTTTTATCAGGCGCACAGTTACAGGCTCTAGTAAACATTCAAACTTTATCACTAACAGGCATCAATTTTTTCTTTGTTTTAACCATAAGAATTTATATTTTATTTTTTGCAACATGGTTGCAAATTATTTATTTTAATTTTTTAAAATCATCATATGACCATCGAATACCTTCCTGCAAAGAGGTTTTATGTTTCCAACCCAGCGCATGTATTTTAGATACATCTAATAACTTACGAGGTGTACCATCGGGCTTTGTAGTATCAAATTGTAATTCGCCTTTAAATCCTACAATATCTTGAATAATGGTGGCTAATTCTAGAATAGTCACATCTTCTCCAACACCAATATTAATAAGAGTTTTACCGTTATAGTGTTGCATTAAGAATACACAGGCATCGGCTACATCATCGGCATATAAAAATTCTCTTTTAGGTTTTCCTGTTCCCCAAATAGTAACCGTTTTATTGCCACGCATTTTAGCTTCATGAAATTTACGAATCAATGCAGGCAATACGTGAGAATTTGCTAAATCATAATTATCATTAATGCCATATAAATTGGTTGGCATTACACTTATAAAATTGCATCCATATTGTTCTCTGTATGTTTCACACAATTTAATGCCTGTTATTTTAGCAATGGCATAAGGTTCATTGGTTTGTTCCAAAGGGCCTGTTAATAAATATTCTTCTTTAAGTGGCTGTGGTGCTAGTTTTGGATAAATACAAGAACTACCTAAAAACAATAATTTTTTTATTTTATGTTGATGTGCTGCATGTATCACATTACTTGCAATCATTATATTATCATATAAAAAATCTGCACGATATGTGTTGTTGGCATGTATACCACCTACTTTAGCAGCTGCTAAAAAAACATAATCAGGTTTTTCTTGTTGAAAAAATTGATTAACAGCTTGCTGATTGCGCAAATCTAATTCTTGCGATGTGCGAACAATAATATTTTGATATCCATTTTTAATAAGATATCGATGTATAGCACTTCCTACAAGACCTCTATGACCTGCTATATAAATGTTATTTTTCTTTTCCATTTATGCAAAAGTACAATAATCGTATGCTCTTTAAAGCATTTGTGTACCTTAATGAAGATACTTCAACTGCTCTTTTTCAATAGCATCTAACAAATACTGAGGTAAATACGTTCTCCACGCTGGTATATCCATCATAAAAATATATTGATTTAGATGCATTTTAATAAAATCGTGTTGGGTAGCATTAGGCATATTTAAATAGGTTACCCAACCATTTTTATCAGATGTTTCTTCATGCCATTCTTCATAATAATCGCTATCTCCACTATGAAAATTAAGCACACTTTCTACTATACAAGCATATTTTGTAACTCCCTGCAACTTCAATTTATCAATTACTTCGCGTTTTAAAATCATAATATCATTTTCAATAGCGTCATTCCATTCACCTATCATTTCTAGAATACAAAAATGTTGATCATAATCGACATAAATTATTTTAAGATATAAATTTCTACAACCAAAGGCATCCCATTGTGGATGTATTAGATAATTATATACGGTTTGCGAAAATTCAAATTCACTATATTCTCTTCCATAAAAAGGGGAGCGTTCATCCTCTTCCGCTATATAAAGATGTCTCCAATTGTGGAAGGGTTCTATGTTATGCATAAATAATTATAAGTATATAGTTGTTTTTATGAAAATAATGAATATCTATCTATTTTAATTTAGTATTTTACGAGTATTATATTTGTATAGATACTTTTTATGAAAAAATCAATATTTAATTAAGGTGGATAATTCATTCAAATCAAAGCATAAAAAAAATGTATTTAGGCATTTTAAGTTATTCATATTATCTTTTATATGTATACTTATTTTTTTAAATACAGGTATTTATAAATTATGGTTTAAAGAAAGAATTATAGGTTATTGGGATGAGTTTTTAGAGCAAAAAAATGAATTAGATATACAAGCTAGGCTAGTATATAGGTTTGGTAATAATTATACTATTTCAAAGGCTATTGCTTCTTTTTTTGAGCAAAAAAAAATACATGATCCGCTTATTTTGTTACCTCCTACTGAGTATTTTGAAACTAATCATATTCCTTACCATGTACCTGAACCAGCGGTTTTTTATTATTATACAGGCACTAAAACTATATGGGTAGATAGTAAAGAAGCTGTAAAAGCTAAATGGTACGTTAGGGCTAATGATGGGTTTTTATTTATAGATAGTATAACTTCAACAAAGCAGTTTGATACCATTATTACCCATTTTAAAAAATACAATATTTCTTTATGATTAGTTATATAGCTACTGCCTTGTTACTTGCTGTCTTTCATTTTTTAACAGGTTGGGGATTACTGTTATTGCTAAATATAAAATTAAAACCATGGCCAATGGTTGCTTTATCAACATTATTAGGCATAGCTGTTTTTTCTCTTATACCTTTTATATTACAACTTTTATATATACCGCTTAACAGTATTACTGTTTTTAGTGCTTTAGCTATTACTTGTTTAGCTTTAAATGTACAATTTAAACGCAGTTTCGCAAATTTGGAAATGCTGTTTAGTACATTAAAATATAAATTTAAGTTATATGAAATTTGTTTTATTGTGCTTATTGTATTTATTGTTTTTGTAAGTGTATGGCGTTGTTTTTACCTTCCTCCTACACCTCGAGACTTAACTTCTGGATCTGAAGTAATTGCAGAATATGCTGTGAAAGAAGGCTCTATGATTAATTCTGTATTTTCTGTAAATTTAGAAACTACAAATAATCAGTTTAAACCTCCTTTTATTATTTCTCTGCAGATTATTTATAAGTTAGCTGGGTT
>CAZXBE010000168.1:0-4413 GCA_964638565.1 uncultured Chitinophagaceae bacterium
TAATACCATTATATCTACTTGCTCGGTTAGCTATATTTTTAACAATCTAATTTGGGCTATGTAATATTTCACTTTGGTATAAGAAGATTGTAGTAGTCAATGTAATAACTTGTTTTTTATTTATCATTAGTAAATAACCCAATATATTCTTTACTTATTTACGCACATTAATATCAGGCACTACCTTTATACCTGTACTTCGCAAGTTTTTAATAAATTTAGGCTTGCAAGGAGGCGAGTGTTTTTTTATGCCATGGTTAATTGGTTAAGGTCAAGTATCGAGTATTTGCATTTTTTCTTTCAATAAAGTTTTAACAGTTATTGCTATAGATTCTGCATCATAGCTACATTCACGATGTAATTCTTTAAGTGTTCCATGTTCAATAATTTGATCAGGAATACCTACTATTTTTATAGATGTTTTGTAATTATTTTTAGCGGCGAATTCGAGTATAGCACTTCCAAAGCCACCCACAATTGTACCATCTTCGATAGTGATAATTTTATTGTATTGTTGAAATACTTCGTGTAATAATTTTTCATCTAATGGTTTTACAAAGCGCATGTCATAATGTGCAGGATCAATGTTTTCCTTTTTCAATTCTTGAATAGCTTTGGTTACAAAATTTCCCGGATGACCAATTGATAGGATAGCTATTTCTTTTCCATCTTTTATTTTTCTGCCTGTACCAATTTCTATTTTTTTGAAAGATTTTTTCCAATCAGCCATTACACCTTCCCCACGAGGGTAGCGAATTACAAAAGGCAATTGTGTAGAATCTAATTGTGCGGTGTACATTAAGTTGCGCAATTCTTGTTCGTTCATAGGTGCGCTTATAATTATATTGGGTATGCAACGCATATAAGCTATGTCATAAGCACCATGGTGTGTGGGGCCATCTTCACCTACTAAACCCGCTCTATCCAAGCAAAATATAACAGGTAATTTTTGTATAGCAACATCATGTATTACTTGATCGTATGCTCGTTGCATAAAAGACGAATAGATATTGCAAAATACTTTCATGCCTTGTGTAGCCATTCCAGCACTAAGTGTAACAGCATGTTGTTCGCAAATGCCTACATCAAATGCACGGTCTGGCATTTGATCCATCATGTATTTTAGAGACGAACCGCTGGGCATTGCAGGCGTGATGCCAAATATTTTTTCGTTTTGTTCTGCTAATTCTATAATAGTATGCCCAAATACATCTTGGTATTTTGGTGGCTGAGGAAGATCATATTTTTTTTGATGAATTTCTCCTGTTATTTTATCAAATAGGCCTGGTGCATGCCATTTAGTTTGATCTTTTTCGGCCAATGCATATCCTTTTCCTTTTACCGTTAATACATGTAATAATTTTGGACCAGAAATGTCTCTTAAATCTTTAAATGTTTCAACAAGTTTATGAATATTATGTCCATCAATAGGGCCAAAATAGCGCAATTTTAATGCTTCAAATAAGTTGCTGCTTTTATTCACCATCCCTTTTATACTTGCTTCCAGTTTACTGGCCATAGAGCGAGTGAATGTTTTTCCAATAGGTAATTTCCCCATTAATTTCCATACATCACCCCTAAATTTATTATAGGTATGGGAAGTAGTGATATCTGTTAAATATTCTTTTAAGGCACCTACATTTGGATCGATGCTCATGCAATTATCATTCAATATAATTAAAATGTCTGTGTTAGCTATGCCAGCATGATTAAGGGCTTCAAAAGCAAGGCCAGCCGTCATTGAACCATCGCCAATAATAGCAATGGCTTTTCGATCTTTTTCTCCTTTGTATTTAGCTGCCATGGCCATACCCAAAGCTGCAGAAATGGAAGTGGAAGAATGTCCTACACCAAATGCATCATATTCGCTTTCGCTACGTTTAGGAAATCCGCTTAACCCTTGATATTTACGATTTGTAGTAAATCGATTTTTTCTTTCAGTAAGTATTTTATGGCCATACGCTTGATGACCTACATCCCATACTAATTGATCGTATGGTGTATTATATGCATAATGTAATGCAACGGTTAACTCTACAACTCCTAAACTGGCTCCAAAGTGGCCACCATAAACGCTTACAACATCAATGATGTACTGTCTCAATTCATTGCACAATTGATGCAAGTCTTGCTTAGACAACTTTCTTAAGTCGTGTGGAGCATTAATATTTTGCAACAACTTGCCGGGAGTTATTTCCATTGCATTTATAATCTGGTGTAAAAGTAAGGTTTCTAAAGAATTATAGATAATTAATGACCAAAAACATTCATTTTATTATGTTTGCTGTAAATATATGAGATGAAGAATTATGCTTATACAGTTGTTGATCGCTTTCTACGTTATGTACAAATAGATACACAATCAGATCCACAGTCAAACGCTTTTCCTTCCACACAAAAACAAAAAAAATTAAGTGCGCTGTTGGTGGAAGAGTTAAAAGCAATGGGCATTAAGGATGTGGAATTAGATGAATACGGATATGTATACGCAACCATACCTTCTAACATAAATGCAAAGGCTCCTACAGTTTGCCTTTGTGCACATGTAGATACAGCACCTGATTGTAGTGGAACAAATGTTAAACCTATATTGCATAAAAACTATCAAGGTCAAAATATCATATTACCTGATGATACTACACAAATTATTTCCATACAAAACTATCCTTACTTAAAAGAACATATTGGTTTTGATATTATAACGGCAAGTGGGCATACTTTATTGGGGGCTGATGATAAATCAGGAGTAGCTATTATAATGGATTTGGCAAATTATCTTTTATCTAATCCTAGTATAAAACATGGGACTATAAAATTATTGTTTACACCCGATGAAGAAATAGGTAAAGGAACCGCTAAATTATCTATGGAAAAATTAAACGCTGATTTTGGATATACTTTAGATGGGGGAGGATTGGGTGATTTAGAAGACGAAACGTTTAATGCTGATGCTGCTATATTAACTATCCATGGTGTTATAGCTCATCCAGGGTATGCTAAAGATAAGTTGCTGAATGCATTAAAAATTGCTGGTGAAATTTTAGCAGCTTTACCTAACAACATTGCACCCGAGTGTACAGATAATCGAAATGGCTTTATACATCCTACTCGAGTGGATGGTTTAGCTGAAAAAACAAGTATAGAATTTATCATACGTGATTTTACTATTGTAGGACTACAACAACACTGTCATTCATTGCATGATATTGTAGAACAGTTCAAGAAAAAATATCCAAAAGCACAATTTGAGTTAACGATACATGAACAGTATCGTAATATGAAAGAAATATTGGATCAGCATCCACAAGTAATTGCTTTTGCAGAAGAAGCGTATAAGCAAGCAGGCCTTCGTACACATAAAAAAAGCATACGCGGTGGCACTGATGGTAGCCGATTAAGTTTTATGGGGTTACCTTGTGCTAATATTTTTACAGGTATGCAGGCTATACATTCTAAGCATGAATGGATAGGAGTACAGGATATGCAGAAAGCAGTAGATGTACTTACACATATTATACAACAAGTAATAGTTTCGGCTTAAAAAGTGTGGATGAAAACATTGGATTTTTACATATTAAAAAAATTTCTGAAAACTTTTGTTTTTAGTATTCTATTGTTTGCGCTTATTGCTGTGGTTATTGATAGTAGCGAAAAAGCAGATGATTTTGTAAAATCGAAACTTTCTTCATCTCAAATATTTTGGCAATACTATATTGGATTTATTCCCTACATCATTTCATTTCTTTTTCCGCTTTTTACTTTTATAGCGGTTATCTTTTTTACTTCAAAAATGGCAAGCCGATCAGAAATTATTGCTATACTAGCAAGTGGCGTAAGTTTTAAAAGATTATTAAGACCCTATTTGGTAGGCAGTAGTTTACTAGCGCTAACTTTATGGATTGCTAGTAGGAATATAATTCCTAAAGCCAATACTATTCGAACCAATTTTCAAACCGTTTATGTTGACCGTAACTCTAGTTACAACGCTTTGGCGCATACTAACGAAAATCTGTATTTTCGCATTGATCCATCTACATATGCTGGCATACGTTATTACGATACGCTTAGCAAGAGCGGTACTGGTTTTTTTATATATCAAATAAAAAATAATGAAGTAGTCTACAATCTACGAGCACAAAATTTACGCTGGAATACTTCTGCAAAAAAATGGAATTTAACCAATGTAGTGGAGCGCCATTTGAGTGGTATACAAGAAAATATAACTCGAACAGATTCCTTAAAAATGAAATTTAATTTCCAGCCTACTGATTTACGTATAGATGACTATCTAAAAGATCAACTTAGTACAACCGATTTAGATGCTTATATTCAACAACATACACTAAGAGGAACAGAAGGTTTAAATACGCTAAAGGTAGAACGCTATCGTAGAGACTCGACACCTATAGCATT
>CAZXBE010000169.1:0-1752 GCA_964638565.1 uncultured Chitinophagaceae bacterium
ATTAACAGTTGGTTATAAACTTAATGATAAATCAGTAATAGGAATAGGTACATCCTACAAATTAGGACTGGGCAGCGGACTGGATAACATAAAATTCACCAGTGAAGGTATCAGCCTTAGAAGCTATATCGACTATAAAATCAAAAACAGCTGGTACATGAGTGGAGGATATGAGCAGAATTACTTATCTAAATTCAACAGTTTACAAGAACTACAAAATATTAACGCTTGGCAGCAGAGCGGTTTATTGGGCATTAGTAAAATACAGAAGTTAGGCAAAAAGTATAAGGCTAAAATACAATTGCTCTACGATTTACTCTACCAGCAACAAACCGTAAAAACAAGTCCAGTGAAGTTTAGGTTAGGGTATGTATTCTAATGTGCAAATATGAAAATTAGAAAATGTGCTAATGAAAATACAAACACAAAAAATTACAAAACCAACAATTATTATATATCAATTAAAACAAAACTAAAACTCAACAAATATGAACAGAATAAAACAGCTTATGCAAAAAATTAGTGCTATAATTATAAGCACTCTTATTACCCATCAACTATCAGCCCAATGGAGTGAAGATGCCAGCAATATCTGGAATACTAATAGCAGTAAAAATTTAGGTATTGGTACTTCTGCTCCAGAAACCAAATTACATATTACTGATGGTAATCAATCTATTAAATTTTTAATGGGAACGAATTCAAGCGCATATAGTTTGAGTATAGGCATAAACAATGATGGGGTTAATTTTTCAAATAATTCAACTATTAGAGGATATAACTTTAGCAATGCATCAGGAAATCTACTAAATATTACCAGCTCAGGCAATGTAGGCATCGGCATTTCCAATCCACAAACACACTTAGAAGTAGATAGAGAAATTATGGCTACTTCTAATTCAGAAGTAGGTCCTTCCATTACTTTGCACAATAGTGCTAAAACAGGAGACTGGGATGCAACCTTTTGGAGAATCTTTAATATGAGTGGAGCCTATGGCAACAGTCTACAATTTTGGGGATACAGCAACACCAACAATCTTGGAGCTAAGCTAACCATCAAAGATGATGGCAATGTAGGTGTTGGAACACAAACACCTGTAAGCAAGTTAGATTTAGGAAGCAACTACTCAGACCCTTCTACTTATCCCAATAAAATAACCCTTTGGCAAGGTGGACCCAATAACTATTTTGGCTTTGGCATCAGCGCTAATAATTTAGATTACTTCAGTCAGGGAAGCCATAAATTCTATACTGAATACAATGGTAATCCTGGTTCTATAAAAATGATTATCCAATCTAATGGCAATGTAGGCATAGGTACAGCTACGCCAGCATCAAACCTTCATATTAAATCAAGTCGATCATCCTTACAAGTAGAAAATACCAACCCAAATGACTATGCATTTATAAGATTAGGCAAAACAACATTTTGGGATATAGCCCAATATGGAGATAATGATGTTTTAGAATTTAGACCATGCGGGGGTAATCCAATAATGGTTATTAAACAAAATGGCAATATAGGAATAGGAAATACCAACCCAACAGAAAAACTTTCTGTCAATGGCAACATCAAAGCCAAAAAAATAATTGCTACTCAAAGCGGCTGGGCAGATTATGTTTTTGATAAAGAGTACAAACTGATGAATCTAAAAGATTTATCTACATATATAGAAAAAAATAAACACTTGCCAGAAATCCCTTCAACAAAAGATATACAAGCTAATGGTGTTGATGTAGGAAACAATCAAG
>CAZXBE010000169.1:1852-4377 GCA_964638565.1 uncultured Chitinophagaceae bacterium
GGAGGAGTGATTTCTTATCAACAAAGAGGTCTTAATGATTTTGATTCACTTAAGAGCGGTCTTTTTCATGGTGGGCAAACTGCATTAGGTGAATATTTTGCCGGTAAAATGCCTGATTGGAAAAGAAAGTTATTGTTAGATGATATTGTTCAGGGCAACATTGATGCAGAATATGATCTCTATAATTATTTTCTTCCTAATGCTAATGGTATTTTTTATTTCACTTCTCCAACCCAGGTAAGAACATTACCCAAAGCAGATATCATAGTTAATACAACGCCCTATGGTTTTAAAATTAAAGATGATAACGGTAATGATTTTTATTTTGAGGCACAAGAATTTATATCTACTCAAAATACAATAGATGTCTCACCGGATTTTTTTGATAATTCATCCTATTACTTAACCAAAATTGTTGCTAAAAATGGAAGTACAGCTTTATTCAAATATAAAACCTACAATTTAACCTATTATAGAAATAGCGCTTCCATTTTTCATACTGCATTTGTATCAGGTAGTGGATGTCCTAATCCTTCTGTTGATTACAACTCTACCATTACCAGAATGAGTCATCTCTTACTTGACTCTGCCATTTTTCCAGAAGGTTATATCAAATTTGTACACTCTGTAACACCTCGTAAAGACCTAAAAGCACTGGATACAGCAAGCAAAGCACCTGCTTTAGATAAAATAGAAATATATAATATAAATGCTAAAAAAATTAAAAATTTTCAATTATATACTTCTTATTTTGGAGACGGTGCTCGATTAAAACTGGATTCCTTATCTGAAATAGGTGGCACACAAATAGTTAAAAAATGGAAGCTGGATTATAATAATCAACCTTGGGCTTCTTATCCTGCTATTTTTTCAAGAGCTAAAGATCATTGGGGATATTTTAATGGAAATTCATCGTTTGGGGCGGCTATGATACCTAATGCTCCATATAGTACTATGTTGCCTTTGTGGAGAACCTATAGCGGTGTTACTTATGTTAATAAACAAAGTGATTCTTCTGCCTCTATGTTAGGTACACTTAAATCTATAGAATATCCAGGAGGAGGCAAAAGCGAATTTACCTATGAAGCCAATCAAGTTAAAGTTAAAAGTTATACAGATATTCTATCGAATTCTGCTTTCTTAGAATTGCCTGCAAGTGCGTTAACTGAAGAATCCATAGTCAGTGTAGACCTCATGGATGGAAGTAGAAAAACGGGAAGTTTTACTATTCCAGAAGATGGATTATATAAAGTAGATTATTTTTATGAAACCTGCTCTGATGGTACTTACGGAGATGCTTCTGTAGGTTTACCACCTGGTGATTTTTCTACTGGATTCACTTATACTCATGATGATGGTTGGTGGCGTGCTTCTGGTGTGTTTAATTTACATAAAGGTGCAACTTATGATTATACTGTCATGAGTACCAATTGTGTACCGAGAGGAGGTACTTCAGATGATATGCGTTATTTACGTGCATGGCTTACTATAACCCATTCAGTCACAAGCAAACCTAAACCTTATCAATTAGGAGGTTGTAGAATTAGCACAGTCAAAACTTATTCTGGTATAACAGCTGACAAAATTATTAAAAAATATATTTATGAGGATAGTTTACAAAATGTAAACTTTAAGCAGTATCCTAACTATATAACTACTATGGGATATGGTGAAAACGAGAGCCTTACCCTTACTTGTTTACCTTGTGGCAACACCTATAGAATACATGATGAAAGTGTAGTTCCTTTAGTAGGTCCAATCATTGAATATCCTAAAGTACATGAACTAACTGATCAAAATGGTGTGCAAGGAAAAATAGACCATAATTTTATGGTTTCTGAAAATAAATATATTAGCTCTCAACCTTATGTTACTCCTATTAATACATATTGGCGTTCAGGAAACGAGGTAGAAAAAAATACCATTACAAATGCTGGTAAAAATGTCCAAACTGTAAGAAATGGATATCAGGTAGATGCTCCTTTTACTTCCAAAATTAATGGAATTAAAGTTGATTATAGCCAGTATTGTACGCTGTCTACTGGCAAAGAATATAATGTTAGTCTATCCACTTTGGATAGTGAAGCATTTCATTCAACCGGCACATCTGAAACCATGATATCAGATACCAATCAAATTATTGTAGGTAGCGGGTACAGTTATACATCAGCCAACCATGTTCAACCTACAGAAATAATTAAAACAGGGAACAATAAAACTATCCATCAAAAGATAAAATATGCTTTTGATTATTCCAATTTAAACAAAGCAAGTACTACCGAAGCTAAAGCCATTAAAAATTTAGTGGGCAATCGTATCAATAGCCCTATTGAACAGATAGATATTGTAGAAAAAAATGGTAATCAATTTGTAACAGGTGGAACACTCACTATATATAATGAAAATGGCTATGTAATTGATAAAATTTATCAGCTAAAACTAAATGCTCTTATTCCTGTGGCCGGCTTTAGTTTCTCAACTATTGATCCTGCTACAGGTGTACTCACTAAAGATCAGCATTATAT
>CAZXBE010000170.1:0-4277 GCA_964638565.1 uncultured Chitinophagaceae bacterium
CTCTAAATAACAGTTACTCATTTCCATTTACACAAATTATTTTAGAGTCTCTTTTAAGTGGTGCAGGTAGCTTTCCCTTATTTTCTTTAAGATTGGTTTTAACAACGGCACTAATAAATGAAAAAAACATGCAAAAGCGGATTACCCATATAGAAACTAGCAGCAATAAAGAATACATAGTTGCATTATTTTGAAAGAGTAAAAAATAAACGTTCAGTTAATATCATTCTAAAATTTTTTATTTTACATTACTTAACCTATTGGGAGCCAAGTTGCACGCCACAGGGCAAAGTTCGGCACCATCCTCCACCGGCCCAGGTGAGATACCCAACCTCCCTGTTAGAGTGTTGCTTACCAGGTCGTTACCCGCTTCGTCTGCTGCTACATATACCAATGTTTCTTGCATAAGTCCTTGTGCATTTCTTTTTCTACCTATATAGGCACGTATAGCACTTAGTTTTATATGGTTATCGTTGGCGTATTTAAATAAGTCTAATAATCCATCAGCAGGTATGTTGTAAGAGCGGGTATACTCGCCATCCTGCTTACCCATTTGCCGCATATGGTTTCTATAGTCTTTAATATACATTTCTGCCGTATCTAACGATATTCTGCAACGAGTAGACGCCTGATTGATAGCTACAGCTTCTCGAGCATTACTAGCTTGTAGAGTAGTGTTGGATGGTGGAACGGTTTGCTTTTCTTTTTGGCAGGCAATAATGGTAATAACCAATACAGTCATCATTAAAAACAAGGATGCAATAGACTTTTTCATAAACAATGTAATTTGCGATTTAATGTTAAAAAATATGTTCTATAACTTATTGCTTCGGTTCATCAAACAAAACACACACAAAAAGAATCATGTATAAATGATTCTTTCATCTATTGTACACAGGTGTTTGCATAGGCAGGACTTATTCTTAATTTTTTATTAAGGATAGGCAAATATAGGGAATTGGTTTAATATAATTTTAATTATATTGTGTTTAATACAGGTATAGAAATCCATAATGCTTCTTATTCTACGTTCAGCTGGCTTCTCACGGCGTTGGCGTGATAGCTAAGGACGAGTTTTTGATTTGAATATTATTCGGATAAACGTGCTTTGTCCATTTTTTACCATCCAATTGAAACACACAATCATTACTAACTGCCGGAGCAAATCTTTTGGCTGTTTCTAACGCTGCAAGGTGTAGATTCTCATATAAATACATGTTCAACTAAAAAGGGACAGGTAGGAAAATTTAGTCCTTGTCATAATAGGCTTACCGCAGCAAATGTAACAGGCAATACAATAGCTACACTGTTATTATACGCATCATGTTGATTTTTATTAGGATATTGAAAATCCATCATCAAATAGAAAATTACGCACTAAAGATAACTAACCATTTGCGTCAAATGTTAGCTACGAGATTAACAACGGCCTTAAAATCCTAACAAAATAACCTTTCGAAGGAAAGCGTTATGTACTTTTACAAAGCAATCAGATTGATGATGCGAGTGTATATGTTAATATTCAATTAAAAAAAAATTAATTTGATATTATTTTTTTTAATAACTAATAAGCTAGAGAAATTAACTGTTGATTTTTAGCCCGTCGTACGCTAGATGAATATGATCGGGTAATATTTTATTTACAGAATGGTGTAAGCCTAATTGATGGCTGATATGTGTACAGTATGCTTTTGGAATGTGTAGTTCTTCTACCAATGCTATAGCTTCTTGTAATGTAAAATGTGAGAGATGGCTTTCTTGCCGAAGTGCATTAATAACTAGTATTTTACTACCTTTTATTTTTTCCTTTTCGGCAGCATCAATTTTATTAGCATCGGTAATGTAAGTAAAATTACCTATTCTATAGCCATATACAGGCATTTGATGATGCCAGACCAATATGGGTTGTAGCACTAAGTCGTTTATGGTAAACGGTGTAGTGTCAATGATATGCATATTAACTTCTGGTATGCCCGGGTATTTATGCTCTGCAAATACGTATGCAAATTCTTGCTTTAAAGCACTAGCTGTTAATGCATTTGCGTAAACAGGCATGGCCTTTTTTTCAAAAAAATTAAATGCTCTTATATCGTCAAAACCTGCTGTATGATCTTTGTGTGGATGTGTAAATACAACAGCGTCTAAATGTTTTACATTAACGCGCAACATTTGATATCTAAAATCAGGAGTAGTGTCTATAACAATAGTTGTAGTAGCCGATTGCACTAGTATGCTGCTTCTTAATCGCTTATCTTTTGGATGAATAGAGGTACAAACAGTACAATTACAAGCAATCATAGGAATACCACTACTGGTACCTGTTCCCAAAAATGTTATGTGCAAAGAAGGTTGCATTTATTTAATAACCTCTTTAAATGTATGCAATGCTTCTGAACTCAATAATAATGGGTCAATAGATAACTGTGGTAATAATTCAGACAGAATGTTGATTTTGCCTTCTATGTCTAAAAATTTGTTTAGAATTATTACTTTTTTTTGTTCCAAAATACAATAGCCGCTTTGAAAATTACCTCTTTCGTATCGTATAATATACCCTGACTCTTGTAGGATTTTTTCTACTTTTTGTAAATTATGTTGAGTATATTTCATGATTGAAATGAAATTTTATATTATTGATGGGCGAAGCTATACATTTTTTAATGATCGTTTGCATTACGCCTCTTATAGAATAAAAATGAACCATATTTTACTAATAGCTGCTACAGAGAAAGAAATAGCTCCCACTATCCATTATTGTGATCAACATCATACAAAAGAAAAAAATATAGATGTACTTATAGCGGGTATAGGATTGGCTTTTACCACATATCATCTTACAAAATATATACAAAATACAAAACCAGATCTTATTATACAAGCTGGTATTGCAGGGAGCTTAACCAATAAATATAATTCAGGAGATGTGGTGCTCATAGAAAAAGATTTTTTTGCAGATATGGGGTCAATGGAAAATAATACATTTAAAGATGTATTTGATTTGAATTTGTGCCATGCGAATGATTATCCATTTAGTAATAAAGGATTAATCAATATTCATAAAAACATAATGGATATATTTAATTTACCACGAGTAATAGGTATTAGCGTAAATGAAATTACTACGCACCAAAGCCGAATACAACTCTATAAAGAAAAATATCATGCCGATGTGGAAAGCATGGAGGGTGCAGCTTTTCATTACGTTTGTTTGCAACAAAAAATTCCTTTTGTGCAAATACGGAGTATTTCGAATATGGTTGGTGTGCGAGATAAAACAAAATGGAACATGAAAGAGGCCATACAAAAATTAAATGTACTATTAATGGATCGTATTGAACGTCTATAATTATGAAATTAGCTCTTGGCTTTAGTCCTTGCCCTAACGACACTTTTATATTTGATGCATTGGTAAATAAAAAAATAGATACCAAAGGCATTAATTTTGACATGCATATAGAAGATGTTGAAACCCTTAATGAATATGCTTTACAAAGCAAGTTAGATATTACTAAATTAAGTTATGCTGCTTATTTTGAAGTATATAAAAATTATATTTTATGCAATAGTGGAAGCGCTTTAGGCAAAGGCGTTGGACCATTGCTTGTTGCTAAACATATTTTACCATTAGAAGCTCTAGATAATGCTACCATAGCCATTCCTGGAAAGTATACAACTGCACATATGTTGTTTTCAATTGCTTTTCCCAATGTAAAAAACAAACTATTTTTACGATACGATGAGATAGAAAATTTTGTTTTGAATGCTTCTATTGATGAAAAAAGATTAGGTGTAATCATTCATGAAAATCGATTTACCTATCAACAAAAAGGATTGGTAAAAATTATAGATTTAGGTGAATATTGGGAACAAAAGACACAGACGCCTATTCCATTAGGTGGCATTGCTGTTAAGCGTTCCATTCCATTATCTATACAACAAACCATCGATGCTTTATTAAAAGAAAGCATACAATATGCTTTTAAAGCCTATCCAATATTGTCTCCTTTTATTAAACAACATGCGCAAACGATGGAAGAAAAGGTGATGCGCCAACATATTGATTTATATGTAAATAGCTATTCTATTGATTTGGGCAATGAGGGGAAAAACGCTATCGTATTAATGATACGCCATGTCAAACAAAAGCATGAGTTTAATATTGCTGATTTGTTTGTTCGCTAAATTTCTAATTCATTATTTATGTGGCAAACTGCTGTAATACTTTTATACATATATTCATTTGCACAAAGCATAAATTTTTGATCATCATAAAGCTG
>CAZXBE010000171.1:0-4233 GCA_964638565.1 uncultured Chitinophagaceae bacterium
CTGACAGTTGTAAACTCAACATTTGTAATTCTATCGGGCATTTGTGCAAATGTTGTGCTGACGTTTTCCAAATGCCCCACCATTGCCAATACGATGTTGTGTGCAGCTTTTCTTTTAGATTTCAAGTTTTAAGGTTTGTCCTTCTACAAATTGTCCTTTTGATTTGGTAATTTTTATTTTCTGCTCTGCTGTGTAGCCTAATGTTTCGCCACTCTTAAATGTTATGTTACTATTGATTACATAAGCACAAATGTTGCTTAAAAAACTGTGCATTTCTTCCAAATCAAGTTTTGCGTTTATGAATTCCATTTCAAGTTTGTCAAATGCTGTCAATCCATAAGTATATGCACTGTTTCCATTTTCGCTTTTCCGTAGTCCAATATAAATCCAAAGGTCAAGTGGTATTTGATTTGATTTTAAGGCTTCTGCACTGTCAAGATACTGCTCTCGTGGAATTAATAAAGACTGTGAACCTTGATAAACTCCAATGCAGTTTGTTGTCGCAACTATTGAAGATAAAACCTTTGTCAAAATTTTAAATCTTTCAAGTGTTGTATTCTTACTTGACATAACAGTCACTATAATATGCGAATTATGATTTTCTAAGTCTTTTTCGGCGTTTGTCCAATTGTAAGTGTAAGGTTCCCACAATTTTAATCGCTGCGGTTTTCAACTTAAATATTAACGTAAAATGATTTTCCGAAGAGGTCTATTTTTATTGCCATGCCTAAAAAAACTTATACTTATCAGATTTAGCACTAATGATTAAAACTTATCTACTTTTGTCTCACATCTGTTGAAATATCACAGCTTATTAGTATTCAGGCTCTTGCCAATTTAATTTTTTGAAACCATGTTTTTTCTTACCTGCTTTTCTTCACTCGCTTTTTTAGCAGCAGCTACAAAGTGTACAAAAAGCGGATGTGGACTTTCTACCGTACTTTTTAATTCGGGGTGATATTGGCATCCAATAAAAAATGGATGATTGGGAAGCTCTAGGATTTCTACTAAACCGGATTCTGGATTTCTACCGCTGGCTATCATACCTGCTTTTTCAAATGATAGTAGATATTCATTATTAAATTCATATCTATGTCGATGCCTTTCTTTAATGGTATTTTCCTTATAAATAGTATAGGCTAAAGATGTTGATTTTATATCACACGTATATGCTCCCAATCGCATGGTTCCGCCTTTTATCGTAATTTTTTTCTGTGCTTCCATCATATCAATTATTTTGTGAGGCGTGTTAATATCAATTTCTGTACTGTGCGCTTTTTCTAGGCCTAGTACATTTCTTGCAAATTCTATAGCGGCCATTTGCATACCAAAACAAATACCAAAAAATGGTAAATTATACTCTCGTGCATATTGTACTGCTATAATTTTTCCTTCTACACCTCTATGCCCAAATCCGGGAGCAACGAGTAATCCATCTAATAATTCTAGTTGTTCTTTTACATTTTCTCTGGTAATAAATTCAGAGTGAACATATTCTACATGTACTTTACATTCATTTATAGCACCAGCGTGTACAAAGCTTTCTAGTATTGACTTATAGGCATCTTGTAATTCTACATATTTCCCAATTAAACCAATAGTTATTTTTGATTTTGGGTATTTCAATTTTTCAATGAATGTTTTCCACTTATCTAATGAGGGTTCCTTATTTTCTGGTACACCTAGTTTTTTTAAAGTAATAATATCTAGCTTTTCGCTCATCATAATCAGCGGAACTTCATATATCGTTTCTGCATCTGCGGCTTCAATAACTGCTTCTGTTTTTACATTGCAGAATAATGCAATTTTCTTTTTTATCTCATTGGTAAGATGTCCTTCTGTCCTACATACGATAATGTCAGGATGAACACCATATTCACTGAGCATTCTTACACTATGTTGAGTAGGTTTTGTTTTAAGTTCTTTTGCCGCTTTTAAATAAGGAACTAACGTAAGGTGAATGACTAAACAATTCTCTTTGTCCATTTCCCATTGTAATTGACGAACAGCTTCTATAAATGGAAGCGATTCAATATCTCCTACAGTACCACCAATTTCGGTTAAAATAATATCGTATTCGTTGTGAGCACTTAGTAACAACATGCTTCGTTTGATTTCATCGGTTATATGTGGAATGACTTGAACCGTTTTGCCTAAATAGGCACCTTCTCTTTCTCTTGTAATAACCGTTTGATAAATACGCCCGGCAGTAACATTATTGGCTTGTGAGGTATGAATATTTAAAAAACGTTCGTAATGCCCTAAATCTAGATCTGTTTCTGCACCATCTTCTGTAACATAGCATTCACCATGTTCGTAAGGATTTAATGTGCCTGGATCAATATTAATATACGGATCAAATTTTTGAATAGTAACTCGAAGTCCTCTGGCTTGTAAGAGTTTTGCTAAAGATGCTGCAATAATTCCTTTACCTAGTGATGAGGTAACACCGCCTGTTATGAAAATATACTTGGACATACATTGTTTTTATTAAATCCGTTAAATATCTATTAGACTTAGATTTGCTATACATCTTGCAATATAGCAACCAAGTACCATTTTCCATTATATTTTTCGAAAATTAACTCAAGACCATTACAATTCGTGTCATTGGTAGGTTTCTTACTTCTATGAAAATAGTAAGCAACTATTCCATGTTTTGTTATTACCTATTGTTGAATTGGTGGCTGTGTAGTTTGATCAACGGTATCTTTACTAGCTTTTATAGAAGAACTTATAGATGTTGTTATTTTATTTTTAAGGGTCTGTGTTTGTCTATTGTCTTCTGAAACTTTTTAAATGGAGATTATTTACAAAATATAGGTCAAGATTCAATTGCGGCAATCCCAGGTAGTATTTTACCTTCAAAGTATTCAAGCATAGCACCGCCACCTGTTGATATGTAGCTTACTTGGTCAGCTAATTTAAATTGATGAATGGCTGCAACAGAATCTCCTCCACCTATTAATGAAAATGCTCCTTGTTGTGTGGCTTGTGCTAAAGCGTTCGCAACACTTTTAGTTCCATTTTCAAAGGGCTTCATTTCAAATACTCCCATGGGTCCATTCCACAAAATAGTCTTCGATTTTTTAATAACAGCACTAAATTGTTCGCAAGCTTTGGGGCCAATATCTAATCCCATCCAATCCTTATCGATATTATGACTGTTGCTGGTTTTCGTTTTTGCATTGGCTGAAAATTGATTGGCTATTACAGAATCTACTGGCAAATGAATGGTAACACTTTTTTGTTTTGCTATTTGCAATAAATATTTTGCGGTTTCTGTTTTATCATCTTCGCAAAGCGATTTTCCAATATTACCACTTTCTGCTTTTATAAATGTATAAGCCATGCCTCCTCCAATAATAATATGATTCGCTTTTTTTAATAAATTTTCGATTATCAGAATTTTATCTGAAACTTTTGCCCCGCCTATAATAGCTGTAAATGGACTTTGTGCATCATGCAGAATTTTTTTTGCATTCTCAATTTCATTTTCCATTAGTAATCCAAACATTTTTTTTTCTTTTGGAAAGAATTGGGCAATAATAGCAGTAGAAGCATGTGCTCGGTGTGCAGTTCCAAAAGCATCATTTACGTATACATCACCTAAGGCGCTAAGTTTTTTAGCAAATGCTATATCTCCTTTTTCTTCTTCTTTGTAAAAGCGTACATTTTCTAATAATAATACTTGGCCAGGCTGTAACGATTTTGATTGTTGAATGGCAGATTGCCCAATACAATCATCCGCAAACAAAATTTCTTTCTTGTTTAATAGTGATTTTAAATGGCATAAGATATGGGTTAAAGAGTATTTTTTATTAGGCCCGTCTTTTGGTCTTCCTAAATGCGACATTAAGATAACGGATCCACCATCAGCTATAATTTTTTGAATAGTAAGAATGCTAGCTTGTATACGTGTATCGTCAACTATAATATTGTTTTCATCTAACGGTACATTAAAATCTACACGAACTAATGTTTTTTGATTGGAGAAATTGTATGAAGCAAATTTGGATATCATTTTATAGGGTTGTTAAAAGTAATGATTTTATTGGTACTTGTATGAAAAAATTAATATTGAAGGAGTAGTAGCATTTTTTGTAATTGTATGTGTTTTTTGTAAATGAGAAGTATTATCAAAATTTTGGCTACTTCTCAACGTTTTTTGGGACGGCATTATTATGCTCGAGATGCTGATCTAAAAGCTGGTTGGAGAGCTTCGGACAGAAA
>CAZXBE010000172.1:0-4196 GCA_964638565.1 uncultured Chitinophagaceae bacterium
TACTTGTTTCCATTGAGGTAATAACAGTAGGCAAGTAATACAACTGGCTATCATATTAGATATAAAAACATAGCCTATGCCAATAGCCGGATTATATATATAACTAACCCAATGTTGATTATGTTTTAAAAGAAATGGACAAACAGAAAGAAAGAAAATATTTAATCCAATTGTTATAAATATGTTTAGCAGTTTAAACACTCCATATTTCATGGGTTTGTTCTGTAAGCGCAATTGAGAAAATGGAATAAGAACTAATGTATCAAACAATAATATCAATGCACAATAAATAACATATTCAGGATGTTGCCCTACAAACATAAAACTAGCCAGTGTCTTGTAGAAGCTTAATATGATAAATGTAAATAAGAAAGAGGATATTAATAATGATAAAGAAGAAGTACTAATTACCTGCTCTTGTTTTTCCGGTTGTTGTGCAAATCGAAAAAAAGAAGTCTCCATTCCATAAGTATAAATAACATTTAAAAATGGAATCCAAGCATATATAATTTGTATAGGAGCATTTTCAGTTGGATTAAATAAATAGGTATAATAAGGCACCAATAAGTAATTCAGAAACCTACCTATAATATTACTAAATCCGTAAATGGCTGTTTGTCCTGCTAATTTTTTTAAGGAGCTCAATTAAAAAATTTATTTGTAAAAATAGTTGAAATGTATGGTTGATAGCAAACTAATTCAACAAAATATACACTTCTTTCATTTTATTACCTTTGTTGAGTTTCAAGTATATAACATCCTTCTTCTTATACATTATTATTTCTGAATCATGCAACAAACTATTCTTATAACTGGTGGGGCCGGCTTTATAGGTTCACATGTGGTTCGCTTATTTGTGAATAAATATCCGCAGTATAAAATTATCAATGTAGATGCGTTAACCTATGCAGGTAATTTAGAAAATTTAAAAGATATAGAACAAGCTCCAAACTATACATTTATAAAAGCTAATATTTTAAATGTTGAAGAATTACAAAAAATATTTAAAGAATATTCAATTACGGGCATCATTCATTTAGCTGCAGAGTCTCATGTAGACAGATCCATTATTTCCCCATTAGATTTTGTATATACCAATATTATCGGCACGGTTAATTTGCTAAATACTGCAAAAGATGCCTGGAAAAACAACTATAAAGACAAACGTTTTTATCATGTATCCACTGATGAAGTATATGGAACTTTAGGCGAAACAGGTTTATTTACAGAAACGACACCGTATGCACCCAATTCGCCTTACTCAGCTAGTAAAGCCTCTTCAGATCATTTTGTACGAGCATATGGCGAAACGTATAATTTACCTTTTGTGCTTTCTAATTGTTCTAACAATTACGGCCCGAATCATTTTCCGGAAAAATTAATTCCACTTTTTATTAATAATATTTTACAAAAAAAATCTTTGCCTGTATATGGAGATGGAAAATATACTCGAGATTGGTTATATGTAATTGATCATGCATGTGCTATTGATACTGTTTTTCATAAAGGAAAAAATAAAGAAACCTATAATATAGGAGGCTTTAACGAATGGAAAAATATTGATCTTGTAAAATTATTATGCAAATTGATGGATAAAAAGCTAAACAACACAGAAGGAACAAGCGAAAAATTAATTACCTATATAAAAGATAGACCAGGACATGATCGTAGATATGCCATCGATGCTCATAAAATAAAAAAAGAATTAGGCTGGCAGCCTTCCGTAACTTTCAAACAAGGCCTAGATGCTACTATTGATTGGTATATGAATAACAAGCAATGGTTAGAGCATGTAACTTCTGGAGCATACCAACAATATTATGAAGAAATGTATGATAAAGCTATTTCAAACGAGGGCAATAATTCAAAATTTAAAATTCAACATTCAAAATAATTTCTTAGAATATGCAAGTAGAAGAAACGATATTAAAAGGTTGTTACATTATCACTCCAAAAGTATTTGAAGATGAAAGAGGCTATTTCTTTGAAAGCTTTAATGCAACTACATTTAAAAATTTGATAGGCATTGAACCACATTTTGTACAAGACAACGAATCTTATTCTGTAAAAGGCGTTTTAAGAGGGTTGCATTTACAAATAGGAGAACATGCACAAGCAAAATTAGTAAGAGTGTTAAGCGGTAAAGTTTGGGATGTTGCAGTTGATATTAGAACAAATTCTCCAACATTTGGGAAATATGTAGGCGTAGAATTATCCGCTGAAAATAAAAAACAATTATACATTCCAAGAGGTTTTGCTCATGGTTTTGTAACATTAAGTGAAACGGCTACTTTTTTTTATAAATGTGATAATTGTTATAATAAAAATGCTGAAGCGAGTATTATATATAATGATCCACAATTAAATATTCAATGGCCTTTACCAATAAAGGATTTAATACTATCACAAAAGGATTTAGTTCACCCCACATTAGATATATTTATAAAACAATTTTTTAACTTTTTATGAAATAACTATAAACAGCTCAGTAGTATATAGCAACTGGTGATGAATAGATTTCATTACTGATAGATACAAAAAGCTTGGTTATTACATTTGTTCCCTTAAAAAACAAAAATTTATACAAATGAAAGGCATAATATTAGCTGGCGGAAGCGGCACCCGATTATATCCCATTACAAAGGCCATTAGTAAACAATTAATGCCTATTTACGATAAACCTATGATTTATTATCCGCTATCCATATTAATGTTAGCGGGTATAAAAGAAATTCTAATCATTACTACTCCAGAAGATAATAAGTCGTTTAACCGTTTATTAGGAAATGGAGAAGAGATAGGCTGCAGTTTTACATACGCTATACAATATAAGCCTAACGGATTAGCACAAGCATTTATAATTGGAGAACCATTTATTGGCAAAGAAAAAGTAGCTCTTGTATTAGGCGATAATATTTTTTATGGTTCAGGATTAAGTCAATTAGTACAATCCTATAACAATGTGGAAGGTGCAGCTATTTTTGCTTATGAAGTATCAGACCCAGAACGATATGGTGTAGTAGCGTTTGATAAAAACTACAAAGCAATTTCTATTGAAGAAAAACCGAAACAACCTAAATCACACTTTGCTGTACCAGGATTATATTTTTATGATAATACCGTTGTTGAAATTGCAAAAAACATACAACCTTCTGCCCGTGGTGAATACGAAATTACAGATGTAAATAAGGTTTACTTGCAACAACAACGTTTACAGGTAGGTGTGATGAATCGTGGTACGGCTTGGCTAGATACGGGAACGTTTGATTCTCTAAGCGATGCTAGCGAATTTGTACGAGTAATAGAAAAGCGCCAAGGCACTAAAATTGGTTGTATTGAAGAAGTAGCGTATAAAATGAACTTCATTCATAAAAATCAATTGTTAAACGTAGCTGAAAAGTACGAAAAAAGCGGCTACGGACTTTATTTACGAAATATTGCTAAGGCTGAGTAGCTGTATAAATTACCTACAACAACATTGGGTTAAAAAGCAAGTATTAGAGTAACACTTGCTTTTTTTCGTAATATTGCAACAGCCTTTAATACCTTATGCAACAAGCAAGCAACATTAATCAAGTCAATACAACCGATGAAATATCGTTGGTAGAGCTATTTCAAAAAATACAT
The DNA here is from genome assembly GCA_964638565.1 of uncultured Chitinophagaceae bacterium. Taxonomy (GTDB): domain Bacteria; phylum Bacteroidota; class Bacteroidia; order Chitinophagales; family Chitinophagaceae; genus CAYVXB01. Next base: position 3,628 of record CAZXBE010000172.1, read on the forward strand.
AAATGGCTCAAATTCATTTTAAAAAAATGGTGGATTATACTAATAGCTGGCGTAATAGGCGGTGGCCTTGGATTTACGTATGCTTTTTTTAAGAAAAAAGAATATATAGGAAAACTTACTTTTATTTTAGAGGATACTAAATCTGGTGGTATGGGTTCATACGCCAGCTTGGCTTCTCAATTTGGTATTGATTTAGGTGGTGCAGGAGGATCGGGGTTATTTCAAGGAGATAACATAAATGAATTTTTAAAATCTCGCCTAATGGTACAACGTACACTGTTAACAGTTGCCACCATTAATAATACAACTCAAACCCTTGTTGATCACTATGTAGATATGTATGCATGGAGAAAAAAATGGCAAGACGACGATAAAGCATTAAGTACTATTCATTTTGACACAACTCAATCTAAACAAAATATACAGCGAACACTGTTGCAAGATAGCGTGCTAAACCTAGTGTATAAAGATTTAGTTAAAGAGCATCTTACCATTGGCAAACCCGATAAAAAACTAAGTTTTATTGAGGTAAAATGTACAACGCTAAACGAATATTTTTCTAAATATTT
>CAZXBE010000173.1:0-4195 GCA_964638565.1 uncultured Chitinophagaceae bacterium
AAATCCTAAAGGTTACACTATACTACCACCTTACGATAAAGCAAGCGATGCTATTGTAGATACAGCCAATATGCACTTAAAGAGCATTATTAAAGAATTTACAACAGCCGGTACTTATCCAATAGCTTTTATACCTACTAATAGCTTTGTAAATGTAGATACCGATTTTAGACCTTCTTATATCGAATGGAATAATGATGGTCATCTTCATGCTTTTAATGCATTGCAAACAGGCATACGCTAATATTAGACATAGAGAAAACATAAGGATTGTTAGATATTTATAGGTTCTAAATATTTAATATGGCTATTTCATTTTCGTTAAAATAACCTATAAATTTGATGCTATATTTAGTTGGCAATGGAAAAGAAGTTATTAATTCATGGATTATCCTTTTGAAAATGTTGTTTTAATTGTCGGAGCTGGTGCAGTTGAAAATTCTTGGCAACCTATTATTGAAGTCTTAAAACCTGAATATAATTTTGAATTTGACTCAGATTCAGCTAATAGTTTTCTTGCTCTAATAGTATATCAACTACGCTTTTGTGCTAACCAGAAAGATCAAAATTCTAAGGAATATCTAAAAGAAATGCTCTTCAACTTTAATGATATTAAAACCAGAATTTCAAGAAAACTAATTGACTTTGAAAAGGATAAGAAAATTTTTGCACGGAAAGAATACTCATCAATTCTTGACAAGTTCATTTTTCATAAGCACATTAAACTTGCTTTGATCTCTACAAATTGGGACACTGTAATTGACAATACTACTAACCTTTACGGGCATTCAACTGAACTATTATCTAATAGATTAATTAATACATTTCATATACATGGAACTATTTTTAATCCACTTGAGTTATACCTTCCATCTGAAATAGTAAAGGAACCATATCGATCCGAACAGGAAGATTCAATAATGTTTAAGAATCATGTTACTGTAGCTAACACTATTGCTGATTGTAATAGAACAATTTTATATGGATTATCTCTTGATCCATTGGATGCTGAACTTCTTCAAATATTGTCAATTGGTTGGGATTCCCCTAATTTGAAAGAAATTATCATTATAAATCCAGATCATAAAAGGGTAGCAAATAGAGTTAAGCTTGTTTTAAATGATTTTAATCAAAATATCAATTTAATTGCTTATTCACCTGATGATCTTATAACAGAGATTCAATACTAATATTTGGACAACTCATCATTACTAATAACAAGCTTCGTATTAACTTTCATCGTTTAAAGCTATATTAAGCATCAAGCAAAGCCATTTTGTACTTGTTTCAAGCGTTGATGTTGCCGTTCTTTTTCTCCAATAGCATAATGTTGTAATGTGATTTTAGTTGTGGTATGGCTATTCATAGCCGCAGCATCTTGTATGCCAAGTAAAGCTGCTGTTTCGTCTGTATTTAGATGCTTTAAAGAATATAAATCAGCTTTTATACCAAGTTGGTTCTTAACATACTTCTTCCATTTTTTGGTTACTTGCTCATCTCTAAGTTTATTATCTCCCGGACACAAATTTTTGCTAAATAAATACTGGTTAGGCTTACTTTGATCAAATAATTCTTGCCATAGTGGTAGTGCAATATCTTTAATTGTCCGCCATACCTCCTTATATTGCCCTTTTTCAATAACGCACCTATATCTTTGGTTTGCTAAATCTATATTTTCTCTTTTTAGAGACATTATTTCTGTTATCCTTCCTCCAGAATGGAAGAAAATATGCACAAATCGCCAAAAAGTATAGTATTTTTCTCTTAAATGCTTATTTACCTTTTCTCGTTCCTCTTTTGTAAGTACTTCCCTTAATTTTTGGATATGTTTCTCGTCTTCAATGTTATGGAGAGGACTTTGTTCGACTAAATCAAATTTCAATAAAGGCTTATATAAGCTTCCTAAATGGTCTTTATAACGATTAAATAGATTAGCACTCCAGTAGTCCTTTATTCTGGAGCATTCCTCAAGAATTAGGTTAATATGCTTTTTTGTTATCTCTTTTACAGGAAGAATATCAAATCTTAATTGGGCTGCTGCTTTGCTAAAGTATTTTAGTGTGCTTTTAATATCGTCTTTATACTTTTTTTTACAATTAACCTTTGTCAATGCATAGTATAATGTTTCTATAAATGGAGCATTGGAGGAAAATCCTCCCAAAATCTTTGCTTCAGAGGTAGACGTACTTTCCTCTAAAAGCTTAGCCAAAAAGTTTTTCTTTTTAGCAGTAATAGGATTATACCCTAATCCAAGTGCTTCTTCTTCTGCCTGAATAACTACAGGTACATACTTTCTCCTGTCAGCAAGTAGCTTATATCGGTTAAGATTTCCCTTAACAATACAAAGTTTACCATACCTATAACGGGAATGGTTTTTGAAAGCAGGATCATGAAAATAATACTGAATATACCAATCTTTTTTTGTGGAGGCACCTGCTTTATCCCAATTGTTAGGATAAACAGAGAAATCACTGCAATAGCAGTTGTTAGGTAATTGCTTCATTTTTGTAGTTTTTATTAACGATTTTATTAACTGTTATAAAAACTACAGAGTAAGGAGGATTATAGATAGTTGCTAAAATACGCAATAATTGTGGATTTTAGCTTGGTGACCTCGTCAGGATTCAAACCTGAAACCTTCTGATCCGTAGTCATAATTTTAGCTTATTATATCTTATAGACAAAGTAAAAGAAATTTTACTAAATTCCTATATAATCTTTATCTGTTAATGGTTTTAATATCATAAATAGTTTTATTGCTATATCCTTTAAAATAAAATTGAATAATATTTGTGTCGGAATTGTGTCGGAAAAATGTATATTTGAGCTTATTCTATATTACAATATGGGTTCTTCAAAAGCAACTACTTCTATCTTTATTGATAAATACCATCCTAAAGCTGATGGGTTATGTGCCGTTTCTATACGAGTAACTTTTGAACGTAAAAAGAAATATTATCCCACCCCTTTAAGTTTAACTGTTGAGGATTTTGAAAAAGCAATGGGAGATAAACCTCGTAACGGATTTAAAGTTTTTGCCTTACAAATGCAAGCTTATGAAAAAAGAGCAGCTGACATTATTAAGGAGCTACCAGATTTTACATGGCTTGCTTTTGAAAAAAGATACTTATCTAACAGAGGTGCAAAAGATACGATTAAGAGTGCTTTTGAAGAATATGTTGAAGCATTAAAGCAAGAAAAAAGAATAGGTACAGCTGTATCTTATGAATGCGCCAAGAACAGTTTAAATAGTTTTACTCCTAATATAAGATTCGCCGACATTACTCCAGAGTTCTTACGCAAATACGAGAAGTGGATGTTAGATAATGATAATAGTATCACTACAGTAGGCATTTATTCACGTTCCTTACGCACTATTTTTAACAATGCCATTACAGATGGATTAATAACTAAAGACCTGTATCCCTTTGGCAAAAAGAAATATGAGATTCCAACAGCAAATAATATTAAAAAAGCTCTTACTTTAAAGGATATTGCAGCTATCTATTATTATAAACCTATTAAAAGTACTGCTGCTGAAAGAATGAAAGATTTTTGGCTATTTATGTATTTATGTAATGGTATGAATGTAAAAGATTTGTGCTTGCTTAAACAGAAGAACATCAAAGACAATATATTAGAATTTGAACGGGCTAAAACAGCCAGAACAAAGCGAAAGATTGAGCCTATTCGAGTTCCTTTAACAGAGGATATAAAATATATCATTAAAAAATGGGGTACTAAAGCCAAAGATGAGAATGAGTATCTGTTTCCCATCCTTTCAAAAGGATTAAGCCCAGAAAGAGAAAGGCAATTAATACAACAGTTTACTCGATTAATAAACGACCACATGAATAACATTGCCAGCGAATTAGGTATTGAAGGTGATGTAACTACTTACGCTGCTCGTCATAGCTTTGCTACTATACTACAAAGAAGCGGTGCAAGCATATCCTTTATTAGCGAAGCATTGGGACACACCAATGTAAAGACTACCCAAAACTACCTGGCAGGTTTTGAAGATGAAAGTAAAAAAGAGGTAACTAAAGCTTTAACTGCTTTTAAGAAAGAATCCTAAAAAATGGTATTTTGTGCTCTTATTTTATCCTCTAAAATCTAATAGGGTAAGGGATGCAAAAACCATTTATTGAAATAGATATTGATAATGTTCAAATGTCAGCATTTGAAATAAAAC
>CAZXBE010000174.1:0-4185 GCA_964638565.1 uncultured Chitinophagaceae bacterium
CGTCTTTGAAATTCCAATAATTACGTCTTGTGAATGCCCAGATAAATCCATGTAAAAAGCTCTACTTCTGAAGTAGTCAAATCGAACACAAGCATCAAAAAAAGATTTATAACTCGTTGCTGCCGTTGTTTTTATGTCGCATCCTATTGTTCCAAAAATATCATATTTACACTTGCATTTTTCAACAAAATCAACTCCTTTGTAGGTAATGTTTAAATCCTTAATAAATACTTTTTGATATTCAGAATTATTGTTATAGACTATATTGAAGCAAAATTCATCTTTTAAAAAAATCTTTCTTTTATTTAAGGCATCCTCGAATAACCTTGCTTCAACCTTATTGCCATCAAATGTTTGATTTTTATCACTAACCCTATGTGGTTCTGTTATCATAGCATCGAATAAACTACCATAAAAAAATGCGTTGCCACTACTTTGGAAACTATCTAATCCATCAACAACTTGCTTAACTTCTGTTAATTTTGAATTAGATAAGGCTTTGTATGCAAAATATTGTTCGTCTGTCATTTTTAAAACAAAGTAGTTTGTGAAATATAATTATAAAATCGTTTGTTACCTTTATCAAAATATTCTTTATCAGTTTCAAATCCTACAAAATCTAATTTATATTTATTTGCACTAATACGACTACTTTGACTTCCTAAATGTGTATCTAAAACTCTCATTCCTTCAGTTGCATAATTGTTGAAAATCCAATTATACAAAGCCACAGGTTTTTGAGTTGGGTGTATTCTTTCTTCTGGTTGTTGCTTTCTAAATCCGTTCCACAGCCATTTGAATATTTTGTTAGTTCCTTTAATGCTACACCAAGCCATTTCACAATCTGAATAATTACCGCTTGCTTCTTTGTTCCAAACTATGTAAGAAGGGCAATCGTTAAAGTAACTAACAAAGTAATTCCACCCCCACACAATTTGATTTTTAGACACCCTTTTTAATTGCTCAAAATATTCAGCAGTAGGAATGTTTTTATCCCATTCTTTCGGCTTATAAAAGTCTTTCTTATTGGTGTTCCATCGCTTATCAGTTCCTCCGCTTTCACCACTATTTGATAAAGCCGAAATATTTAGTCCATAAGGTGGGTCAACAACAGCCAAATCAAAATATTTATCTGGATAATGCTTCATGCCAATAATACAATCCATATTGTAAACTATACTATTTTCTCTACTATCCACACCAACATCACTTAGCCTTAACATCTACCTTGTATTTTGTGTATTCAGATTCTAAGAATATATTATGTTTGTTGGAAAACCTATTGATGTCATTAATCATGGACTTGATAGACTTATTCATCATAGAACTTTCATCTTCATCTTTAAATAAATGCTCAAACCAAAATTGTACAACTGCTTGATAACCAGCCTTACTAATTACTTCTAATACCGGTTTTTCAGAGGCATTTATTTTTGCAGCTTGTTCTGATTCTTGTGCTGTATTAAACAAAACTTCTGTCTTATCACAAGCTGCTCTAATCTCAATAGCTGTTTTATCAACTACAACTTTTGGCTGTTCAAATACTAACTCTTCCTGTGTAGCTCCACCTATCTTTTTTTGAGCTAGCACAAGGAGCTCGTTTCTTATTTCAATTACTTTTTCGTTGAATAGTTTCTTGTATTTTTCGATATTTCTTATCAAAATATCGCATCTAATAGCCTCTACATCATGACCAAATTTAGAAGTAGCACTAAATATGAACTCCTTGTATTTTTTCTCATTAAAAAGATTATCCATCTTTTTAATTTTTTCAACTTTTTCATTGAAATTTTCAGGAGTTATTGTATGGTAACTATTTATACAAGCTGCATTAAAATCATCTACCATTTTTTCAAAATAAGATGCAAGATCGATTTCGCATTGTCTTCTAAGCTCTACTACTTCTAATTGCTTTAATTCTTCTTGCTTTCTCTGCAACTCTTGTTGCTTTGCCTTGTCTAGTTCAATCTTAGCGATTTCGTTTCTTTTGTCTTGAGCTTTTGAAATGTAATTTTTTATAGTGTTTTCTACATTTGTAAATTTAGACTTAATTTCATCTAGTTTTTTAGTATAAACCATCCGCTGTTCGTTAATGTCTTTTACTGTATTTGTAGCCCTTATAATAAAAGATTTTAATACTTCATCGTTTTTTATATCTGATTCTAATGCTAGTATATTATCGTCGAAGTATTTTTGTGTGTTTAAAAGCCTAGTTTCAGACTTTTCTAACAATGTAAATACATTATCTATATTTACACCTATTTTAGAAATTGCAGCTGTTTCCATTTTAAAATGTTGATTCGTTATCAATTTGGATTAATGTATCCTGCTCCTCTTCATCATTTACCAAGTATTGCGGCTTCGGTGTGTTCGCATTTATTTTCTTAACTTTATTTTTTAAAGCAATATTTATTATTTTGCTAGAGAAAAAACCTGCGTCAATTTGTCCGTTATTGCTTGTATAATTTGCATTTGGCTTTCCGTTATTTTGTTTCTCAGATGCGACCTTATGTCTATCCATATCTTTCACATCAACCCAAATAGCCTCTTGAACTCCAGATGGAAGATAAACCATACAAAACCCACCAATTATTTTTTCGTTTCTAGGTATTTTAGGCGAGTATGTAATTACGTTGTTATTTATGCTAATATTATCGCCTTCATATACAACTGTAGGCTTCGTAATATCTAAAATTGCATTAGAAATTTTTGCTAAATGTATTTTGCCGTCTGGACTTGTTCTATAATAAAGCCTTTTTTCCCACTTTTCGCCATCCTTAGTTTTTAACTTGACATTTCTTGTCATTAAATAAACAAGAGGTTCGTTAGATGTGAATGATAGTCCAGAGCTTATTACCTCTAAGAATACTGCACTCCTTGAAAGTTCAGTACATAAATTAGCATCAGCTACATTTATCAGCATTTGCCCGTACGAAAATAATTCTATCTCGTATTGCTGTGCTGCTGTTCGCTCATCAACAGAGCGTACTGAAGATATTATTCGTACAAACTTATCTTCAGTATCTTTTTTGAAAATAGTTAAATCTGTCATTTTAAAAAAAATTAATTTTCTCCAATAATCTTGAATAAGATTATCAGCATTATAATTATTACTATATTAGCCATTAGATATTTCTAGCTTTTATTGTATATCTTTTTTTATATTCGTCAAGTGCTTCTTTTGTGAACTGGAGTTTCCATGTGCCTCTTATTACTGATATTTTTTTATCATTAACCAACTTTCTGATAGTTGGAACGCTTAACCCAAGATTAGAAGCTGCTTGACTGATATTTAGTAAATCTTCCATTTTATATGTTTTCTATTCTTAGTCCAGCGTTATAAAATCCTATAATACATTTAATAAAAAAGTATATTATAGCTGCGATTACAAGGTATGTTAATATGTTGTTAGTCAATGATTTCATACTTTTTTTTCAAATTCTTTTCTTGTAATTTTAATCTTTGGTTGGATTTCTTCAGCGTTGTCCATTAGAAATAATTTATTATAATTATCAATATCAGTACTGTGTGGGACAGTTATATACCTCCCTTCATATTTGCCTATTACTTTTCTTTCATTTTTTCCCATAAAGCTATTATCCCATACCATCATTTCTCTTGGTACAAAATGCCCTGTGGGTATTATGGTTGCTTTTGCAGAAATTACTTTATCTATTGGATAGCAATAGAATTCGTCATTTATTACTCCATAAAACCTATAACTTTCATTATTTTCTAAAGTATTGTCACCACTCATAGCATAAGTATTCACCCCTAATCCTGAAAAGAATTTAAGAATTTCTTTCCCGTGTTCTTCATTTAAGCACTCAATTACAATATTATTAATTTCCATATTTTCAAAAATTTATTAAATTTTCGCCTGTTATTTTTTTTATTGTTTCGTTTATTGCGATTGTACCAAGTTTCTTAATGTTTTTTTTGTAAATCCACCTGTTAACTGTAGAGTAAGCGTTTCCAGTAACTTGCATAATCTCAAGTTTTAAGTGTTCGTTATTCTTTAGTTCGGATAGTGCTTTTTCGTTAAACTTCACCATTTTGTATTTTTTTAAAAAAAGATGCCTACCAGTAAACTGCCACCCTATAGGCTTCCCCTGCATCTTATGTTCACTCTGATAAAACTTCAATTAATTGCTGCCACACAGCCTCCTATTATTATTATAAAT
>CAZXBE010000175.1:0-1444 GCA_964638565.1 uncultured Chitinophagaceae bacterium
TATTTCTTACAATATCAGCATTTTTTACTTCTTTGCTGACATTGTTATTTACATCAACCCTTGATAAACCTACAGGTTGAGATGTTGATAAGGGTTCATTTCCTTTTTCAGTTGGAGTAATATCAGTAGCTTGTTGAGGCGTAGGTTCAATATCTCTCTCTTTTTGCTTGCTCACTATGAGCTTATCAGTTGATAATTCGTTTTTATTAATCTCCGAATATTTTTTTGTAGATGATGGAGATTGATCTTTACTCTCTATTAATTCCTTTTCTTCTAGAGGAGCATCATATAGATCCGTAATAGTACTACTAGGAGACATTATTTGCTTTTCGAAAGCACTATCTTTATGCGATTTTTTTTCTTCATCAAATAGTAAGCCTGAAATGGTGTATAAACAAGCAAAAACAACAACTGATGCGGCTGCTTTGAACCAAAATGTATTTGCGAGAGATTTGTTTCTTCTTTGTTGTGCGAACTTTAATTTTTGTTGAAAGAATGCTATGTGTTTCTTAGCCACATCTATTGAAGTAGATGTGTATCCTTCGATAGCTTCGGCTAAAAAAGGATCTTGCAGAGCTGCTTTTTCTAATGCATACATTTCTGTAGCAGACATCTCACCCAGCAAATATTTTTCAATATCTGTTAAAGAATATTTTTTACTATGGTTTTGCTGGTTAAGCATTATTTTCTATACATAGTTTTAGATTGCGACGACCATTTTGTATAAGGCTACGTATTTTATTCCAATCATGACCCGTAATAGAAGCTATTTCTTTGTAGCATTTTTTTTCTAAATAAAACATACGAACACTTATTTTTTGCTCAGTAGCAAGTAACTCAACACATTCTTCCAATCGGTTTAATTTTTTTTCCTTTTCCATTATACTATCAAGATGTGAAAAGTCCTCCGAATACACAATATTTTGTTCAAAAGCAATTGTTCGGGTTTTATTTGTTTTTCTCAGCTCCATTAAACAATGGTTTTTAGTAACAGAGTATAACCAATTTTTAAAATAGGTTACTTTATGTACCTGTAGCTTAACAATTAATTCTTCATAAATATTCATTACAGCATCTTTTGCTCTTTCTTCTTCCTTAAAATACTTCATACAAACTCCATATACTAATTCTGTATAACGCAGATATAATATGGCTATTAAGTCTTGTTTATATTCTAATTGATAGGCCTTTAACAACTCTTCATCAGACCTCATATCTTCTGCTATATTCATTATAACAGCCATGTATAAATTTTTTTATGCCGATTTGTGTAATTACAAAACTAATGGCATCTATACACAAAACCTACAATTATGAAACAAAATCTACAATTACACATTGCAGAACCTTGCCATGAGGACTGGAATAAAATGATCACAACCGATCAAGGACGTTATTGTCAAAGTTGTTGTAAACAAGTAGTTGATTTTACTACCATGAGCGA
>CAZXBE010000175.1:1544-4151 GCA_964638565.1 uncultured Chitinophagaceae bacterium
TGCTCAAATTATGAAATATTTATCTAATACAGCCCAAAAAACATGTGGAAGATTTGCTTCTGAACAATTGGATCGACCTCTACAAAAAAATAAATGGGTAATGAAAAAATACTGGAAATGGCTAATGGCAAGTGCTGCCTCATTGTTTTTCTTTTTTGGCAAAGCTTCAGCACAGAAACAACAATGCACTACAACAAAGGGAAGAGTTGTTCAAGAAAAAACAGATACCATTCCTAAACGCCTAATGGGGGAAGTGGCTGTAGATACAACTAAAACCAAATCATATCAAAAAATGGGTAAAATGGCTGTTTGCCTTACAAAGGATAAAAATGTGCCAAAAGAAAATAAGAAAGGAAAGAAAAAATAATTATATTTAAATACGATAGTATGAAACAAAAATTACAGTTACATATCCCAGAACCTTGTCATGAGGACTGGAATAAAATGACCACAACCGATCAAGGACGTTATTGTCAAAGTTGTTGTAAACAGGTGGTTGACTTTACCACAATGAGCGATGCTCAAATTATGAAATATTTATCTAATACAGCCCAAAAAACATGTGGAAGATTTAAGAACAGTCAATTAGAAAGACCATTGCAAAATAATACTAGGAAAAATTATTGGACATGGCTAACAACAAGTATGGCCATGCTATTTGTTTTGTTTAGCTGTAAGAGTAAAAAGCCTGTGGTTGGAGAATTGCAACCTGTTGAGGTTAAAAAAGATACAGTTAGGCAATGTGATATAGAACCTATAATGGGTAACATTGCTATGCCTCCCAAGATGAATGATTCCACTACTACAATGTATCAGCCTCAAAAAAATAAAAAATAATGTAGCATTACTGAACGCCCCCTCTGCAAGCAGAGGGGGCGTTCAGTATAAAACTTTTTGCATAACCATTACAAACCTTCAACTTTGCTAATTCATATGCAACCAGTCAGTCAACTATACAACCAACTCCATACACCTAAAAACAGTACTATTGTAATGCATCAAAAGCCTGATGGGGATGCAATGGGATCGTCTTTAGGGTTATATCATTTTTTACAACAATTGGGTCATAATGTTACGGTTATATCTCCTACTAACTGGGCTTCGTTTTTATCGTGGATGCCTGGATGCTCTATAGTGTTGAATTTCGAGCAACAGCAAGATAATATCAAGGCATTAGAAGTACTTCAAGCAACGGAATGGTTATTTTGTTTAGATTTTAATGTGCTTCATCGTACAAAAAATATGGAATCTATTTTACTACAATTACCATGTACTAAAATTTTAATTGATCATCATCAGCAACCAGCAATAGAGCAATTTCAATTTGGAATAAGTAATACAGCGAAAAGCTCTACATGTGAAATGGTCTATGATTTTATAATGGCATCAGGTTATGAGAATAAAATTAATACTATTGTCGCACAGTGCTTATATACAGGTGTTATGACAGATACAGGAGCTTTCCGTTTTTCCACTACTACAGCTTCTGTACATCGTATGGTTGCACACTTAAAAGAAAAAGAAATCAATCATACTGCTATTCATGAATTTATTTTTGAAAATTTTTTAGAAAATAGGCTTCGATTTTTAGGATATGTGTTGTTGCATAAACTGGTAATTTCCTATGAGTACAACACAGCTTTAATGGCTATTTCAAAAGCTGAAATTTTGGAATACAATATTCAAACAGGAGATACGGAGGGCATTGTAAATTACGCTTTTGGTATTAAGGGCATAAAGCTATGTGCACTTATTGTAGAGAGAGAAGGAGAAATTCGATGTTCTTTTAGAAGTAAAAATGATTTTGATGTAAATGTTTTCGCAAGAAAATATTTTAATGGAGGAGGTCATCAAAATGCAGCTGGAGGCGTTAGCAATGATTCTTTAGTTATTACTGTTGATAGGTTTTGGAAAGCTATTGAAGAAAATGCCCTGCAGCTTCGGGAGGTTTAATGTATACTTACTATACATATCTATAAAAATAGCAGCGATTGAATTGAATCGTAAACCAAATCGTTTTTTTAGTTCTATATTTTTCGGCTACAATTCTAAATATTTTACCTCTAAGAGGTTGTTTAAAAATTCACGATTTGCATTTTTTAGCCATGAGTCGAATCATTGTCCAGTAAATAAAACTTTCGGAATGGTGGATATGTACTTCATAGTCTTTAACCAGTCGACGATGAAAAGCAAACCATCCAAAAGTACGCTCTACGATCCAACGTTTAGGTAACACTTCAGATCCTTTTATTCCTAATATTTTAACCACAATATCTACTATAAAATTGTACTGTTGTTTTATCAAATCAATAAAAGTGTCGGCTTCCCCGTTTATTGGTTAAGTTGAAGGGAGACTTTTTGGGTTAAAGATAAGATTTTTGTTCACCGCTTTATCCACGACCGCCGTCGCTCCAATGTTGTAAGGATTGTCGCTCGACAGTGTGGATAAAGCTGCTGGTGTAGATACCGGATGAGTATTGTTAGTTTTCCATTCATTTAAATACATATTTGGTGTTAGATATCCCAATGCCTTATGTGGCCTATGTCCGTTATAATCTTGTTGCCAGTCTTGTATCATTATTCTTACTTCTTTTAAGCTGGTAAATA
>CAZXBE010000176.1:0-4120 GCA_964638565.1 uncultured Chitinophagaceae bacterium
TTTACACTAATACAGTTACTATCCTATTTACACAAAGTTTTAGATACTACCAATTCTGACTAACGTTTATTGTTTATCTTTCTGAAAAGGCTTTGGCACTGGCGCTTCACCATCTTTTAGAGAGAAAGTAAACACTTTATCAATGTGTAACCACTGCCCATTTACCCATTTAAAGCCCTCATAATCACCATCAGGAATAAGTGTATAGGGCTTGTCAGGTTCATTGGTTTCTGATATCAAATGATCATATATAATCATGTCCATTGCTTGATCATAACGCATTCTAGCTCTTCCATCTTTTTTATATTCTAAATTAAAACGAAATAGGGTTGGTTTTATAACAGAATCTTGTGCAAAAGAAAAAAAAGGTCCGCCAAACAACGGTTTCCCTTGGTTGTCAAAATACAAAACCTCTATCCACTTTTTAGTACTTCGAGTATTATTTTCATCATACCCAATTAAGGTATAATATTTTTTATGATCCCATTCTTTACGTATAATTTGATAATAAATATTTCCAATCCAATTATTAATCGTACGAATAGAATCTTGCAGCCGATTGGAAAAATTAGCTACATCAAATAAGGGAAAAAGTTTTAGCGACCCATCTGTCGTATTCATTTGAATAGCAGCTCTTCGCCTATATGTTTCAAAATCTTTTTCTATTTGCCAAGAAAAAATACGAAAACTACTATCTGGAGAATATATAATTGAGATGGTTTTTAATGAATCAAATGGATAATAAAAAGAGCCTCTTGTTTTTAAACTTTTTACTAAAAGACGAATAAAATTACTATCTGCTTCAAATCGATCTTCAACTTCTCTTCCGTTCAAAATTTGATCGGCATATTGTTTTAGTGAGCTTTCTGTTAAAGAAATTTTTTTAGTATCCGCAATAGTTAATTGTTGGTTTTTTTGTGCAAACAACTTGCATACAACCGTTAAGAAAAAAATAGAACTTATACTAACCGTTCGCATTATTTTTATTTTTTGTAAAATGATCTCTTTTATTTTTAATGCTATTCTTTTTTATATTCAAAAATTATTTTTGCATTTTTTTGTTCCGTAGAAACGATACGCACTTCATACCGCTTGCTTCCTGCTCTTACAACCATTAATGCTGTATTGGGTGGGATTTCTCCTAAATTATTGGCTACCAATATAATTTCATGATGAGGATCTTTTTCGCTAATGCCTATTTTCACCTCAATAGGTTTTACATTAAGTTGCTGCGCATTGACCAATAATTGATTGTTATGGAATACCGTTACGGTATCTTTATCTATTTCTCCATTATCATATAAATCTATCGTTATAGAGTCTGCGCTTGTATAAATAATTTTAGCCAATGCATTATTACGCTCTTTTAATACGCCAGGTTGATTTTGAATAGGAATCTCTTTCACAATCTGAACAGTTATAGGTTTTATAACAAGCCTTTGCTGCTTTGCGGTGTCGACCAGTACTCGATTAATAGTGGGTTTATCTGTACGCCTCACTATAGTTAACGTATCTTCAATAGGCTTCCTACTATTAGCTGGTTTTTGGATTTCATTTTTTCTGCCAGCAACGAACGTATCCATAACTGATTTTTTGATAGTAATGGGAGGTTTAACGACAGGTGTTGGTATACCTGCTTTTTTATCTTCTATAGATGAGTTAGGCACTATTGGCTTATGGTTTAGTAACATTTTTTCTTTGTAAAAATCACTCTTATCTGTTTTATGTAAAAAAACTTCACCTCCCCCACAAGGCAGTCCTGTATTCATATTCACACTTGTATAGATTCCTTTTAGATATGCATCATCTCCTTTTTTGCTATAATGCATTGTGCATGTCATTAAACAACCATCACTACCGGACATTGTTTTTATTTCCAGCATTTTTATTTCTCTGATAACAACCACAGAAGAAGATGCTTTATAAGATCCAATTATTTCAGCTTTGCCGTAAAAAACAGTCGTTTGATATGAATAAGTAACCCCTTTTATTGTACCATCCTGATCGTGCACTAATTGAACTTCATATTTATATGGATCATCCAAAGTGCCTTCCAATTTGCTATTATAAAATTTTCCTTGCCAAACTCCGCTTAAATCCTGCGCAACTGTTAACGCATAAAAAAAACTCAATATAATAAGCAGAAGTAAGTGTAACCCAAAGCGTGTTTTATATATTTTTTTAAAATAAGACATGTTAGCTTTTAATTATCATCAAAAATAGATTCTTAATTGTTAATCGTTTAAAATATTCATTGCAAGATTTTAATTTTAGGATTTCATTTAGAAAAAAATATATGTTGTTACTAATATACAGATATTTGCAATAGAAGAAATTCTTGCACACTAAACTATCAAAAAATTATTTACGAATGAATATGAAATGGATCATTTTAAGTTTGATTGCCATATATGCGAATAATGCATTTGCACAAATATCCTCACTACAGATAGAGGGTACAACGCCCGATCTATATATAACACATACTGTTGCTGCAAAAGAAACACTGTATGGAATTAGCAAGGCATTCAATATTTCAGTTAACCATTTAAGTACTTATAACAAGCTCCATACAGATGCTAAAGTATCCATAGGACAAGATCTACGAATTCCTCTTAATAAAACGAATTTTTCGCAAGATGGAAATAAGGAAAGTAACCAACTACTCATCCCTATATACTACACGATACAACCTAAAGAGGGATTATACCGTATTAGTGTTAATCACAATAAGGTGAGCGTTGAATCGCTAAAATTATGGAATAAACTTTCTTCAGACATTATTAATACAGGTTCTAGCCTTATAGTTGGGTATTTAAAAACCAAGCAAGATCAATGGCCAATTAAACCTGTAAATACAACCATAAATAGTGTATCTAATTCAGAAATAAATACAAGCACAAGTAAAAATACCCCTACTCCCATACCGGAAAGTTCCAACAATCAACCGGATCATACACCCATACAACCAGCAACTACTCCGTCAACAAAGAATATAGTTTTGATGGGGGGCTTTTTTGAAGATGCTTATACAAATACAACTTTGAATAGCACAAATCTGCAAAGTACTACAGGCGAGGCAGCTACTTTTAAAAGTACGAGTGGTTGGCAAGATAAAAAATATTACGTGTTAATGAATAATATAGCTCCAGGTACATTTATAAAAATAGCTAACCCAATAAATGGTACATATGTATGTGCTAAAGTATTAGGAAGTTTACCTGACATGAAAGAGAACAGCGGCCTAATAGTACGACTAAGCAACGCCGCTGCTATGGTATTGGGCATAAACGATACTGATAAAGCTACCGTTCAAATAACTTACCAACCCTAAACAACACAAATGTCAGGAATAGTTATTTATTGCCTGATTGTTGGGGTGCAACTGGCACTGTTGGTTTAATGGGTTGTTGAGTAGACGAAGGAGTATTCGTATTAATATTATTCAAAAGATTGTTATTGCCGTTTGTTTTATTGCTCCCAATAAACATACTAGAAACAAGGCAAAGTATACCAATAACTGTAGCAAAAATCCAAGTTCCCTTTTCTAATACGTTTGTGGTTTGTTTAACACCCATAAACTGATTACTGAGTCCTGCAATATTGCCAGAAAGTCCACCACCTTTAGGATTTTGAACAAGTATGATAAGAGCAAGTATAGCAGAAGCTAATACGATGAGTATAATAAAAAATGTTGTCATGCAAATAGATGTTTTTTGAGTAAAGGATTATTATTTTGATACTAGTTGATTAATTTTCGTTGCAAAGTAATCACTTTTTTCTGGATGAAGCATAATTAATTGTTTATATACCTCTATTGCTTTATCTATTTTCCCTTGCTTTTCCAGCACTTTAGCCATGGTTTCCGTTAGAACTTCCTCTTTTGCTATGGAGTGTGCTGCATTGGTTACCACCTGCTGCTCTGTTTCATTATCTATGGATAGGTACTCTGGTGTAGGGCCTATGCGCTTCATTGTTTTAAGCCATGCAGTAAAGCTTTTTAATTGTTTGCTTAACTTATCTTTTGATTCCAATGTAGCCTCTATTTTAATACCCTGTGAAGCAAAATAATCAACCATGTGGTAGGGTTCTAGATCTATCCAAACATGCGCCTGATCTA
>CAZXBE010000177.1:0-4082 GCA_964638565.1 uncultured Chitinophagaceae bacterium
TAGGAAAATATTTACCCATATAATTTTTGTCAAAAGCAGCTGCATAATTGTATGCAGGATCGTTTTGTAATACAACAGCATCTGGTTTTTGCATAAAAGCATTCCATTTAGCGCTATCTAAAAACATGGTGTTGCTAAATACGTATCCAGCCCATTTTTTAAAGGTATTATCATCATTTAAATCGCCAAATTGTTGGCGTATATTTTCGTAAAAACCAATTGGGTGTTGATTTTTATCAATATCTCTATAAAATAGCATGCAGGCATCGGCTAATATTTTTATATCGCTAGCTTTATTTTCATCCGCTATAAATTCGCGATATGTTGTTTGTATTTTTTTACTTATTTTTTGATAATCTGCTTCATTTTTGCCTGATGTTGTTAATGCTTTTTCAAGTTCGAATAGGCTAGCTGCAAAGTTTGCTAAAGGGGGGCCTAATATGCCTTCTCGTAAATACATTCTTGCTTTAGCATAAGGGCGCCACGTTTCGTAGTTTTTTGCATATTGCTCAAATAAGCCACTGTATAGTGTTTGATCAGCAGCAGATTGTCTAGTAGCCCATTGTTGAAAATTGGCTTCTTGTTTTTGCTTTTGTGCATATACATCTGCATTTAATAATTGTTTTGTTTCTCCATCAAAAAATTTCCAATAGTTGGCAATGCTAGCGTAGGAAGAAGCTAATTGTAATTTTACAGCTGGATCTTTTTTCATTTCTTCTAACATATATTTTAATCGCATTTCACGTAGTGCTACTAGTGATGGATTGTTTATGTCTGTAGATAGTTTAACGCCATAAGAGGTTTCGTAGCGATTGGTTCCGCCAGGATAGCCGTATATCATGGCATAGTCTCCATCGTTAAGGCCTTTGATGGATACGGGTAAGGAATATTTAGGTTTTAAAGGAATATTATTGGGTGCATATTCAGCAGGTTTTCCATCGGGAGAAGTATATACTCTAAATACAGAAAAATCTCCAGTATGCCTTGGCCATTCCCAGTTATCTGTATCGCCTCCAAATTTGCCTACGTTTTCTGGAGGAGTGCCAACAAAGCGAATGTCTTTATACCGTTGATATACATACATTATAAATTGGTTTCCTTTAAACATGCTATAGGTGCGAGCTTCGATGTATTGTGTAGGGTCTGTATTTTTTTTATTGATTTTTGTAAATACATCATTCATTTTTTGTATACGTGCTTCGCCGCTAAGGCCTTGTAAGCTATCTTCTACTTCTTTAGTAACATCTACTATTTTTAGTAAAAACTGAACAGATAAACTTTGTGAAGGAATTTCTTGTGTTTTATTAGCAGCCCAAAAGCCATCTCTTAAGTAGTTATGATCAACAGAGCTGGCAGATGCAATGGCATCATAACCACAATGATGGTTGGTAAAAATTAAGCCTTGATTGCTTACTATTTCGCCTGTGCAACCTCCACCAAAAATAACTATGGCGTCTTTTAAGGAAGTTTTGTTGATGCTATACAATTGCTCTTTGGTAAGTTTTAAACCTTTTTTTACCATATCAGCATATACTTGCTCTCCTAGTAAATAGGGCAGCCACATGCCTTCATCAGCTTTGGCTATTAAAACAAAAAGCGGCAGTAAAATGGACAAGAAAATTTTTTTCATATAAAATAATTATTGGGTTGTGAAAGTAAATGAATAGGAGTTTAAAAATTAGGAGCTAAAGTATTTTCTTTATAGAATTGTAAAAAGTAATGTATTACTTCTTCTGTTTTGTCTAATACTTTAAAAAGGTGAATATCTTCTTCGTTAATGTTTTTTTCTTTTTTAGCCATCACATCAGTCATCCACTCTACCAAACCTTTCCAATACTCACTACCTATTAGTACTAAGGGTACTTTGGCCATTTTACCAGTTTGTACAAGTGTCATTACTTCAAAAAACTCATCCATTGTGCCAAACCCACCAGGCATCATTATAAAACCTTGTGAGTATTTAGTAAACATTACTTTGCGCACAAAAAAATATTCAAAGTTTAAATTATTCTCTCTATCAATGTAGGCATTAGCATGTTGCTCAAAAGGTAATTGAATATTTAACCCTACCGATTTACCACCTGCTAAGCTAGCGCCTTTGTTGGCAGCTTCCATTATACCAGGGCCGCCTCCACTAATAATACCAAAACCTTCTTCTGCCAAGCGCTTGGCTATATCTACAGTTAGTTGGTAGTAAGAATGTACAGACTCAGTACGTGCTGATCCAAAAATAGAAATGCAAGGGCCTATTTTGGCTAGTGCTTCAAATCCTTCTACAAACTCAGACATTATTTTAAATATCTGCCAACTGGAATGGGCTTTAGATTCGGCCCACCTGAGCTGTTTAGACAGCTTAATTGTCTCGTTCATACTATTCATTTATGTTGATACGGTATTAAATGCACCTAAGCGGTAAAAAAACTAGGGCGTGAAGGTACTATTGTTTAAAGATATAATGTTAAGGTTGTATAGAGGTTGTTGCTGGAGCTTTTTTAGAAATAACCCATAAGCCTATTTGAAAGCCATTAAACCATGTTTTTGCATGATTGCTTAATATGTAACAAATGGTAGGTGCAATAAGGCATATAAAGGGAATAGCTTTATTGTATTTTACTATTCGTTTGGTAAGAATGCCAAAACTGAATAATCCTAATAATGGCCCATAAGTATATCCAGCTAGATCTAATATAATATCGATAATACTATTATTATTTAATTTGTAAAATATCATAATACATAGTAAAAAGATAGCAGCGAAACTTAAATGTACCGTAAGTCTTGTGTGTCTCTGTTGTTTTTCAGTTGCTTCTTTCTTATGTTGTAAACCTAAAATATCTAAACAAAAAGAAGACGTTAGTGCGGTTAGCGCTCCATCGGCGCTGGGAAATAATGCTGAAATTAATGCTATAATAAAAATTATGCTTATAGCTGGAGGTAAGTAATTTAATGCTATGGTTGGAAATATTTTATCTCCAATAATATTTCCAACAGCAATATTTCCTTGCATAATTAATTCATGTTTGTTGGTAATGGTATTTAAGCTATAAACACCACCGTTATTAGTAGCATATAGATATAGTAAACCACCTAGCATTAGAAATAAAAATAAAACACCGAACAATACAACGGAAAGCGTCATCATATTTTTTTGCGAATCACCCAACTTTTTTACGCTAATATTTTTTTGCATCATTTCTTGGTCAAGCCCTGTCATAGCAATGGTTATGAATGCACCTCCCATAATTTGTTTTATAAAAAATCCTTTGCTATTAACATCTGTATTAAACACATTTAGGTATCCTTTTTCTCTCATTATATGAAAAGCTTCTCCAACACCTAAATGTAAATGTGTTAAAATGTATATTATGCATACAACTAGGCCTGCAATCATTAAGGTAGTTTGCAAGGTGTCTGTGTAAACAATTGTTTTTACGCCTCCTTCAAAGGTGTACAATAATATCATCAATAAAATAATTGCAGCGGTTACTATAAATGGAACGTCCATTTTATCTAGTATAAAAAACTGCAAAATATTGATGACTAAATATAACCTTGCGGTAGCGCCCACAGTTCTACTGATAATGAAAAACAGCGCACCTGTTTTATACGCTATTCTTCCAAAACGTTGTAGTAAATAGTTGTAAATAGATGTAACATTTAACCTATAGTATAACGGGAGTAATACATAAGCTACAGTAGCATACCCTATTAAGTAACCAATAGCTACTTGCATATAAACAAACCCTTTAAAATTATTTCCAGAAAAATCACCTACACCTCCGGGTACACTCACAAAAGTTACACCAGATAAAGAAGTGCCTATCATTCCAAAGGCTACTAACATCCAATTTGAATTTCTATTACCAATAAAAAAAGATTCGTTATTGGAATGTTTAGATGTTTTGTAGGCAACTAACAATAATCCTAAAAAGTATGCAACAATTAAGGAGAGTAGTAAAGTGGACGAAGGCATGGTATTAAATCAAATAAAAAGTTGAAGTTAAGGAGTATTTCTTATGCTTTATTATGGTAGTATCTAAAACTTTGTGTAAATAGGATAGTAACTGTATTAGTGTAAAAAT
>CAZXBE010000178.1:0-3988 GCA_964638565.1 uncultured Chitinophagaceae bacterium
TTAGTATTAAAAATCTTAAAAAATTATCCTCTTAACTTATCTTGACCCTAAATTTTTAATTAGACTGTTATTTTAATACGTAAGATTGAATAATATTAGTACAAAATTTTATCCTGCTTTTTTACCCATTTGTTAAATACTTTAAGTGCTTCTTCTCTTCCTACTTGAATAAGAGGAATACTTCTCTTATCTATATCTTTATTAAATTCATTATAAATGAAGGCATCATCAAATCCAATATGAGAAGCGTCTGCACGAGTATTGGCATAATATATTTTATCTAATCGAGCCCAATAAATAGCACCTAAACACATAGGGCAAGGTTCGCAAGAAGTATATATGTC
Source organism: uncultured Chitinophagaceae bacterium (assembly GCA_964638565.1). GTDB lineage: Bacteria > Bacteroidota > Bacteroidia > Chitinophagales > Chitinophagaceae > CAYVXB01. The sequence goes on from CAZXBE010000178.1 coordinate 345, forward strand.
ACATCCTTCTAATTGAAACGTATTTAATGTTTTACAAGCATCTCGTATAGCCACTACTTCTGCATGTGCAGTTGGGTCGTTATTAGAAGTAACTTTATTATTTCCTCGCCCTACAACGATTCCATTTTTTACTATAATAGAGCCGAAGGGTCCACCATCATTTTCTGCTATTCCTTTTGCAGCTAGGCTGACAGCTTCTTTCATGAATTTATGACTACACATCGCTATATTTTTTAATGAAAATAAAAAATAAATGTTATATCGTATGTCTCTAAGATTCTTTATCCATAAGCAATAAAGATAATAGCAACTAAAGATAGTAGTATTCCTATCCAATTGGCAATCGATAATTTTTCTTTGAAAAGAATGGCACCCGCAATCGTATTCAACACTACAATACCCATATTATTAACGGGAATGATGGTTGTACTATTATTTGTATACTGTTGTAATACTTTTATTAAGCACCAAATTGAAAAGTAATTTATTATTCCAACGCCAATACCAGCCAATACGGCTTTCCATTGAACGTTTTTTTTCAATATCAAATATCGATACAGCAACCCAATGGTGCCTATTAGTGCAGCAACTGAAAAACTTGTAGCTAAAAAGGCATTATTATTGGTTTTATCTAAATAATTTTTTTCTACATATTTGATTAATGTGTCAGACAATCCGCTTATTATAAATAATGCTAAAAGAATTATAGATCTTAGGAGACTAGATGATGATGCTGTATCATTTTTGGCAGAAAAACAAGCAAACCAAACAGCTACTAATCCGATAACTAGTCCAATCCATTTTAATATTCCAGCCTGATCATGATATAAATAGATGGAAAATATAAAAGGAATAATGAGAGATAATTTATGAGTAACAGAAGCTACAGATATTCCAATTTTTTGAGTTGTGAATGCAATAAGATTAAATGTAATGATGAAAAATATCCCTACAACTATTGCCCAGCAAGCCCATGAGGGCAAAGCACTGTTGAGTTGTATAGGATATTGGCCATTTACAAACGAGCCAACTATAACACAAACCCAATAATTGAATGTAATAATTTCAAAATTATTGAGGCCTTTATTATTGCTATATTTTAGCAGAACAATAAAACAACACGTTAAAATGACGGATCCCAACAAATACACCATAACATAATCTGTTATTATTTAAAAGATTTCGGTTACTCTATTCCTCCAAATAGACTGTTTACAAATGCTTCTCTATTGAATAACATTAAATCTTCCATTTGTTCACCTACGCCAATAAATTTTACAGGAATTTTAAATTGATGTGCTATCGCCAATACTACTCCACCTTTTGCAGTTCCATCCAGCTTTGTAACAGCCATAGCCGTTACATTGGTTGCAGTTGTAAAATGTTTTGCTTGCTCTACTGCATTTTGTCCTGTTGAACCGTCTAAAACCAATAGTACTTCATGAGGGCCATCTGGTGCTGCTTTTTGTATTACTCTTTTTATTTTGCTTAATTCATCCATTAAGTGTGATTTATTATGTAACCGACCGGCAGTATCAATAATAATTACATCTACATTTTTAGATATCCCACTTTGCACTGCATCAAAGGAAACTGCTGCAGGATCTGCACCCATACCTTGTTTTACAATTGGTACACCAATGCGTTCACTCCAAATAGTTAATTGATCCACCGCTGCTGCCCTAAAAGTATCAGCGGCACCTAACAAAACAGATTTACCGGCTTGCTTAAATTGATAGGCTAATTTGCCAATGGTTGTTGTTTTACCTACGCCATTTACACCTACTACCAATAGAATAAATGGTTTTTTGTTGGATGGAACATCAAAATAATTTTCTGTTTGATCTGTTGATTCAACTAAAATATTTTTTATTTCTTGTTGTAGAATATTATTGAGCTCCGCAATATTGAGGTACTTATCCTTTGCTACTCTTTTTTCAATATTACCAATAATAGTCATAGTGGTTGCTATGCCCACATCAGCCGTTATAAGCGCTTCTTCCACATTGTCTAACACCTCATTATCCACTGTACTTTTACCTATAATAGCCTTTGTGATTTTGGCAAAAAAACCTTTTCGAGTTTTTTCTAAGCCCTTATCTAAAGTTTCTTTTTGTTTTTTGCCTAATAGTCTATTGAAAAAGCTCATATGTGAGAAATATTAAACATTGAAAATGGTACGTTATAAACGATTACGCATCACCCTTTATCTATAAAAGTAGACACAGGATCAAAGATAAACATTACAAATCACTTGTCTGAGTAAGTCTAAATTATTGCGCACCACGCAACAATGGAAAATTGTGCTCATATTTGCACTAACTTATTATGAAACCATCGGTAGAGCATTAATGTAAAATGAATGAGCGTCAACTTTTTTTAAGCCATATTGCACAAACATCTCCCAATCCGCTTGGTTTAGAAATAGCCAGAGCACAAGATTGTAAGTTGTGGGATAAAAGCGGAAAAGAATATATTGATTTAATAGCAGGTATAAGCGTTTGCAATGTTGGTCATTGCCATCCCACAGTAGTAAAAGCTATTCAAGAACAAGCGGCGCAATACTTACATCTAATGGTTTATGGTGAGTTTATTGAAAGCCCTCAAGTACAGTACGCTACCTTACTTACACAACATTTACCATCAAGTTTAAATGCTGTATACTTTACAAACTCTGGTACAGAAGCTACAGAAGGTGCTATCAAACTGGCTAAGCGTTTCACCAATAGAACAGAAATGATTGCGTTTAATAATAGCTATCATGGCTCTACACAAGGTGCTCTAAGTGTTATGGGTAGCGAATACTGGCGTAATGCTTTTCGACCTTTACTACCCAACATTTGGCATGAGAGATATAACGACTATTCAATGCTAGAATGTATTAATGAAAATACAGCTTGTGTTATATTAGAAACCGTGCAAGCAGAAAGCGGCATTATGAAACCTGATACAAAATGGTTACAAGCCATTAGACAAAAATGTACAGAACAAAATGTAGTATTAATATTAGATGAAATACAAGCCGGATTTGGCAGAACAGGCTCTCTATGGGCGTTTGAACAATTTAATATTGTGCCGGATATTTTACTATTAGGAAAAGCTTTAGGCGGAGGAATGCCTTTAGGTGCTTTTATTGCAGATCAAAAAATAATGCAATCCTTAACAGAAAACCCTGTATTAGGCCATATTACTACATTTGGCGGACACCCTGTAAGTTGTGCAGCAGGTATGGTTGCTATGCAGGTTTTACTACAATCCAATTGGATACAGGAAGTAAAAACAAAAGAAAAATTATTTATTGATCAATTGCAACATCCATTTATTCAATCTGTTCGATCTGCTGGATTATGGATGGCTATTGAATTTGAAAATTTCAATATCAATAAAAAAATGATTGACGCTTGTATTAAAAATGGATTGATTACTGATTGGTTTTTATTTGCACCGCAATGCCTGCGTATTGCACCACCTTTGTCTATAACCGAAGAAGAAATTCAAAAAGCTTGCGATATTATATTAAATTGTTTGAATAAAATCTAATTGATTTATTTTTAGTGTGGATTGCTCGTTCTTAGGTATCATTGTGTTTAGATTTTTAATACTAATTGATATACATTTTCATTTCTATAATTATACCTAAACTC
>CAZXBE010000179.1:0-3915 GCA_964638565.1 uncultured Chitinophagaceae bacterium
TATATTCTTTACTTTTGAAAATAATAAAACTACCTTAGTTATCTAGTCTTGACCCAAAAATAATTAACAATATATTTTGTTACCACTACTCCGCCATATACCATTTTTGAAGGCGGTCCTTTGGCATAGCTTAACTGCCTTTGGTGGTCCACAAGGCCATATGGGGCTGATGCTTAAAAATTTTGTACATAAACGAAAAGATGTTACTGAATCTGAGCTACTTGAGTATAATGCTTTTTGTCAATTATTACCTGGCGCCTCCTCCACACAAGTATTAACCTTAATTGGATACAAGCGGGGCGGCATACTATTAGCTATCTCCACCTTGTTTATTTGGATTTTGCCAGCATCTATTATTATGGGCATATTGTCTTTTGGGGCAGACTATATTGATGCTACTGCCTTTCAACATCAAAATCTACTTGAATTTATTCAACCCATGGCTATTGGCTTTTTAGGATTCTCTGCTTTTCGTACTTTTAAAACATCGATTCATAATCCTATTACTTGGGTAATTTTAATAGTGACCAGTTTCGCTACTTTTTTCTTCTTTAAACAACCTATTATTTTTCCTATTTTAATTGTTCTAAGTGGTACCATAACAAATTTTAGCAACAAGCGCATTCCACAAATAGCAATAAAATCAAAACCTATAAAATGGGGAAATATATGGCTCTTTGCGCTTATTTTTATTATTGCAGGATATTTAAGTACGATGGCAAATAAACAATTATGGGAAAACAAGAAATCATATAATTTATTTGAAAATTTTTACCGTTTTGGTTCTATGGTATTTGGCGGAGGAGATGTACTTATTCCAATAATGTATGAACAGTTTGTTGTACGAGAAAAATCACGCTGTATGACAAAAGAAGCTTTTTTAACAGGGGCAGGGGCCGTAAGGGCTATTCCGGGGCCTGTTTTTTCCATTGCTTCATATATGGGTGGTGTGGCTATGCACAATCAATCTATGTTAAAACAATTATTAGGCTGTGCCATAGGAGTAATAGGTATTTTTTTACCCAGTGTTCTACTAGTATTATTTTTTTACCCAGTATGGCACAATCTTAAAAAATATGCCATTATTTTTAGGGCGTTGGAAGGAATTAATGCTGCGGTAGTGGGAATAATGTTAGGATCTTTTGTGTTTTTGCTACATGATATATCCTTAATTAATTTTAACACCATTGGTTTTTTAAACGTCGGTGTAATTATAGGAACCTTTACTTTACTAACATACACAAAAATTCCGCCCCCTATTATTCCTCTAGTATGCTTGCTACTAGGCTGGATTTTCTAGCCGAATTCATTCTTTAAAAAAAGGCGAAGCATTAAGCTTCGCCTTGTGGGCCCACCTGGGCTTGAACCAGGGACCCCCTGATTATGAGTCATACTTTCTGCTTATTACATCTTATACACAAAGTAAAAGAAATTTTACTAAATATCCATATAAACCTTAACAGTATTTAATTTAAATGATATTAAAAGTTTATTTGCTATCCCCTTAAAAATATAATTAAATAAGCTTTGTGTCGGAGTTGTGTCGAAAAAAGAGTATATTTGATCTTATTCTATACTACAATATGGGTTCTTCAAAAGCAACTACTTCTATCTTTATTGATAAATACCATCCTAAAGTTGATGGGTTATGTGCCATTTCTATACGAGTAACTTTTGAACGTAAAAAGAAATATTACCCTACTCCTTTAAGCTTAACTGTTGAAGATTTTGAGAAAGCAATGGGAGATAAACCTCGTAATGGGTTTAAAGTTTTTGCCTTACAAATGCAAGCTTATGAAAAAAGAGCAGCTGATATTATTAAGGAGCTACCGGATTTTACATGGCTTGCTTTTGAAAAAAGATATTTATCCAATAGGGGCGTAAAAGACACTATTTATGCTGCTTTTGGAGAATATATTACAGAGTTAAAGGGAGAAGAAAGAATAGGTACTGCCGTTTCGTATGAATGTGCGCAAAACAGTCTAAATAACTTTGCCTCTAATGCCAAGTTTGCTGAGGTTACCCCTGAATTCTTACGCAAATACGAAAAGTGGATGTTAGAGGAAGGTAATAGTATTACTACAGTAGGTATTTATTTACGCTCCTTACGTACAATTTTCAATAATGCTATAGCTGAGGGCGTGCTAACTAAAGACTTCTACCCCTTTGGCAAAAAGAAATATGAAATCCCTACAGCTAATAACATTAAAAAAGCACTTACTTTAAAAGATATTGCAGCCATCTATTACTATAAACCTGAAAAAGGAACACATAAAAATGTACAGATGGCAAAGGATTTTTGGTTATTTATGTATTTATGCAATGGTATGAATGTAAAAGATATGTGCTTACTTAAACATAAAAATATTAAAGGCAAAGTATTAGAATTTGAGCGAGCTAAAACAGCCAGAACAAAGAGAAAAGTTGAGCCTATTCGAATACCTTTAACAGAGGATATTAAGCGTATTATTAATAAATGGGGGCATGTTAGTGGAGACGAGAACGCCTATATATTTCCTATCCTTTCAAAAGGGCTAACTTCAGATCGGGAAAGACAGCTAATAAAACAGTTTACCCGACTAATAAACGATCACATGAATTCCATTGTCAGTGAGTTAGGTATTGAAAATGATGTTACTACTTATGCAGCCAGACATAGCTTTGCTACAATTCTACAAAGAAGTGGAGCAAGTGTATCTTTTATTAGTGAAGCTTTAGGCCATACTAATGTACAAACTACCCAAAATTATTTAGCAGGTTTTGAAGATGAAAGCAAAAAAGAAGTAACTAAAGCATTAATAGCTTTTAAAAAAGATTAATAAGTTTGTTTTTATAATAAACTAAAAAAAGTGCCAAATATTACATATTTAATTGGTGCAGGAGCAAGCGCTAACGCTCTGCCATTAATTAAAAAAAATACAAATAATAATATTTGTGGATTAAGTCAAGAGTTAAACACTTTTGTACAAGAGTTAGTAGTATTTAATTCCAAATTTAGTAGTGATGAAAAAATGCTTCTCGCAGAAGTTACTAATAAATGTATTGAATTTGGAACACCTGATTTGTATGCTAAATTCTTGCTTGAAACAAAGGATTATCAAAAGTATAAAGTTGTAAAAAATTTAATTATAGTTTATTTCACATATAAACAAAATCAAAAAAATGCTTTTGATTACAGAGCACTCACCTTTTTAACTACAATTGCTCAGGATAATCGAGTACCTGAAAATATTAAAGTTTTATCTTGGAATTATGACAGACAAATTGAGATAGCAGCTAATAAATTAAAACCTTTCAATTCAGTAGAAAATGATATAATAAAAGGTTTCACTTGTTGGCCGAACTGTGAAGAAGGACAAGATGGAAATAGATATGAAGGTGTACCTTTTCTATTACATTTAAATGGAGTTGCTGGATATAACTATTGTAAAAGAAATTTTGCAGAACAAATTGCCGAGACGGATACACAGGCAATATTAAATCTAAATAGCGAAAAATTATTATCTTTTGCATGGGAAACTGATCCCGAAGATGGTAAAAGAACATTTATTGAAAATCGGTTATCTATTGCTAAAAAAATAGCAGAGAATACAGAAGTACTTGTTATAATAGGATATTCATTTCCATTTTTTAATAGAAAAATTGATAATGAAATCTTTAAATCTATGAAAAAATTAAAAAAGATATATTTCCAAGACCCATATAATAATGGTAGTTATTTAAAACAGAGATTTGATATATCATTAGATATAGATCATGTCTTACAAACAGAGAATTATCATATACCCTTTGAATTATAGTAATATTTTTTATAATAGTTAAGAAGACTCAAAAGTCTATAATAGGTATCAATGCAAAAGCCATTTATTGAAATAGATATTGATAATGTTCAAATGTCAGCATTTGAAATAAAAC
>CAZXBE010000180.1:0-3914 GCA_964638565.1 uncultured Chitinophagaceae bacterium
GACCTACTGCTTAGAAGGCAGTTGCTCTATCCAACTGAGCTACGGGATCTAAACTATTTTTTAATATTGACTTTGTGCCACTATCTTTAACAGTGCAAAAGTAAATTTTTTCTGCAATCATTCCAAACCCATCAGTAATGGATATACAAATAGAATCTAGTTGGAAAAAAGTTCTACAACATGAGTTTACTAAGCCATATTTTCAACAAATCGTTACTTTTTTAAAAACAGAAAAAGCAGCCGGGAAAATAATTTATCCTCTTGGAGGACTTATCTTTAACGCATTTGCGCAAACACCCTTCGACGATGTTCAAGTTGTTATCCTTGGCCAAGACCCATACCATGGTCCAGGGCAAGCTCACGGGCTTAGCTTTTCTGTACCAAAAGGTATAGCCCCACCACCATCATTGGTTAATATTTTTAAAGAATTGAATATGGATATTGGTATGAATATCCCTAATACAGGCGATTTAACCCATTGGGCAACACAGGGTGTATTATTGTTAAATGCTGTTTTAACTGTTCGGGCCAGAGAAGCCGCTAGTCATGCTAAAATAGGTTGGATGCAGTTTACAGATGCTGTTATTCGTATTGTATCCGAACAAAAAAAAGGCATCGTGTTTTTATTATGGGGCCGTTTTGCCCAAGAAAAGCAAGCACTTATTAATGAAACCAAACATCATGTATTAAAAGCAGCACATCCTTCCCCCTTTAGTGTTGATAAGGGTTTTTTTGGATGTAAACATTTTTCTAAAACCAATGAACTATTGATGAAAGAAGGTAAATCTCCTATTGATTGGAAACTTTCTTAGCATTTCATATAGAATATTAATGAAGACATTAAAAAATATTTTTGCTCGAATCTGGGCTTTATGGGGCATTTGTAGTTTTATAATTACAATGTTGATAGTAATTATTCCCATTCTTATAACCTATTTTATACCTGACCCTAAAGGAGTAGAAATTTTTAGGCGCATATCTAAAATTTGGATGCACGTATTTCTAACGTTAATAGGATGTCGACTAAGAATCAAGGGCAGAGCGTATTTTGAAAAAAAAGAAGTATATGTTGTGGTATGTAATCATAATTCTTTAATAGATATTACATTAACCACCCCTTTTATTCCTAGTGCTAATAAAACAATTGCTAAAAAATCTTTTGCTAAAATACCTTTATTTGGATGGATCTATAAAAGGGGATCTATTTTGGTTGACAGAAAAAATATAGAAAGTAGAAAAGAAAGTATGGAATTGATGAAAGCTACTTTAATGAGTGGAATACACATGTGTATTTACCCAGAAGGAGCTCGCAATAGAACAGATTATCCTTTAAAACCCTTTTTTAGCGGCGCTTTTAAGCTAGCTATGGTAACTCAAAAAAAGATCATACCCTGTTTAATTTTTAATAGTAAAAAAACATTACCTGTAAATAAGTTTCTTTATCTCTGGCCTCAAATACTTGAAATACATTTTTTGACACCATTAGAAACAAAAAATTATACAGATGTAGAAATACTAAAAGGTGATGTATATGAAATAATGCAAACACATTACATACACTTTAAATAATTATTGATTGCCACTATAAAAATACCTGGTTCGATTAATTCGAAGATCACGTAGCAGCCCTGATTTTGGGCTTATATTAATACTGAAATACTTATTAGGTCCTATAGGTGTTATGTTGATAGACATCTGCCAACAATGTAATTCTCGACTGATAAATAATTCTAAAGATTGTATTTTTCGTGTTTTTAAATCTACAAAAGAACTACCACCCATTTTCCATTTTGGGGTTAAATTAATATCTCCATTTAAAGAAAGGGTGGTATTAAATTGAGTAACAAACTTGCTATTATCTGGAGCCTTCAAACGAGAAAAACTCATTGAAAAAGTAGTATTTAGTGTCCAAGGCGTATTAAAATCGGCAAATTCAGCAGGATTTTTACGTATATAGTCTAACTGTCTATTTTGCTCATCGGGTGTAACATAATCATTAGGGTTATAAGACGTATTTGTTTTTTTCTTTTCACCTTGATTGTTTTGAAATGACGCATTAATGGAGACATTTCCATCAGTGATAGTGCCTAAACTAAATTTCTTTTGATACCATGCTAAATGATTAATTCTATTACCAAATTGATTAGTTGCATATGGATCTAGCGTGGCCCCTGCTGTAATATTAACCTTGTCAAATAATTGAGTTCTGGCGTATAAACTAATTGATGATAATTTAAAGGAATCAGCCAAAAAATTATACGAACCATTAAACCCAAAACCATCTATCAATTTAATTTTTTTGATAGCAGCATCCCCTGTATCCTTTTTGGTACGCCATTTCATTTCTAAATTATTGTCCAAGCCAAAAGACATTCCACCAAAATCTTGATCTGAAAACGTACCGTCAAAAAAAGAAAATTTTTGCTTGTTTCCTAAGGGATCTACTTGAATTGTTTGATAAAACCGCTTTGTTAAACTTGGAGAATAATTAATGCCCATACTCGGTCGTATAACATGACGTATAGCAACAATACCAGGCTTTGTAGCGTTTACATTAAACACCCCAAATATAGCAGAATTTGCGTTCAGTGTAAATCCTACATTTTGAGCGATGTATAGCCCTTTTTGTGTTTCAATATGTACAGTTTTAAGTACAGGGTTCCAAGAACGAAGTGTTTTTCTATCATACCATGTTTCTGAATAAGTAATACCTGGAGTTATATTAATAGCTCCAAGGGGTGGCAATGATAGTGTAAGAGGGATATTATGTGTTGCACCCCAAGTTAAGGTATCCAACACTTGACGTAGTGAAAAAGCTGTGTCGTAAAAAGAAATAGCATTTTTAAAATTCCCGATATATCCAATACCTAATTTTTCGTACCACTTAGGATTTCCTATTTGTTCCTTTTTTTGAAACGGATAGAATGTAACAACGCTAAAACTGGCATTAGGCAGTGTAAGGTTAACAAGACGTTGCTTATTATCTTGATAATGATTGAAGTTGAGTGATAAATTATATTTACCATCCCAATTTTTAGAATACGCAACAGAGGAGGTTTGAGTATTTTGAAAATTTTGATTAACGTTATTGGCAACAGAAGAATTAAATTTTGTACTACTAAAATTCACATTAGCAGAAAAAGAAGTTCCTGGCCTTGCTTTATTGTCCTGGCTGTGGGTCCATGCTACTCTGTATGTACTCGTTTTTGAGTAATCTGGGTCTCCCTTAAAACTCACTTTCCTATTTTGGACATCAAAGGAAAAGCTTCCTTGATAGCGATAGCGCTTTCGATAAGTGGGGGTAAGAAATACATCCCAACTACCATAAGAATAAATATTTGTTCGCACCAATAAATCAATATGTTCATTAAGGACTTTATAATAGCCTAATCCCTCTAGTCCCAAGCCCAATTGTTCGCTTCTAGCAAATTGTGGTGCTAACAAACCGGAGTGGCGACCTCTATTTAGAGGATAAAAACCAAAAGGGATAGCAATGGGGATAGGCACTCCTTCAAACTCAGGAAAGGCAGGACCAGAAACGGCTATTTTCTGATTAATTAGCTTAAGCTTTTTTGTGCGAAAAGCAAAATGAGGTGTATCCAAATTACAAGTAGTGAATCGAGCACGATAGGCAAAATAAGTATTCTCACTTACTCGTTTAATGCGTTCCCCGTATACAAACATCTCTCCTTGTTTGGTATAGGTACTTTTAGTGAGCCCCTTTTGTGAAGCCATATTATAATAGATAGTATCACTTTGAGAATTAATATCATCTTGTGTAATTACAGGTCTATCAATAATTTTGCCACTTGTATCTTTTGTAGCGTATGCTTTTAGTAATTGTTTTGTTTGATCAAATTCGATATGGCCTGCTTTTAAATTCATAGCACCATAATGTGCCACCGCTTTGTTAT
>CAZXBE010000181.1:0-3894 GCA_964638565.1 uncultured Chitinophagaceae bacterium
CAAAGTTAATGCCCTACTGCTTTTTATTCATCATACATTTTGTAACACAACCAAATAAATATCTGTGAATAATATTGATAACATTGAAGTATACGGTGCTCGAGTACACAACCTAAAAAATATTGATATCAATATTCCCAAAAACCAGTTAGTTGTTATTACTGGTATTAGCGGAAGTGGAAAATCATCCTTAGCATTCGACACCATTTATGCAGAAGGACAACGACGTTATATGGAAACATTCGGCACCTATGCTCGCCAATTTATGGGTGATATGGAAAGGCCAGATGTAGATAAGATTACAGGCCTTTCACCTGTTATTTCCATTGAACAAAAAACCACCAATAAAAATCCTCGTTCCACTGTAGGTACCATTACCGAAGTGTATGATTTTTTACGGTTATTATTTGCCCGTATTGGCGAAGCATACAGTTACAATACCGGAAAAAAAATGGTAAAATTTAGTGAGGAAGAAATTATAAAAGATATCTTTTCAAAATATAAAAATCAAAATATAACGCTATTAGCTCCGTTGGTAAGAGGCCGTAAAGGGCACTACAGAGAACTGTTTGAAGACATTCGTAAAAAAGGATTTTTAAAAGTTAGGATTGATGGTGATGTAGTTGATCTTACACCTAAGCTACAAGTAGATCGTTATAAAATCCACGACATAGAAGTAGTTATAGATCGCCTACCCGTAACCAATGATATGAAAGTACGTTTAAGCCAAAGTGTACAAAAAAGTTTGCAAATAGGAAAAGGATTAATGTTCATAAGCACTTTAACAGATAACAAGAAAAACACATCAGATCCTATTGCTACGTACTCCAAACAACTCATGTGTAGCAAAACGGGCTTATCGTACGAAGAGCCATCGCCCAACAGTTTTTCATTCAATTCGCCTTATGGCGCATGTCCTATTTGTAAAGGATTGGGAACAATGTATCAAGTAAACATGGATGCTGTAATGCCTGACCATACATTAAGCATACAAGCTGGCGGCATTGCCCCTCTAGGTGAACAGCGAGAAGCACAGTCCTACAAGCAAGTAGAACAATGGGCTCGCAAATACAAAATAAGTTTGACGACACCCATCAATAAATTATCGCCCAAAGCACTTAATCTTATTTTATATGGCAATGAAAATGGATCAACAGAAACACATTTTAATTTTGATACATTTTCTGAAAGCTTTGATAATGAAGCATTTGAAGGCATAATACCCATGTTAGCCAGAAGATTTGCTGCATCACCATCCGATGCTGTACGCAGTTGGGCAGAGTCGTTTATGCAATTACAAACCTGCGAAAGCTGTAATGGAAGTCGTTTAAAAAAAGAAAGCCTTTGGTTTAAAATCAATCAAAAAAATATTGCAGAATTGGGCTTAATGAATTTGGATAAATTATTACAATGGTTTAATACTATTGAAAAACATTTAACCAACAAACAAAACATCATTGCAAAAGACATTATCAAAGAAATTAAAGAACGCTTGCAATTTTTATTAGATGTGGGATTAACCTATCTCACTTTAAATAGACCTTCTAAAACATTGAGTGGAGGAGAAGCTCAGCGTATTCGTTTAGCTACACAAATAGGTAGCCAGCTACAAGGCATTGCCTATATTTTAGATGAACCTTCCATCGGTTTACACCAGCGAGATAATCATCGATTAATTGAAGCACTTAAACAGTTAAGAGATATTGGTAACAGCATTATTGTAGTAGAACATGATAAAGATATTATGCTCGCTGCAGATTATTTAATTGATGTAGGCCCCAAAGCAGGTAAACACGGCGGACAAATTGTGGCACAAGGAACGCCTAAAGATTTATTAAAATTAAATACCCTTACTTCTTCTTACTTAAACGGCAATCATTCCATTGCCATTCCTCCACAACGCAAAAAAGGAAACGGTAATTATGTTGAGCTCAAAGGCGCTACAGGTAATAATCTTAAAAATATTACGGTAAAATTTCCTTTAGGTACATTCATTGGTGTAACCGGTGTAAGTGGTAGTGGAAAATCTACTCTTATCAACGAAACACTCTATCCTATTCTAAGCAACCATTGCTATCATTCTAAAATACAACCGTTACCATACAAAACTATAACCGGCTTAGAATATGTGGATAAAGTTATTGAAATTGATCAAAGCCCTATAGGACGAACACCTCGAAGCAATCCAGCAACCTATTGTGGATTTTTTAACGACATTCGACAATTGTTCGCATCCATCCCCGAAGCCAAAATAAGAGGATATGGGCCAGGTCGATTTTCATTTAACGTAAAAGGCGGACGCTGCGATGTTTGCGAAGGCGGCGGTATGCGGGTAATTGAAATGAATTTTTTACCCGATGTATATGTGCATTGCGAAAAATGCAATGGTCGTCGATATAATAGAGAAACGCTAGAAATTCGTTATAAAGGGAAATCCATTAGCGATGTATTAGATATGACGGTGGATGAAGCCGTAGACTTTTTTTCAAATATCCCTTATTTATATAGAAAAATAAAAGTTTTACAAGAAGTAGGGTTAGGATATATCACACTCGGGCAATCGGCCGTAACGCTGAGTGGTGGAGAAGCACAACGTGTTAAACTATCTACTGAATTAGCTAAAAAAGATACCGGGAAAACATTGTATATTTTAGATGAACCGACTACGGGTTTGCATTTTGAAGATATTCATCATCTCATACAAGTACTCAATAAATTAGTAGATAGAGGCAACACTGTATTAGTTATCGAACATAATCTAGATATTATTAAAGTAGCCGATTACATTATTGACCTTGGCCCCGAAGGTGGTGACGCCGGAGGTTATATTATAGCAGAAGGCACGCCTGAAAAAGTAGCGTTGAATAAACAAAGCCATACGGCTAAGTTTTTGAAGGAGGAATTAGGTTAATGTATTTTTTTACAATATATCCTCCGCAGGACTTTTTATTTTTTGATAGATAGTATGTGCAACATGCGTATATAGCTGGGTGGTTTTGATAGAAGCATGCCCTAATAATTCTTGTATAATGCGAATATCAATTCCTTTTTCTAGTAGATGTGTAGCAAAGCTGTGTCGTAGCGTATGTATAGATGCTGATTTAGAAATATTTGTTTTAGCCAGCGCATGTTTAAAAATGTTTTGTATGCTTCTTGCAGAATATTTCCCTTTTGTTTGTCCCTCAAAAAGCCATAGCTTAGGGCGATACTGTAAAAAATATGTTCGCAATAGCGTTAATAATTTTTCAGAAAGCATTACCTCTCTGTCTTTAGCGCCTTTGGCATTTCTAATATGTATAAGCATTCTTGCAGAATTGATATCTGTTTTTTTGAGATGTATTGCCTCGCTCAATCGCAAGCCAGCACTATAGATGGTACTAATGATAGCCTTTTGTTTTAGATTGTGAATGGAATCAATAATCTTTTTTACTTCTGTAACAGATAGTATGGTGGGTAGTACTCGTTCTGTTCGTTTGGGGTACAGATGTTTAATGTGCAGTGTTCTGCCTATCACCTCTCTATAAAAAAGTGTGATCGCTCCTAGTAAATGTTTTTGGTAAGAAAAAGATATTTTTTGATGTGTTATTTTATAATGAATATAGTTTTCTATTCTTTTTTCTGTTACGTTATGTGCTTTTGTGGGATAGAAATCGGATAAGAAAACAACCATAGCACTTTTATAGGTTTGTATAGAGTTATGTCGATAACGTAAAATTTGCATATGTTTTATAAAAGCTTGTATGAGGTGTGCTTCAATTTTTTTCATGCGTAAAACTACCTAATTTGGAAAGATAAACGCAATAATAGATGGTTAGATTTACGCATTGCGTAAATTTGGGCGTTGGTGGCAATTTTACAAACCGACAACTAAAACAAACAAACATATTAAACTTT
>CAZXBE010000182.1:0-3878 GCA_964638565.1 uncultured Chitinophagaceae bacterium
GCTGATGGTGGATACAATGCAATAAAGGGTTACATAGACGATTTGTATGATTTGGGCAGAGTGACATTAGCTGATGGTACTATAGTAGCAAAGAAACTTCTTGATGTCAGGGTGCCAGTAGGAACAATTGGAAATGTTGCTAAAAGCAGATTAATGGACTATATTCGTGAAACCTATGACAACGCTATTGAATTAATAATAAAGGAGTTTTAGCAATGGAAAATACAATTACTCTAAAGATTATTTTAAAGAAAGATTGTTTTGACTATAAGGTGTTAAATGGGTTCATAGCATTGAATTTAATCGACTTCAAGAATATTAGGTATAAAGTGGGCAACAAACCAGCAAAAGAGTTGAGTTTTACAGAAGAAAAATTTGATAAGACTCTTAATGATTTGCTAAAAACTGAAAACAGATTTATCTTTGAAGCATATGATAATCAATACGATTTTCGCTTGCCGAAAAAGGATAATAGTTATCTTGTAAGTTTTTCATTTAGTGTTGAGAAATTTTTACAGAATAAAACTCAATTATTCAGCTTAATTGATGAGGTTTTTAACAAAGACCTTGCATATGTTGCATTTGCTTGTCACTATAATGACATTACATGGCAGAACATGGATGATTTAGAGTATATCAAAGCCAAGAATCAACCTTATGAGCATTTAAAATTGATTCCTCACCCATATTTTAAGGAGCAGATGATTGTAGATATAGAACAGAATGCTGGTCATTCTCATATGGTGGATGATTTATGGTTTGGCTCTTGCTGGGCAATGTGGTTTGGGAAAGATTATTATAATTACATATCTGAAACTGCAATCGAATCATTTAAAGATGGATTTGAAAATGTACAACTTGAGAACGGGGCAAGAAGGATACTGCTCTACAAGGATATATTTGATTATGACAATTCTGAGAATCGTAAGATTCAGCAAAGGTTCAGAGAAGTAACAGGAATGGATATTGTGGCACATGAATTAATGAAAAAGCCTCCTAAAGATGTTGACCCAACTATAGAAATACTTAATGGAAATTTTGAGCATGGTGGAACTAAAATTATGAAAAGGTATCTTGATAGTCAAAATGAAATGATTGAAAAGTCTAAAGCAGTAAAGGTGGAAGTGCGAGAGTTCATAGTAATTGAAAATAGGTGGAAAACAGTTTCAAAAGAAATAGTTGATATTTAAGTTTGTTATTTTGAGCAGACCCCGAGACTGTAGCAATATAGCTTCGGGGTTTTTCTTTTCAAGTATATCAAGGATTAAACTATGAAACTTTTTACTACAATGACTTCTGATTTTCGCCTGCAACCATTTTTACTACTAGAGCAAAAAGATAGGTTAAAACGGATTTTAGGGCTTTTAGTATAGGGTTTAAAGCTCTATCCTACATACGAGTTTATACATTTAAAACTAGAGGACGAGGAGATAAAAACAACTGCGTCCCATCTATTCTTTACAGGCAGTGGATGGTGGAAGGCAGCAAGGAATTTGGAGTCCGGTGACCAGATAGTAAACTCCAAGGGTGAACTTAAAACACTGTTATCAACCAGCCTTGAGGAATTGGAGCAGCCAGAAAGTATATATAACCTTAATGTTGATGAGTTCCATACTTATTTTGTAGGTAGTGAAGGGCTCTTGGTGCATAATGATTGTACAGAGGAATACATAAAAATCATTAATAATACCAAAGGAATGCTCAGACCTATTAAATATTTAGTTAAGTATACTGTGCGTTCTGATGGTTCGGTTTTATACAAATTATCAACAAAAACAGGTGAAATATTTGAAATTGTTTATGATGCAAAAGGTTTTCCTGTTTTTGATAGTTTATATACAATGACTTTGGATGCTGCAGATTTTCTACAGTCAAGAACTACACATTTTTATAGAGCTAGTCAAGATTTATATCAAAAGGCTTTAGGAGATATAAACATACGAAATATGTTTACAGAATCAGAACTTGAACTGTTTGAGAATGGGTTAGTTCCTGAAAGATTTACCTGGCATCACCATCAAGATTCAGGAGTTATGCAATTAGTTTTGAAAAAATACCATGAAGTCGCGTCTCATATAGGTGGATTTAGTATTTGGGGACCAGGTAATTAAAAATCCAGTAAATTATTATGTATTAAAAATAAAGATGTTAAAGGAGTTTTTAGTTATGAGCATTAAAACAATAGGTGGAGAAGTTATTGGTATTAACTTAGTTAAAGAGTTGGAAGGAAAATTAAATATAGCTTTTCCAAAGGAATATGTTGATTTTATCATAAAAAATAATGGCGCATATGTTCTGACAAACTCGTTTAAGAAAGGAGAAAGGATAGAGAGCATAAATAATTTTTATAAAATACAGAATTCTTATGAGTTTAGTGATGAGAGATTGCCAGATAAAGTAATACCTTTTGCAAGAGATGCAGAAGATAATTTAATATGCTTTGACTTTAGGAGGAATTCAAAATGCACCATTGTATTTTGGGAACATGAAGAAGAAATTTCAGAAAAAGCACTTTCCTTCGTATCAAACTCATTTGTAGATTTTCTAAATATGTTGTTTAAATATGACGAATAAGAATTTAACGGCTTCTACTAATGCGCTGGAAACATATAATATTGTAACATTATAAAAGCTAAAAGTAGACAAAAACCCCCAACTGTAGTGTGAACTGCACCCCGTCAAGTAGACAACTAAAAAAATATAATTATTTTCTGCCAGTAGATTATCTGCTGGCAGTTTTTATGCTGCTTGTAAATACCTTTCGTGCTTTTCCATTGGAGTAAGCACACCTAGGTTTCGTTGTAATCTTTTATTATTAATTATTATAATAACTAATGTAATTCTCTATCATTTTAACAATAGCTTCTCTGTCGGTAAATCTTTTACTATAATAACGTTCTCTCTTTATGATTCCCCAAAATCCTTCCATCGGATCATTATCAATGCATTTAGCTACCCGTGACATACTTTGGGTCATTCCTGCACTTTGAATAATATATCTAGTAATTGCCAAGTGATGCCAACGTATATTAAAATACAATAATTACGAAATGGAGTTAATAACAGCAAACGAGCAGTTACAAACCCCGATAGAAGAGTTTTAGCCCGACTCAAACCAACCAAGAAAGTATTTTATAAAACGGCACTTGCAGTGCTTACCGAATCAGTAAAGCTGTATGGAGTTTTGCAGCCGATAATATACTACGTTAATGAAACTGGGCAAAAAATAATCGTGGCAGGAGAAAGAGGATATCAAGCCGCCAAAAATGCCGGACTGAAAGAAATTCCAGCTATCGGTATTGACGGCAACGAAGCCGATAAAATCGCACTAATTGAAAACATTTTGCGTCAGGATTTAACACCTTTAGAAGAGGCCGAGGCATTCTAACGTCTGAAAGAGAAATACAAATATACAAATGAAAAGCTTGCCCAGGTATTCACAAAGGCAGCAAACACGATAAGCGAAACCCTTCTAATAAGTAAGCTTCCAGACATGATAAAAGAGGACTACAAAGCAAATCCCAAATTACTCAAAAGGGAACTTGTAAAAATTGCAGGAATGAGAAGCGAGGCTAACCAGATTAACTCATATAACAAAATGATGAAGTACAAAAGGGAAAATGAAGAACCTTAAAACACTGATAAAGAAGGCAAAGAAAATTATAAATTGACTTTAGGATTTGTAAAGAGCTTAACAAGAAAACTGAATAAGTCAAATATCACATTTACCGATGATGGCGAAAAGGGGACTCTAAAAAACCAAATCAAAGAATTAAGCACAGCTATTAATGGATTTTTAGACAAGTATGGATTAAGATAAAAAGGGGCTGTTGCACTAAGAAATTAGTGTAGCAGCCTTTTGACTTGTAAAAAACAAT
>CAZXBE010000183.1:0-3823 GCA_964638565.1 uncultured Chitinophagaceae bacterium
ACTATTGATAGAGCTTTCGTGGAAGGCACTACGCCTAACACGGGTTTGGCAAAATGCGGGGTTTCGTCTTTCAATTTATCTTCTGTATTTATCATAAACTTTTGTCTTTCAATTAAACTTTTGTGCTGTTAAGCCCGCACTTCGCCAAGCCCTTTAACGTTAGCTGCTATGCCACAGCGACACTCAACGACTTCTTAAAGTGTCGGCAGACTTTATTAGCCAGCTTTTTGTCATCAAAAATTATAGCCCTTTTGCCATCGTACATATTAAACCAAGTACCTTCATTTGACTGACAAGCTATGCCATACAGTATGCTGTTATTTGACCTGTCAAACCAGCTATTCACTTTGTAGGCTCTAATTTTCCCATCAGACGAAGGCACAGCAGCTAACAAAGCATTTACGTCAGCTTGGCTGAACGGGGTAAATTCGAGTTTCTTTTTTCTATTTTGCATTTGAATAAATTTTGAACATTAGTAATTCTATTGCCTGCACTGACAGCAAGCATTTGACGTTGGCTTCCATGCCTACCAGTCTTTCAAAATGGCAAGTCGTCCGATTCATAGCTTACTTGTTTGACAGGCTTATACTTGCTCATTATCGATTTCATCTGTCGCCTGGTATCATTAAATGGTATTGAGTTTCTACCATGTTTAATAATATGAACAATATTATACAGCCAGTTTCTCGGTTGCCACCAATAAGATTTCCATCCAATACCGGCAGACTTGTACCAACGTTTTATATACCCTTTTTCGTAAAGGAGAAATAGAACCGTTAAGGCAAATTTTCCATGCTTTGACCTATTGTGATCTATGTATCCTTCAATAATTGGAGTGCTTATTTCAGGCTTTGTATATGCCCTTTGGTAAGGCTGGTGAAAAATATATTTGCCGAATTGAACCCGTTGTAAAATATTCCATACAGGTCGCTTATACCAACCATTGTGGCATCTATAGCAATAGTCGTAATAATCACCATCCCACCCGTAACCATGATAGACACCGGAGCCATTACATGAGTGGCATTTTTTACCCTCAATAAATTGCACATCGTAACCAATAAAGTTGCCAAACTTTGACAACAACCGATTTTTGATTTTATAGAAATATTCATTACGTCCTTCCCTGTTCGCATGGTGAAGGAGCCATGATAACACCCGGCACGAAAAGCCAACAAATGGTTTTGCGCCATTCCCGGCTTGACCGGCTTCAGGCATCTGTATTAAGTTATTCATCTGTATATCATTTTTCAAGTTCAGTAATAAACGGCGCATTCCCATACCGCCCAGTCTTTGGGTAGATTCAAAAAATCCATTAGAGCAACCGTTACATTTTCAGGTGTTGGGTAAAAATCTAATTCCCTTCTATCTCCTCTATTATTACCTGCTGTTAATTGTAGTGTCTCTTGTTTCATAACTTATTTTTTATGTGTTAGTAGTGAGTGGTTATTTATAGATACCACATTTTGCACAAATTTTAGCACCTTTGTATGCTACAGAGGAAACAAAATAGTGTTCACATTTTTTGTTAAGTTTTTCTTCCGCTGCTTGTTCAAAAAATTTACCTATTGGTACTCCTGTCTTTTTTTTAGACTTTCGTACTTTGTTTACAACTTCTTTGTTTAGCTTAATGCTTTCTGTACCTGCCTTACGTGGTGATAATGTTTCCATGATTTTTGGTTTATTTGGTTTGGGTGTTATACCATTGGATGAATTTAACTACTGCCTCAAAAACTCCTTCTATCTTGGTATCACCATCACCCTCTGCAACGGGCCTGCTATGCAACTTGTGTATTCTACAATTACAATGCTGTATCGTTACATAAAAATCACCGTAATTTTGCCAATCATTTGTTTTTATTTCTTCAATCTTTTCTACCACTGGCATCATTTCTGACCATACAGAATCGTAGCACAGCACAAATTTCATAGATGCATCTTTCATTACTGCACCCGTTTGTTTAAAATCCTCGTAACCCATAAATTCAGCTATTAGCTTATTACCTTCAATTATTCCCATGATTTTACTTTTTATTGTTACTGTTTAAAAATTCCTGTAGTCTATCTTCGCTGACTTCATAGGGCTTTAACCAGTGGGGAATTATGCTATCGTTTCGAGTTCCTTTAATTTTTCTAGCTGTTCATTCAATTCAGATTCCGCTTTCTCTTTAAGGCCTAATGCTTCCTTTTCTATTGATTTAGCAACAGCCAGCATTATATCAGAAACGTTTGCGTTTAGGTATTTAATCAAATGGTTCTGAAAAATATCCTTATCCAAATCACATTGTTTTGAACAACCGCTATCTCCATAAGTTCCCATGTGAGATGAAAAAGAAATTGATACAGCCTGACAAGCGTTAAATCGGTTATCCTGATTAAATCCCCAACCTGTTTTATCGTAGTGCCTTTTATCTTTTTCCCACTTAGGAATTTTTACATTAAACAAGTCGTAAATGTTGTTTGCATTTCTGCGTAATTCTTTAATTTTTTCTAAATTTTGCATACTATATAAATTTTAATTGATTACTTACAGGAACGGGGATGTATATTGTCATGGGTGGAGAGTTTAAGGGTACGGATTATTTTTAATCTCTTGATTTGTTAAATGCACCAGTAAATGGGTCGTAAACTGTTTGGCAAGTAATCAAACAATCCTCTTTCAACTTTATAGTTGTGTGATTATTTGTTGTTAACTCTGATTCTCCTTTTACGAGAAATGTTTCATTTACTAAATCAAGATTAACAACCTGATTTGCGCCTTCAATAAAATGGCCATGTGTGCTACTTGGAGCAATGTTTACTTTTTTTTCTACTGTTGTTTTCATTTTTATTTTTGTTTAATGTTTAAAATTCGTATTGCATTTTTTCAAAGTATTCATTACCTGAAATGTGAACCAAGTCAGATATATCTTCTTTACTTAAAGATTCAAGTAATTTATTTCCTTTATCAGTAAATACAGTTGTAAACCTTTCACCCTGCCTGTTGATATATTTTATCTCTGATTTTAATTTATTAGGCACACGATACAAACTAGCTATTGCATTCATAGCTGTTCTATGTTCAGGAGATACACACAAGAAAAACACCCTGTCTGTTGATGGGCAATAACATCTAACAAAAGCTAGTTTTATATTATTCAATTCTCCTTTGAATAAGGTATATACGCCAATGTTCATACCGCCAGTTGTACCGCCTAAAAATTGTTTCCTTTTTTCATCAACGAAAGCGTCTACCTCTTTTAAGTTATCAGAAATAAACCTGAATAAATACTCTGATCCCCATCTTTCTTCCATAAAAGAAAGTATTGCTGATTTTATCTCCTCATTTTCTTCTTTAACCCACATTTCAAAAGTGAACTCTTTACGATCCAGTAACTCGTATGTATTTTTTTTGATACTTACTCCGTGAATATAGTATTGACAATATTCATCTTTAAATAAAATCGCACTACCATTAACATTATGAAGCCTGTTTGATGAATCTTGCTGTATTAATGTAGGCATATCTGAAACAAAACAGATCCCATCTAATTGTATCATGTCAAATACTCCCGACAGAAGTAAATTTTTAAAACACTTAAAATCTTCCTTTTTCTCTGTTTTTATTAAATCATTTTGAATAAAATAGTCTATCCATGCTACCCATCCATAATCACCGATATTCCCGTAAGATGAGGTTGTGAAATATTTTAATTGTTTTATATCCCCAATGTTAGCCCGAATGTTATCCCCAATGTTATCCCGAATGTTATCCCAAATGTTAGCCCAAATGTTATCCCCAATGTTATCCCGAATGTTATCCCGAATGTTATCCCGAATGTTA